>CAXBNA010000265.1:0-7567 GCA_963976915.1 uncultured Verrucomicrobiales bacterium
GCCTTTTCGGAGTTCGTCTTCGACATCGATCTCTCGGGCGTGCCGGTCGTCGGCGGCGCGGTTGTTCCAGAAGCCGAGGTTGTAGGCGCGATTGGCGGAAGATCCGCGGCTCAGCCGGTCGAAGGATCGTTCGGAGAGGATGGGTCGGCCTTCTTGAACGAGGACCGTGCCGATCTGCGCCCACTGGCGGGCGGTCATCATGAATCCTGCGGCGAGGAGCGGGTTGCCGGATTGATCGGGGATGTAGCGTTGTGAACCCAGGCCCATGGGCTGGAGAACCTGGCGCTCCAGATAGGTGTAGGGGCGATCACCTTTTTCCAGAAGGCGGCGCTTCAGGACCTCATGAAACACCTGGAGCGCGGCGGGTCCGTAGATGAAGGAGCGGCCGGGTGTGGCGACACGTTTGGCCTCGATGGCCATGAGGTTTCGGTCCTTGAGGTTGTCTTCGTGGATGAGGTTCTTCGCTTCGAGGCCGGAGGAGAAGTCGAGGAGTTGTTCGAGGGTGATGCGCGATTTGTCCGAGTCGGCTTTCCACTCGGGCAGGTATTTGGATGCCCGGTCGTCCAGATCGAGGAGGCCGTCTTCGTTGGCTTTGAGGGCGGCGAGTCCCCAAAAGCCCTTGGTGCCACTGTAAATGCGGTACTTGGTGGAGGCGGTGTGCCCTCCGGTGTAGCGCTCGGTGAGGGTTCTGCCGTTTTGCTGAATCAGAAGGGCGAGTCCACCGTGGCTGGCGGAATAGGCCGCCGCCGCGCTGACTCGGTCGGGCGAAAACGGGAGAGGTTCGTCACGTGCGGAGGTCGAAACGATCGCCATCGCGAGCAGTCCAAGGCAGATCGAGAAGGAAGGGTGTGTCAGCATCGGGGCCGTGGGGGTGGAGAAACGTGGTCGATTTCGCAGGCGGAACGGGGGGCGTCAAGGGGTGGGCCGTGCTCTGGAGACCTTCACGCGAAGTGATTCGAGGATCAAAACGCAATTTCAGGGCAGGAAATGCTGATTCGGAGGATTGCAATGCGACAGACCGTGGTTAGCGTGCGTTACTTCTGAGACCCAGTCTCAGTTACAGAAAACCAACCTTTGATGAATCTGCCCCTGCCACTTTCAAAATTGCCCATCGGTGTCGGTGCGGTCGTGGAGAGCCTGCCCACTGGGCGGTCCGGTCTGACCCGGCTCCGTGAACTGGGCTTGGTGCCGGGAACGCCGGTGCGGGTGGTCAGGCGGGCTCCGCTGGGTGAGCCGATTGAGATCTATTTGCGCGGATCGCATGTGGCGATGCGGAATCACGAGGCGGCGGAGATCCAGGTGATCGAGGTGGTGTGATGACGACAGCGACCAAGGATTCCAATGTGAAATCGACGGGTGCCGGGACGAAGCCGCCTCTCATCGCGATTGTCGGGAACCCGAACTCGGGAAAGACGACCGTTTTCAATCTGTTGACCGGATTGAAGCAGAAGGTGGCGAACTACCCCGGCGTGACGGTGGAGAAAAAGATGGGCGAATGCTGGTCGCAGCATGGGAAGAAACTTCGACTGATTGACCTTCCTGGGGCCTACAGTTTGAATGCGAGGTCGCCGGACGAGGCGGTGCTTCGAGATGTGCTCTGGTGACGCAGGTCCTGGAACTGGGTCTGCCGACGATTCTGGTGCTGAACATGATCGACGTGGCCGAGCAGAAGCAGTGGCGGATCGACATGCCTGAGCTTTCCAAGCGCCTTGGCGTACCGATCGTGGCCATGCAGGCCACGTCAGGGAAGGGGCTGATGGAGCTGAAATCGGTGATGAGCCGGGAAGACCTGCCCTTGCCGAAGTGGGACTCGGCCCCGCTGCCAGAGGGTGTGCGGAAGGCTTTGGAGAAGAGCCGGAAAGAATTGATTTCTGTGGGTGAGGTCGATGAGCGTTCGTCGCTTCTCGAGCCGCTGTACCTGATTGCCGATCATGACCCGATGCAGTATGGCATTGGGGATGCGCATCTGCGGAAGGTCGTGGAATGTCGGATCGAGGTGGAGGGCGCGTTCCCGGGTTGGGAAGACACGCTCGTCAATGATCGGTATCGAGAGGTAGAAAAACTCTGCGAGGGTGTGCTGGAGCGTCCGGAGGTGGAGATTGAGAGCCTAACCACCAAGTTGGATCGATTTTTTCTGCATCCGGTCTGGGGCGGTGTGATGCTGCTGGCCGTTCTGGGGCTGCTCTTTTTCCTGATCTTCAAGGTGGCCGAAGGCCCGATGGACTGGATCGAAACGGGTTTTGGAGCGCTGGGCTCGTGGGTCGAGAGCGTGATGGCCCCGGGCGATTTGCGGGATCTCATTGTGGAGGGGGCGATTCAGGGGGTGAACGGCGTGGTGATTTTCCTGCCGCAGATTTTGATCCTGTTCTTCTTCATTGCCCTGATGGAAGACACCGGGTACATGGCGCGGTTGGCCTTCATCATGGATCGATTCATGAGTTTGGTGGGCTTGAACGGAAAGTCGTTTCTTCCGTATCTGAGTTCCTATGCCTGTGCGGTTCCGGGGATCATGGCGACGAGGACGATTGAGAGTCCGAAGGATCGGCTCATCACCATTTTGGTGGCCCCGCTGGCGAGTTGTTCGGCAAGGCTGCCCGTCTATTCGCTGCTGATCAGTGCGCTGTTGCCGGGTGATACGGTATCGGCGTGGACCAAGGCCGGGATGATGCTGGGGCTTTACGCACTGGGGACGCTGGGAGCGTTCTTTTTTGCGTGGCTGTTCAGCAAGGGGATCATGAGAGGGGCCTCGAGCCCGATGATTCTGGAAATGCCGTCCTACAAGGCTCCGGCGATCAGGACGATCCTCTGGCACATGTGGGAGCGGGCGAGGCTCTTCCTAGTGCGCGCGGGGACGATCATCATGGGGCTGTCCATCCTGGTCTGGGCGGCGTCGACGTATCCGAAGTCCGACTCTGAAGATGCCTCCGTGCGGTTGGAGCAGAGCATTGCCGGACAGGCGGGGCATTTGATTGAGCCCTTGATCAAGCCTTTGGGGTATGACTGGAAGATTGGGATCGGCTTGATCGGATCGTTCGCCGCCCGGGAGGTCTTCGTCAGCACGATGTCGGTGGTCTACGCGGTGGAGACGGACGACGATGAAGACTTGGAACCGCTGAGGGACCGAATCAGCGGGGAAACTTGGGACGATGGATCGCTCGTGTACACCCCGCTGGTCTGCGTGAGCCTTTTGGTGTTTTACGTCTTTGCCATGCAATGCCTAAGCACGCTGGCGATCGTCAAGCGGGAGACCAACGGTTGGAAGTGGCCGCTGTTTCAACTCGGCTACCTGACGGGAACAGCCTATCTTTTGAGCTTGATCATTTACCAGGGAGGGCGTGTCCTGGGATGGGGCTGAGGCGCGATGAATGACTCTCAAGATTGGCAGTCCGCCGCAGCGCTTTTGGTGGTGCTGGCGACGTTGACTCTCTTTGTCACGCGGTCGGTGCTCCGGCGGAAGAAGGGGAAAAGCGCGGGGCTGGGATGCGCCTCCGGCGGCTGCGGCTGTGGTCCCAAACTCGGGAAGAAAGCGGCGGGAAAGTAGCGTCTCAAACGGACGCATTTCCGACGCGGATCTTGCGGCGTCCGTTGGACAGCATCAGATCGAGCGTGCGGTTGACCTGATCCACGCTGCCGTTCCATGAGGTCACTGTGGGATACACCTGAGCGGTGCTGGCAAGAAAGACCTTCCCAGGAACCAGAACTTCAGGCGGTTTGAGTCGAAGGTGGCCGAGTCGGTAGATGGGTTCGACGAAGGGCGCTCGGAAAACGAAACTTGTCTCCAAGTCATCGTCGAGGAGGTCGGGAAAGAGGCGCTTCATGGCATCCCAGTCTTGGGAGGCGATTTGATCATCCTCATGGGTGAAGCGAGGATCGGTGCGATGGAGGTAGCGCGTCAGGTAGACAACGTGGCGTTGTCCCCGGTCGGCCTCATCTGTCAGGGTCGAGGTCTCGACCACGCCATCGAAGGGGTAGCTGGGATCCGGTGTGGCCAGCCAGTAGTGGGGCGAGAGGGGACGCTTGAGGAAAAGCATCGTGTTGATCACACCTTGATAGTCGAGCGACTCGTCCACGGGAACCATGCCACGGCGGAGGGCGGGTCCGGAGACCTTGACGAACGAGGGGGCAGGCAGGGTCGAGACGACGCGATCGGTCGTGTGTTTGCCGGCATTCGTCTCAATCAACACCCGACCCGATGAGAGAAGGTCGACCGAGTGAACGGGTTCATTGAGACGGATTTCCACGCCGAGGTGCCGAAGACGATCCTCAAGCGTGTCGATGATGCGTTTGTAGCCACCCCGGATGTAGCCCTTCGTTTCGCCGTCTTTGTCACCCTTTTCGCGATTGAAACGGGTCCAAAACCAAAGCGCTGGAACGGAGGCGTATCGGTCGCCAAATTTTGCACGGAGCATGGGCTCCCATAACGTCCGAAAGGCGTGCGCTCCGGAAAGTCGGGTCAACCAATCGACGGCGGTGATGTCATCCAAACCGCGATCCGAGGCGAGGCGTCCGTAGAGGCCGGTGATGCCGACGCGGATGCGATCCACAAAGCTGAGGGGCTTGAACTTGAGGAGGTCAGGGGGCGTGTTGAGGGGATAGACTTCGCCAAGGTGGGAGTAGCCGAAGCTGCTCGGTTTCCAGTACACAGACTGCCGAAGGCCGAGGTGGTCGAGCAGGCTCAACAGCGGTCCATCGCTTGGCAGCATGCAGTGGTAGAACTTTTCAAAGGTTCGCCCGTCATGCTCGAAGAACGTTCCGAGACCGCCGAGCTGGTTGGAGGCCTCCATGAGGACGACGTTGTAGCCGGACTCCGCGAGCCGGAGCGCCGCGGTGAGACCTGAGATGCCCCCGCCAAGAACCGCGACCTCATTGAGATCGTCGGAGGTCCGATGGTCGTTCTTGGCGGCTTGGTCCGCGCCTTCCATGGACGCTGCTTGAAGCAGTGGGGCTGAAGCGAAGGTGCTCATGGGAGGGGGAATGGATCGTTGGAGGCGGAATCAGTAGGTGATCGTCCCGGACGTTGCGGCCAGCTTGGACGCAGCCTGAAGGGAGTATTCCGGAGAACGTTCGCGCGGCTGCGGACCGATGAACTTTCCGAGGACGAGGGCGTACATTCGGAGGGTGCGGAAGAGGCGGAGTTTGCTGACGCCGATCTTTTGATCGTAGCGGAGGGTGTAGGGGATTTCGCCTGCGCGGGCACCCATGGCCCGGAGTTTGAGCAAGACTTCCAACATGCAGGAAAATCCGGCATGCTCGACCAACCGGTCTTGGTGAATGCTGACCAAACGTTGGAGCGTTGTCGATCGATAGGCCCGGAATCCGGCGGAATAGTCTCGAACGTTCTTGAAGGGGACAAAGCACTTCATCGAGAAGAAGCAGCCGTAGCTGAGAAACTGCCGGAAGACGGGAACGCCCTTCACCTGACTGCCTTTGACGAAGCGGGACGCAATGACGACGTCCAAGTCCTCCTGTTCGAGCTTGGCCACCATGTCCGCGATGTATTTGGGGTCGTGGGAGTTGTCCGCATCCATGGTGATGACAGCACCTGGGTGGCGACTGGCTTCCGTGAGACCCGTCTGGATGGCACGGCCGAGGCCCTGGTTTTGCTCGTGCTGAACCAGCTGAACGGGCATGCGCGTGGCGGCTTCCCGGGCAATCTCTGCCGTGCGATCCTGTGACCCGTCATCGACGACGACAATGCGATGCTTGAGCGGACCTGGCTCCAGGGCCGCATGGAGTCGTTCAAGAAGTTGCGGCAAATCCTGCTCTTCGTTGTAAGCGGGCAGGACGACGGTGATCTCTTCGATGGGGTTCATGGCGGGTTTGTGATCAGGGTTGCGGAGACAGGTTGGAGTTGCTGACGGGGAAGGCGGAGACGGCCGTTTTTGGGTCTCGGACCATCGCTGCAGCGCGCTGATTCAGGGGTGCGACAGGATGCCGGGAAGTCACGGAACCGAGCACGACATCGATCAGTTCGATCTTCTTCGATCGTGGCAGTTTCATGCCTGGGAAAAAGCTCATCGCGGGAACGTCGTCGAGATCGAGGAAATCGGTCGGATGCAGCAGCAGCGTGGGCGGGAGCGAGACCAGGCTGCATGCTCCGTGTGCGACACCCCAGAAAAGCCGGGCGAGAGGAAGGGATCGCTGTGCCAGGAACAGCAGGTACGTCTGATGCATCGGCACCCGGGCCATGGGCATCGTGGTGACAGGAAACTCCACCAGACCGGATTCCAGTCGATGGGGGCGAAGGGTGGCGAAGCCCTGCTTGATGCCACCGTAGAGTCCTGAGCGCCGCTGACGCTCTTCCTTGGGGAGTTTGGCGGAGAAGTGAAAGTACAGTCGTGCGAGAGGACCGAGAAACGTGGGGAACGAAGACGAATCGTAGGTGTATCCGCGGGAAACCAGGCAATGGCGGACGTCGTCCGAACAGCTGAATCCAGGGCCGCGAAACCCTCTGGGACGAGCGCCCGTCGCGGCTTCGATGGCCTCCTCGGCCCGGTCGAATTCCGTATTTAATTCGCTCTCACTGTAGAGATGCAGGCAGGGTTCGTGGTCAAACGAGTGGCAGGAGATCTCGTGGCCGGCATCAGCAATGGCCTGAAGCGGCGCCTTGTTTTCACTCCGAGTGGCATCGCGGCCCACGATGAAGAAGGTGGCGGTGACCTTGTGGCGGCTGAGTGCATCGAGGATTTGGGGCACCACGACCGGAAGGTAGCTGGGGTAGTCTTCCCAGCCGCTCAGCCCCTGAGTCTTGAGGTAAGACCAGAGGTTGTCGAGATCAATGGTGATGCTGGCGGGAGATGCGGTCACGAAGGGAGGGATCGGAGGGTGGCCAATCGTCATGCGGCGACGGCCAGTCGGGATTGGCCGAGCAGGAACTGAGAGATCTTCTGTGCGGTGGTACCATCGCCGAACACGGGGCTTCCGCCCTCACAGTGAGCGAACCAGGCTTCATCGGCGGCGGCATCAAGCAGCAACCTTTTGAGATCGAGATGGGTGTCGCCCGCGAGCCGGGCAATGCCTGACTCAACGGCCTCCGGGCGCTCGGTATTCGACCGAAGGACCAGCATCGGTTTGCCAAGCGCGGTGGCCTCCTCTTGAATGCCACCCGAGTCAGACACGACCATCCAAGCCGAGGAGAGGAGGTGGACGAAATCACGGTAGCCCATGGGTGCGATGAGGTGAACACGACCGTGGTCGGAGAGTTCCGCTGCGGCGGCCTCCTTGACGGCAGGGCTGGGGTGGACCGGGAAGACGACCGAGACGTCAGGGCGCTCTTCGACGAATTCCCGAAGAGCACGGAGGTGCTGCCGCATCGTTGCCCCCTGGTTCTCGCGACGGTGAGTTGTGACGAGGACGATCTTGCTGTCGGCCGTCTTGTTTCGAACCGAAAGCATCTCTGGACCAGGCTGGGTGAGGGAGCGGGTTTGAAAGAGCGCATCAATGACGGGATTGCCGGTGACAACGATCTGCGCGTCGTCGATGCCTTCGGCGAGAAGGGTCGCACGATTCCGCTCTGTCGCAGCGAAGTGCCAAGACGCGAGGCGACCAATGAGGCGGCGGTTCATCT
>CAXBNA010000266.1:0-7539 GCA_963976915.1 uncultured Verrucomicrobiales bacterium
CCTCTCCCGCTTCCAGCATGTTGTGGATCGGCGGGAGATCGCCGTCGAAGCGGAAATCGACAACGACGCCGCTGTTCGCAGACAATGAATCACCGGCTTGCTCAGGTCGGCGATTCAACGTCGTTGATCCTGTTGCCTTCACGCTTCAACCAGCCACTTTCGGGCTTCCTCAGCGTCAGTGCGCTCTCGTATTTCACGATGCTGTTCTTGGGGATGCCCATGCTGCAAAGGCCGGCTCCCAGGGCGCTCATGCCGCCCACGATGGCCGCGCCTTCGAGTGCGCCGACGATTCAGCCGATGATCGGACCTGCGAAGAGCAGAGGCCCGACACCAGGAATGAAGAAGAAGGCGGAGACAAAAAGCCAGCCCCAGATGCCGCCCCAGAAAGCTCCCTGCTTGCCCCAGTATTTCATGCGGTCACCGGTATTGTAGTAGCCGACGACGTGCTCGTCCGTGTGGTAGTCGCGTCCGATGATGGACAGCTTGTGCATGTCGAAACCTGCGCGTTGCAGCTCCTTGATGGCGTTCTCGGCTTCGTTGTGCGATTTGAAGATGGCGATGGATGAATTGTCTTTGGGCATGATGATGGAGGAGGGCTGGGCGCGTCTGCGATGATTGGATGAATGAGCCTGACCCTAGGGCCGAAGTCATCACGTTCGCTATGGGGTGATGACTCCATCCTTCATCGATCCTGGCTCAGCCGTCCGCCGCGGCCTCGGCGGGAAGTTCGTTCGGCAGATCAAGCCTGGCGACGCCGATGCGGCTGTCGGCCATGCCGTAATAGACATCGAAACGATCCGGCGTGCCGAGATCGTCCCGGCGGTCGATTCCTGTGGGAAAGACGACGTTGGGGACGATGCCGTGCGTTTCCTCGTGAAGCAGGGGGGTGAGGATGGGCTCCGGGGAGCGATAGCGGATCCCGCGGGGGTGTTGTTCGGAGAGGATCATCACGCCAGCGGAATAGGACAGCGGATGCGTGGGGCCTCCCGGCACATCCACTTCATGCACGCCGTGGTAAATGATCATCCAGCCATGGCGCGTGAGCATGGGCGGCGTGCCGCCGCCAATCTTGAGCATCTCCCAAGGCGAAACCGGGGTGGCCAGCCGATGATGGGAGTTGAACAGGCCAAGGGGTTGCGGTTTGCCCCCTGCGTCGGGCATCGGGCAATACGAGATCCAGATGCTTTCACGATCCAGATCCACCAGTCGGGAGCTTCCCTCGACGACGGTTTCCTCGGGCAGCGTTCCCGGGAAAAGTGGTCGGTGAAGCATCGCCAATTGCAGCTTCCCGGCATGATTCGGAACGGCGACGGGAAAGACGCTGGCGTCCTTGTTGTAAACGTGGGCGAAATCGATGCTTCGATACGGTTCAAAGGTGGCGAGGCCCAACCGCTCCCAGCGAAACAGGTCCTTGGAAATGGCCACCGCGATTCGCGGCCCGATGTTTGAGAGCGCCGAGTAGGTCATCACATAGCGTTGCAATGGCTCCACGAAGGTGACCCGCGGATCTTCGCAGCCACCGCCGCCGTGCGGCACCAGTTCATACTCGGCCTCAGGTTCCAGAGCGATGCCGAGCCGCTCCACACCGCATGGATCGCCTGCCTCATTGAAGAGGACGCGAGCGATGCCAATGCGCGAGAAGTTGCCCTTTGCCACGAGCCTTGGGAAAAGATACAGCTGACCATCAGGTCCACGAACAGCCGCGGGATTCAGCACGCCTTCGACTTCATGCGGATTGCCCGGATCGGGTTCCATGATCTGGCCGATTCGCTGCAATTGGAAGTCACTCATTGGTTTCGTTCTGGGGAGGCAGTTGGCCGCTTAAACACGCGATGACCGCCTCGATCACGCGCTTCGCTTCTTCCACGTCTCGGATCTGAATGGACAGCGCCCCCGCTTCCTTCGCTGGATAGTCATTGCCGCCGGGGAAGATGGCATCACCAATGAAGATCATCTCATCGATGGCGATGCCGAGCGTGTCGCGCAGCTTGCGGATGCCATAGCCTTTGTCGATGCCAGGCTTGGTGATGTCGATGGATGTGGTGCCGCCCAGTCGCACCGAGAATTCGGGGATCATGTGATCCAGTACTCCCTTGATCCGCTGCCGTTTGGCGAAGTCGGGATCCCACTTCTTCTTGGCGTCGATCGGTGCCTGCTGTCCAAGACCTGAGAAGGTGATCTGGCTTCCGCGATCTTCGATGATCTCACCCCAGGTTTCCTCGGACTTGTAGGCAGCGTGATCCGTGACCTGCTGCAGGGAACTGATGATCTTCTGCTTCTCTTCCGCAGTGAAGTTCTCGGCATAGAGCAGCTTCCAGTCCGTGTCGTATTGATAGAATTTGGTGCCGCAAGTGGGCAGCATGGACAGCTTTTTGAGGTGTTTGTTGTGCGGAAGCGTGGCGAGCACCTGAGTTTCAAATTGGGGCCAAGCTCCGCCGGAAATCACGGCTACTCTGACGATGCGCAACAGAGCGCTGAGCAAGCCGGCCATCTCAGCATCCATCGACGACTTGCTCACGGCGAGGGTTCCATCCAGATCGAAGACAATGAGTTTTTTCATCAGGGCAGGCGGATTTCAGAGTTCTTTGCGGATGTCCTTCAATTCCTTCAGCCTCGCTGGGCTTGGCTGCGGATAGCTCATTTTGAGTCCGTTCAGCGTGTCGAGAATCGTCTGCGAGATGATCAACCGTGCGTTGTGCTTGTCGTCAGCAGGCACGACATACCAAGGCGCGGTTTCCGTGCTCGTGGCACTCAGGCAGCCCTCGTAGGCCTTCATGTAGTCGTCCCATCGTTCACGCTCTTTGACGTCGGCGATATTGAACTTCCAGTTCTTGTCCGGCTCATCGATGCGATCCCGGAAGCGCTTGGCCTGCTCCTCCTTGGACAGGTGGAGGAAGAACTTCAGGATGCGCGTGCCATTGCGATGCAGATGCGCTTCCAGATCCACGATGGAACGATAGCGCTCTTCCCAGATGGCCTGCTCCGCGATCAATCCGGCCGGCAACCCCTGGCCGCGAAGGATTTCTGGATGCACGCGAACGATGAGCACTTCCTCATAGTAGGAGCGATTGAAGATGCCTATCCGTCCGCGTTCCGGCAGACGGCGGGTCGTGCGCCAGAGAAAATCATGGTCCAGCTCTTCGGCGCTCGGCTGCTGAAAACTGAACACCTGACAGCCCTGCGGATTGATTCCGGACATGACATGCCGGATGGCACCGTCCTTGCCCGCCGCATCCATGGCCTGAAAAATCAGCAACAGCGAGTAACGGTCGGACGCATAGTGCAGGCGCTGTAGATCACTCAATTCCTCAACTTGGTCCTTTAGCAGATGGTGGTAGGCCTTCTTGGATTTGCAGATCGACTTCACTTTGGTCGGCCACTTGTCCAGGCACACGGTGGTTCCAGTGGGCACTTGAAAGTCTGTTGTATCAATTTTCATATCGGTTCTCCTTTCGATAGCTTGGTTGTCGTCGGAATCTCTCCTCCTTCGTTTTCCCAGCGTTGGATCGCACGCTGCGTCACGGAGATATGATCGACCGCACGAGACTCGGGAGCGAGACGGGACGCTTCGTGGGGAGCGGCATTCCACAACTCCAAGACCGGCACCTCGGGATGATGCGGATCGTCACCGAGAATGCTGAGCGATGCGGTGCGGAACGGGAAGTGCTGCGCCTCGACGATGGACAAGCCGATCCACCGGGCAGCCAGAACGCCACCAAACTGACCGTGCGAGAAGACGGCGATGTTGCCCTCCATGGTGCGCAGGCGGACGATGAGACGGTCTGCGCGGGCGGATATTTCCTCGGGAGATTCGCCATTCGGACACCCATCGCGAAACACATTCCACCCGGGGCGGTCCTTGCGAATGTCCACGGAGCGCAGGCCCTCGTAGCCGCCATAGTCCCATTCCGCCAGGTCGGGTTCGATCTCCGCGTTCTTCCCGAGCCCGACCAGTTCACAAGTCCGCCGTGCGCGTTGAAGCGGGCTGGTCAGCACATGATCAAAGCGTATTCGGCAGAGCCGCTGTCCCCACTCCCGCACTTCGTCTTCGCCTTTTGCGGTCAGGGGAATGTCCGTGCGGCCGGTGTGCTGGCTGGTCAAGGTCCATTCGGTTTCGCCGTGCCGGATGAGATGGATGTGAAGTGGCATAGGGCTAAATCTGCTCCATCCCAGTTGCATAGTCACCGCGGCGCGCCGCCCGATTGCATGCGGCACGGTGCAGCAGAGCGTGCTGTGCGGCTTTCACGTTCGTCTCATCGCCCCGCCAGATTTCCAAAGCCGGATTCTGGAGGGCACGACCAAACGAAAACGCCAGTGCCCAGGGTGCGCGGTTTTTGTAGCGGACGTTCATGTCGTTCAGTCGGGCTGAAGCGAGTTCGGAGGACTGGCCTCCCGACAGAAAAGCGACGCCCGGAACCGCAGCGGGAACCGTTTGCAGGAGACAGTTCACGGTCGCATCCGCCACATCCGCCGCAGTCGCATGCGTGGGACAACTCAGACCGGGAAGCACCATATTGGGCTTGAGAATCATGCCTTCCAGCACCACGCGCTGACAGTTCAATTGAATGAAGACGTTTCGCAAAGCTTCCCTCGTGACCTCGAGACAGCGGTCCTGAGTATGCTCACCCGTCATCAGCACCTCTGGCTCGACGATGGGAACCAGGCCGACTTCCTGACACAAGGCTGCATACCGTGCTAAAGCGTGGGCATTGGATTCCAGACAGCTCCGACTGGGAATGCGCTCACCGATGGTCAAGGCGGCGCGCCATTTCGCGAATCGCGCACCCATCTGGAAATACTCCGCCAGTCGGTCACGCAGTCCGTCGAGACCTTCGGTGATCTTTTCTCCTGGATGCCCGGCCATGGCCTTCGCCCCCTTGTCCACTTTGATGCCGGGAATGATGCCTGCTTCGCTGAGCACTGTCGCAAAAGGGCGACCATCGGAGGTCGTCTGTCGAATCGTCTCATCGTAGAGGATCGCGCCACTGATGAAGTCTCCGAGCTGCGGCGTGGTCACGATCATCTCGCGATAGGCCCGCCGCACCTCCGGGGTCTGAGGAATGCCTTGTCCCGCGAATCGCTTGTTGCACGTCGGATTGCTTTCATCCATCGCGAGGATGCCCTTGTCATCCGCCATGAGTGCGCTTGCGGTGTTGATTAGTGCCGGTGTCTTCATGGTGAATGATTCCATCTCCAGTCGCGAACCTCCGGAATGTCCTGGCCGTTCTCTTCGATGTAGTGCTTGTGCTCGATGAGCTTGGACTTGAGTTCCTCTTTGAGGGCGAGGCCTTTGTCTGCCGCCTGCGGCAGACGGTCGAGGGTGTCCATGACGAGGTGGAAACGGTCCAAGTCGTTGAGCACCGTCATGTCGAAGGGCGTCGTGATCGTGCCTTCTTCCTTGTAGCCACGGACGTGGATGTTGTCGTGATTGGTGCGCCGGTAGGTCAGGCGGTGGATCAGCCAGGGGTAGGCGTGGAAAGCAAAGATGACGGGCTTGTCCTTGGTGAACAGGGCGTCGAAATCGGTGTCGCTGAGGCCGTGCGGATGCTCCAGCTCGGGCTGGAGCCGCATGAGGTCCACGACGTTGACCACGCGGATCTTCAGCTCGGGCAGATGCTCACGCAGTATGGAGACGGCGGCGAGGGTCTCCAGCGTGGGCACGTCGCCGCAACAAGCCATGACGACATCGGGTTCGCCGCCTTCGTCAGTGCTGGCCCACTGCCAGATGCCGATGCCTTCAGCGCAATGCTTCGCGGCAGCCTCCATCGTCAGCCACTGCGGGGCGGGATGTTTGCCTGCGATGACCACGTTGACGTAGTGCCGGCTGCGCAGGCAGTGATCCATGACGGACAGCAGGCAGTTCGCATCTGGCGGCAGATAGACTCGCACGACGGAGGCTTTCTTGTTCACGACGTGATCGATGAAGCCGGGATCTTGATGCGTGAAGCCGTTATGATCTTGACGCCAGACGTGCGATGCGAGCAGGTAGTTCAGTGAGGCGATCGGCGCCCGCCATGGTAGACCCGCCGTGACCTTCAGCCATTTGGCATGCTGATTGAACATCGAGTCGATGATGTGGATGAAGGCCTCGTAGCAGTTGAAGACACCGTGCCTTCCGGTGAGTAGGTAGCCTTCGAGCCAGCCCTCGCATTGATGCTCGCTGAGCATTTCCATGACACGCCCTGTCGGCGCGAGCCATTGGTCGTTGGATTCCGTCGCGGCATCCCATTGACGCTCGGTGGTTTCAAACAGGGCTTCGAGTCCGTTCGAAATCGTTTCGTCAGGGCCGAAGACGCGGAAGTTCTTTTGCTCCTCGTTGAACTTGGCCACGTCGCGGAGGAAGGGGCCGAGCACATGAGTGTCGCCGATGCCCGGTGCGCCGGGTCTGGGCACGTCAGCGGCATAATCGCGGAAGTTCGGCATCAGCAGGTCGCGCAACACCTGGCCGCCGTTGGCGTGAGGGTTTGCGCCCATGCGACGGGTTCCTTTGGGAGCAAGGTCAGCGAGCTCTGGCATCAGCTTGCCGTCTTCATCGAAGAGTTCTTCGGGTCGATAGCTGCGCATCCAGTCATCCAATTGCTGAAGCTGCTTGGGATGTCCTGCGGGATGCAGTGGCACCTGATGGGCACGAAACGTTCCTTCCACCTGAAGACCCGCCACCCACTCCGGCCCCGTCCAGCCTTTCGGCGAATTAAGCACGATCATCGGCCAGCGCGGACGTGTCTGGCTGCCGCGTTCGCGGGATTCGAGTTGGATACGTTTGATCTCCGCAACAACGGCATCAAGCGTCGCCGCCATCTCCTGATGCATGGCATCGTTGTCGTCCACATACTCGACAAAATAGGGCGTCCAGCCGTAACCGCGCATCAACTGATCCAGTTCTTCCCGCGTGATGCGGGCGAGGACGGTGGGATTGGCGATTTTGTAGCCGTTGAGATGCAGAATGGGCAGCACCGCGCCATCTGTGGCCGCATTCAGGAACTTGTTGGAATGCCACGCCGTGGCTAGCGGTCCGGTTTCGGCCTCGCCATCGCCAACCACGCAGGCGACGATGAGATCCGGATTGTCGAATACCGCACCAAACGAATGGCTCAGCGAATAACCCAACTCGCCGCCTTCATGAATCGAGCCTGGACACTCCGGCGATGCATGACTGGGAATGCCACCCGGAAACGAGAACTGAAGGAACAACTTCTGCAGTCCTGCTTCATCCTGACTGATGTCCGGATAGACGTCGCTGTAGGTTCCTTCGAGGTAGGTGTTGCCAACCACAGCCGGACCGCCGTGTCCCGGACCGGAGACATAGATCATGTCGAGGTCATGCTCTTTGATGACGCGGTTCAGGTGCGCGTAAATGAAGTTCTGCCCCGGTGTCGTGCCCCAATGGCCGAGCAGCATGTTCTTGATGTCCGTGAGCGCGAGCGGTCGTTTCAGCAGCGGATTGTCAGCGAGAAAAATCTGGCCGACGGAGAGGTAGTTCGCCGCGCGCCAGTAGGCGTCGATGCGATGAAGGAGCTCGGGAGAAAGGGTAGTGGTTTT
>CAXBNA010000267.1:0-7539 GCA_963976915.1 uncultured Verrucomicrobiales bacterium
ACGCCAAAGGTTGGTTTCATTCTTGTGGCTATAGTTTTATATAAAATGCTCTAGTTGATCGTGAAACGGGAAGCCACAGTCTGCTTTCCTCAGGCGAGGATGTCCTTGATGACGTGACCGTGGACATCGGTGAGGCGGCGCTCGAAGCCATTGTGGTAATAGGTGAGGCGCTCGTGATTGAGGCCGAGGAGGTGGAGGATGGTGGCGTGGAAGTCGTAAACGGTGGTGACGTTCTCGACGGCCTTGTAACCGAAGTCATCGGTGGCGCCGTAGCTGTAGCCGGGCTTGACGCCGGCGCCCATCATCCAGGTGGTGAAGCCTTCGGGATTGTGGTCGCGACCGCTGGCACCTTTCTGGAAAGTGGGCATGCGCCCGAACTCGGTGGTCCACACGACGAGGGTGTCTTCGAGCAGGCCGCGCCGTTTCATGTCCTTGAGCAGTGCGGCGCAGGGTTGGTCGAGCACGGGGCCGTGGACGCTGTATTGCTCCTCGATCTTCTTGTGGCCGTCCCAGTTGCTGACGCCCTCGCCGCCGGTTTGGTAGGCGCCGTTGAAGAGCTGGACGAAACGCACGCCCTGCTCGATGAGGCGGCGGGCAAGGATGCAGTTTTTGGCAAAGCTGGCCTTGAGGGGATTGCCGGTGTCGTCCGCACCATACTCGCGCAGCAGGCTGGCGGGCTCGGTGGAGAGGTCGGTCACCTCGGGCACGCTGAGCTGCATCCGCGCAGCGAGTTCGTAGCTGGAGATGCGGGCGGCGAGCTCGGAGTCGCCGGGGAATCGGGCGAGGTGGCGGTCGTTGAGACGCTTGAGGAAGTCGCGTGTGGCGCGATCCGTTTGCGGGCTGGTGCCCTTGGGGATGTCGAGATTGGCGAGCGGTTTGGAGGCGTTGAAGGCGGTGCCCTGGTAGGCCGCGGGGAGGAAACCGGGCCCCCAGTTGTTGACGCTGGACTGCGGCGTGCCGCGCGGGTCGGCGATGGCGACGTAGGCGGGCAGGTTGTCATTCTCGGTGCCTAGCGCCCAAGTGGTCCAGGCACCCATGGAGGGGAAGCCGTCCAGCGTGTAGCCGGTGGACATGAAGTTTTCACCGGGCCCATGGGTGTTGGTCTTGCCGGTCATGGAGTGGATGAAGCACATGTCGTCGGCCAGTTCGGCGAGGTGGGGGACGAGGTCGGAAATCATCTTGCCGCTCTGCCCGCGCGGCTTGAATTCCCACGGACTCTTGGTGAGATTGCCCTGCTGGCCCTGGAAGGTGATGATGTCTTCCGCCCCCGGCATGGGCTGTCCGTGGCGTTTGATGAGCTCCGGCTTGTAATCGAAGGTGTCCACTTGGCTGCAGGCGCCTGAGCAGAAAATGACGAGGACCTTCTTCGCCGCAGCGTGGTGATGCGGGTCGCGGGAGGCGAAGGGATGGGACGGATCGATGACCGGGCGGATCGGTCCTCCGGCGCTGGACGCGAGCAGGCCCCGACGTTGCAGCAGGGAGGCGAGCGCGATTCCGGAGAGGCCGCGCGCGGTGTCGGACAGGAAGTTTCGGCGGGAAAGGAGGCTGTTCATGGCGGATCAGGGGATGAAAACGAACTCGTTCGCGTTGAGCAGGGCACGGCAGAACTGCACGAGCCCTTCGGCTTGGATGAAGGCGACGGCGTCCTCGGTCTCGGTGCGGTCCGGCGGGCGCTGGAAGCAGAGCCGCCAAGCCTGCTGCACTTGATCGTTGGGCTGAGCGGACTCTTTTTGGAGTCGTTCGGCGAGAAGGCCGGCCTGCTGCATGAGGAAGGCGCTGTTGAGGAGATTGAGCGCCTGCAAGGGCGTGGTGGAGCGGCTTCGCTTGGGCACGACCTGACTGGCGTCGGGGCAATCGAAGGCACCGAAGACGACGTCCTTTTCCTGGCGCACCTTGGTCATGTAGATCATGCGCCGCCAGTCGTCCGGGCCGTAAGTTTCCTTCGGGTGGTAGTGGCGGACGTTCTCGGCCTCGATTTCGAAGGCGCTGAAGCCCGGGCCGCCGCGCTTGTCGAGATCCAGCACGCCGGTGGCCGTGAGGATGGAATCGCGAATGCCCTCCGCCTCGATCCGGCGCGGGGGGAAACGCCAGAGCAGGCGCGCCGCGGCGTCGACCTTCATCGCGTTGGGGCGCGGTTGGTTGTCCTGCTTCCATGTAGCGGAGTGAAGAATGAGCCGGTGCAGATGCTTCATCGACCAACCGTTTTCCACGAATTCGGCGGCGAGCCAGTCGAGCAGTTCGGGATGGCTCGGCGGCGTGCCGTTGAGTCCGAAATCGCTCGGCGTGTCCACAATGCCGGTGCCGAAATGGAATTGCCAGAGACGGTTCGCCAGCACACGCGCGGTCAGCGGATTGTCTTCGCTCGCGATCCAATCCGCGAGTGCGTGCCGGCGCTTCTGTTCGGGCGCTTCCTTGGACAGGTTGAGCGAGGCGAACACGGCGATGCCGCCGGGATTTACCTCTTCGCGCTTCATGTCGGGTTCGCCGCGGTAGAGCCGGTGGGTGGGACCGGGTTGCTCGAACTGGCCGGCATAGACGAGGGTGGATTTTTTCAGCACCGTCTTTTCATCGCGCAAGGCGTTGAGTTCCTCCAGCCAACGGCGGCCCTCGGCGGCTTCGTTTTCTGGGAACCCGGCGAACTGGTAGTCGCCACCCGTCTCGGCGCCGTCCACGGGCCAACGGTCTCCCGAGGAGGCGACGAGTTCCCACTGGCCGGGCGTGCGGGCCACCTCGATGCGGTAGCGCGTGACGAGGCGGTCGGTGAGCTTGCCCTCGCGGTCCCGGCCCCAGACGATGCGGTCGATGAGGGCGGGCTCGGCCAGCTCGATCTGGACCCAGGCGTTCGCGGGGTCCTTGGCGATCCAACTGCGGCTGTTGCCATACTGGCCATCGTTGAGATGTTCGAGGCGGTGCTTGGGATGAACGAAATCGCCCGAGGAAGTCAGGGCCGCGCCGGTGCGGGCGAGCGCGACGTTGGTCTTGCCCGAGAAGACTTCCAATTCGTCGATGCAGGCCTGGCCGCGATTGGTTTCTTCAATGGTGAAGCGGACGAAGCGAGCTTCGCGGGGGGCGAATGTTTCCACGTTTTCGCGCGCGTTGACCGGCGGCCGGTAGGACGGTGGTGGAGTAGCGGCGGCATCGGCGACGGGTTGGAAAAGGACGACATCGGCGGTGATGGCGCTGCCTTTTTCCCCGCATTGCAGCACGACGGAGTCAGCGGGCGAGAGATGAATGACACCGGCATCATGCAGACCGCTCCAGCGTTTCTTTCGATCCGCTTTGCCCTTGCCATCGGCGGGGAGCTGCTGGTTCGCACGGGCGATTTCCCGTCGTCCCGACGCGGTCTCCAGCAGGTAGCGGGCGTCGGTGGAGTGGCTTTCAAAGCCGGCGCCCCAGCTCAGCCAGATGCGATGCTTGCCGCGGACCTTCGGCGAGTAGCGCAGGACATCCTGACCGGTCTGGTTTCCCCAATAGGAGTATCCCCCGCGGCTGAGGTCCGGCTGTGGACCGATCAGGCCGGTCGCTTCACCGCGCCGCTCGATGAGGGACTGGGCGTCCCGGTCGTCGATGGCGATGACCGCGCCGGTGGTGGTCGGAAGGAACTTCCGAAGCTTTCGCGTTAGGCCGGTGATGTGCTCGTCGATCGCGGCGATCTTTTGCTGTGTTTCCGGCGGCAGGGGCAGCTCGCGGTCCTGGTGTTTCACCCCGGCGAAGACGGCCTGCATGGAGTAGTAGTCCTGCTGCGAGATGGGATCGAACTTGTGGTTGTGGCAACGGGCACAGCCGGTGGTGAGACCGAGGAAGGCGGTGCCCGTGGTGTTGATCATGTCGTCGAGCTCATTCATGCGCTGGGTGACGCGCAGCTTCGGATCTTGGCCCTTCACCGCGTCGAACGGACCCGCGACGAGGAAGCCGGTGCCGATGTCTGCGCCGAGCGCGTCCCCGGCGATCTGCTCGCGCACGAACTGGTCGTAGGGTTTGTCGCTGTTGAAGGCCTCGATGACCCAGTCGCGGTAGGGCCAGGCGTTGACGCGCTCGCGGTTGGTCTCGAAGCCGTGGGTTTCTCCAAACCTCACAAGGTCCAGCCAATGGCTGGCCCAGCGCTCGCCGTAGTGCGGACTGGCCAGTACCTCCTCGACGAGGCGCTTCCAGGCGTCCGGGCGCTGGTCGGCGATGAAGGCGTCCACGCGCTCCGGCGAGGGCGGCAGGCCGAGCATGACGAGATGGAGGCGACGGATGAGGGTGCGACGGTCGGCCTCCGGTGAGGGTTCCAGGCCGTTCTCCTGGAGCTTGGCGGTGATGAATTCATCGATGTTCCGGCCGGTGGTGGGCCGCTTTACGGGGAGGAACGACCAGTGCGTGAGCTCTTGTTTTTCATCGGCTGCGCCGTAATGCGCGGGCGTCTTCGCGCCTTCGGCGATCCAGCGTTCGATCCGGGCGATGTCGACGTCGGAGAGGGGATCGCCCTTCGGCGGCATTTCGTAATCCGGCTCCTCGTGGCGGATGGCTTTCACGAGAAAACTGGCCGTTGCATCGCCGGGCACGATCGCCGCCTCACCGGAGTCACCGCCGCGCAGCAGGCTCGCGAGCTGATCCACCCGGAACTCGCCCTTGGCCTTGTCGGGGCCGTGGCAGTCGAGGCAGTGCTCCTGAAAGAGCGGCTCGATGTCTTGGGCAAAATCGATCGGAGCTTCAACCGCCAAAACGGTATCGAAGTGAGAGGCGCAAGTGGTCAAAAAAACGGTGAGAACCTTTCGAAAGACTGTCTTCATGGATTGTATACAATCAAGAACGGTGTGGGTGGGGCGCTTTTTTCATGCAATGCCAGAAGTAGTGAAACCTAGGCATGTGAACCCCGGTCCCTTCCTCGAATACTCCTGGATCACCGTCTTCACCAGGGGGGGCATTCATGGCTGGGCGATGCGGAGATTGCGGAATTCCAAGGCACCCACTTTCTCTCCCTCCGGACCGCCGGAATCGCCTCCGAGACTGAGGGTGTGTTTCTCCTCCGCGATGCTGAGATGGGTGGCGGTGAAGGTTTCATCACCCAGTTTCACGGTGAGGGTTTCGCCTTTGAATTCGAGGCGGACCTTGTGCCACACATCGGTGGGTAATCCTTTCTCATTCTCCCGACGTGCGTAGTCCACGGTTTCTCCCGGAACCGCCGGATACAGCCGACCGAAGGGAGACAGACAGCCGTCAGGCTGCCCAGAGGGCAAGCGGAGCGCCGTCAAACCTGTATGTCCGGTGGTGTGGGACCCGTGGCTGATGCTAGTCAGTCACGGGGACCCGATTCGCTCTTACGTTCCCAGGCTTCGATCTCAGCCGAAAGCTCCTTGATCAACTCCGCACACTCGCGCCGATAAGCCTTCTGTATCTGATCTGTAACTGATCCCTCCTCGGCTGATCTCGAAATCTTTCTGTAATCCTGAGTCTCTCGATTATATCCCTCGATATCGTAACCGCCCGCGTGAAGCACCATGCTTTCGTAGGGGTGCGCCTGCCATCCGTCCCTTTCGCGTTCGGGGAGTGACAGCGCCTCGGTGAGATAAAACACCTTGCCGATACGCATGATTGATTTGCTGCTGGCCTCTTGGCTTCTGCTCAGCACGGTTCCATCCGGGAGACCTACCCGTATACTAACGACTCCTTCGTATTCCTCGTGGGAGATTGGCCCTCGATACTTCAGGGTGAACACAATGATAGGCGCTCGCCGCAAGTGCTCCGACGCGGGAATGTCCCATAGTCTGTAGATGGTATCCCACTTCTCTTCGATGGCGATCTCCGTGAGCGGCGTGACTTTGAGTGCATCGCGTCGAATCACCCATTCCGATTGACCTGAGGAAACTAGCGGAAAGAGACACCCGATCCAGATACAGATGACGGCGATCTTCATAGGCGAACAGTGTTTATTCGTAGCACCTCCGGGTGTGATATCAGGTGGGGCCGACGGGTGGGAGAATCCGCGCCAGGTCTCGGAAGGGCAAGGGTTTTTTGCTCTCGAAGGGTGTCTATCCGTTGGTGGATGAGTGGGTGTTTTTGGACGACACGACCTGTTTGATCGGCTCCACGTCTTCATGACGGGTCAGATCGAATGAGGGCTCACACGAAGGCACAAAGCCACAAAGGGCTGTGAGTCTGCGGAACTCTTCGTGTCTTGGTGACTTCGTGTGAAACATTCCCCATCACAAAAATTGAGGACGCGAGGTCGATCTCGAATCCTGACCCAGTTCTCGGCGTTGGAGGGACTGTGTACCCGGCGGGCATTTGGCCCTGCTTCAATGTTGTTGGACGGCTCTACACGGCTGCGGGCTCGGCGGTCTGCGCTTCGCTGTGGTGCGGACTGCGTGGGTGGCGGGTGCGGATGCGTGTCCGTCGGCCTGCGCGGCGTGCCCGGCGGTCACGCCCCACCGCTGGGGCATGGGGAGCTGGCCAACGGGTGATACTCAGGATCACGAAGTTTTGTGAAAAGGAGGACAGAGGAATGGGGACACGGGAATGATTTTATTCCTTTGTCCCCATTCCCTTGTCCATCCAGTTCCTGGCAAACAGGCTTTCACAAATCGTGATGACGCGGGGTATGCTTTTCGTCGGGCCTGCTCTCCCGGCGAACTCAAAAGTCCTTCTCGGCTTTCCGTTCCGCTTCTTCGGCGGCGTGGGTGGCCTCGATGTCGAAGAGGAATTCGAAGTCGGTGCGGTCGAGGGTGCTGGAGAAGCTCTGGTCGCCGAGGATGTTGGCGGACATGAGGTTTTTCTTCTCCTGCAGGAGCATGATCTTCTCCTCGATGGTGCCCTTGGTGATCATGCGGTAGGCGATGACGGGCTGCGTCTGGCCGATGCGGTGGGCGCGGTCGATGGCCTGGGCTTCGACGGCGGGGTTCCACCAGGGATCGTAGAGGATGACGTAGGAGGCGGCGGTGAGGTTGAGGCCCGAGCCACCGGCCTTGAGGGAAAGCAGGAAGACGGAGGCGTTTTCATCTTCTTGGAAAGCCTGGACGACGCTGGCGCGATCCTGCGTGGAGCCGGTGAGCCAGTGGATGGGGATGCCCATGGCTTCGACACGCTCGCGGATGATCGTGAGCATGGTGACGAACTGGCTGAAGAGGAGGACCTTGTGTCCTTCGTCGTGGAGTTGTTCGATGAGTTCGAGGGTGGCGGTGAGCTTGGCGCTGTCGACACCCTTGTCCTTGTCTGTCTCGCTCTTGATGAGGCTGGGATGGCAGCAGACCTGACGGAGGCGGGTGAGGGCCTGGAGGACGGCGAAGCGTTGTTTGCGCAGGACTTCGAATCCCGAGGCGGAAATGACCATCTGCTGGGCGCGGGCGAGTTCCTCCTGATACATGCGGGCTTGCTTGTCGCTCATCTCGCAAATGAGGTTCTCCTCGGTGCGTGAGGGGAGATCGCGGGCGACCTGGCTCTTGGTGCGCCGGAGGAGGAAGGGACGCAGGCGGGCGGAGAGGCGGCTGGAGGCGCGTTCGTCCTTTCGGCGGTCGAAGTGGCGCTGAACATCTGGCGGTCTATCAACCTCAAGAACCTGAA
>CAXBNA010000268.1:0-7517 GCA_963976915.1 uncultured Verrucomicrobiales bacterium
AATAATTTAGCCGAAGGCTGCGGACGATCAGGATTGAGAGATCAAGCGCATTTCAGCAGTCAAGCACACGGCTCGTTGATGGAGGCGGCGTCCGATCTGATCATCGCGACGGATCTCAACTTTGCCGGTTCAAAAGATACCGACCCTCTTCTGGATCAAGCCTTCGATCTCGGCGTCCGCATCCACAACCTTCGTGAATCCCAGCTTCGCAGGGCGGAAGTAGGTTGAATCCAACAGCCATCGTCATCTACCGTCAACCATCGCCAACAACTGCCAACTTCTAGCTTCCCATGTCCACCGCCCCCAAACTCACCCGTACCCAGTGGCTGATCTGCTTCATTGCTTCGATCGGTTTTGCCTTTGATATTTACGAACTGCTGATGCTCCCCCTGATCGTGGGGCCGGCTCTTCAGGAGTTGATCGGGGCGGCACCCGGAACGCCTGAGTTCAGCGCCTGGGTGGGCAAGCTATTCTACATCCCGGCTCTGGCGGGTGGGGTGTTTGGCCTTCTCGGAGGGTATCTGACGGACCGGTTGGGTCGTCGCCGTGTGCTGACATGGAGCATTCTTTTGTATGCCTTTGCGGCGTTTGCGGCCGGGTATTCGACGAGTCCCGAGATGCTGCTGTTCTTCCGCTGCCTCGTGTTTGTGGGTGTCTGTGTGGAATTCGTCGCAGCCGTGGCTTGGCTGGCGGAGTTGTTTCCCGATCCGAAGCAACGGGAAAAGGTGCTGGGCTACACCCAGGCCTTTTCGTCCATCGGCGGTTTGTTGGTCGCCGTGGCCAACGGGCTCTGCATTGCCTACTCGGGGAATTTCCCCGCCATTCACATGCCGGAGTTTTTGACGGCGACCTTTGGTGTCGTGGGTGAGGAGCATGCCGCTTGGCGCTACACACTGATGTCGGGGATCATCCCGGCCATCCCGCTGATCTTCATCCGGCCGTTTCTGCCCGAGTCTCCGGTCTGGTCGAAAAAGAAGGCGGCCGGGACCCTCCGGCGCCCAAGCATCGGAGAACTGTTCTCGCCCGAGCTTCGTCGCACGACTCTGGTCACAACCGCGATGTTTGCCATGGCCTACGGAGCTGCCTTTGGGGCGATCCAGCACATCCCACGGATCATCCCCGGTCTGGCTGAGGTGAAGGCCGAGGCCGCTGCTGCGAGCGATGCGGCGAAGCAAGCCAACGAAGGCAAGCCGCCGGAAGTCGTTGGCAAGGCCGGGGCGATCGCAGCGAAAAAGGTGGAGCAGGCAACGGCGGCGAACGTGACCAAGGTTCAGGAAGTCGGCGGATTGGTGGGGCGCTTCATCCTGGCGGCGCTCGCGGTGGTGATCGTGAGTCGGCGCAAACTGCTGCGTGTCTTCCTGATGCCGGGACTTTTTGTGATGCCGGTGGTGTTCTTCTACTGCGCCACGACGGGCATCATGCCGCTGAAGATCGGTGTGTTCTTTGCGGGTCTTTGCACGGTGGCTCAGTTCAGCTTCTGGGGAAATTACCTTCCTCGGGTGTACCCGCTGCACCTGCGGGGAACGGGCGAAAGCTTCGCGGCGAACATTGGCGGTCGTCTCATCGGCACTTCCTTTGCCTGGGTGACGACGACGCTTGCGGTCACTGCCAATCCGGCTGATGCACCCATGAAACTGGCGTACACGGCGGGTGCCGTGGGTCTCGGTGTGTATGTGGTTGGCTTTATCCTCTCGTTCTTCCTGCCGGAGCCACCGGCAGAGATGGAAGATGCGGATTGATCCACCTTCCGCTGACATCGATCGCGGCAATTGCGGGTGGACTCCGTCCGTATCCCGTCTCTTCTTCCTGTTCACTCTTGCGGGGTCTCGGCCTCGTTGCGGAATCGCTTTGTTATGAAATCACCTCTCGTTTGGATCCTCTTTGTCGCGCTCTTTGTCCTGCACCACGATGTTTGGTATTGGGGCGATTCCAGTTTGGTCTTGGGATTCATGCCGGTGGGCTTGGCCTGGCATGTGGGTTTCTCGGTCGCCGCTTCGCTCCTCTGGCTGCTCGCCATCAAGATTGCCTGGCCATCGGACATTGAGGCATGGGCTGAGACGGAAGACACCCCATCCACTAAAGCCTCGGACGCGGCGTCCAAGTAAGGTCGTTTCATCTTATCATCGAATCATGTACACGCCTCTTTGGATCATCGTTGGCTATCTGAGTCTCCTTATTGGGCTGGGTCTATACAGTCGCAGCCTGGCCAAAGGTACCAGTGCGGACTTCTTTGTCGTGAGCCGTTCGATCGGTCCGTTCCTCCTGCTGATGTCGATCTTTGGCACGACCATGACTGGCTTTGCGCTGGTGGGGTCCACGGGCAAGGCTTACTCGGACGGCATCGGCGTTTATGGCCTGATGGCATCCTGGTCAGGCTTGATGCACAGCGCGGTCTTTTTTCTGGTTGGGATTCGACTCTGGGCCGTGGGGAAAAAGTACGGCTACATGACGCAGTGCGAGTACTTCCGGGATCGATTTCAATCGCCTGCTCTCAGCTTTCTGCTGTTTCCCATTCTCGTTCTGTTGGTGATTCCTTACCTTTTGGTGGGGGTGCTTGCCGCCGGGAAATTCCTTCACGCCACGACCGCCGGGATGTTTCCCGAGATGTTCCCCTTGATGAAGCCGGGCGGGGTGGAACTGCATCCGCTGAGTGGCGGGCTGCCGCCTGAGTGGGGTGGATTGATCATTTGTTTGATCGTCCTGTTCTACGTCTTCTTCGGGGGTCTGAGGGGCGCGGTCTGGGCGAACACGCTGCAGACGATGGTCTTCATGATCACGGGGGTCATCGCCTTCTACCTTATTTCCACAAAGCTGGGTGGCTTTGTCGCTGCGACTGAGGCGGTGGCCAAGAGTGAGTTTGCCGCACCGAGGTTGGCACGTGAGGGCGAGATGGGGCAGTTGCAGTTCTTTAGCTATTTCCTCGTGCCACTCTCGGTCGGGATGTTCCCGCACCTCTTCCAGCACTGGTTGACGGCAAAGAGCGCCAAGTCCTTCCGGTTGACGGTGGTGGCGCATCCGATTTTCATCATGATCGTGTGGCTGCCGTGCATCTTGATCGGCATTTGGGCGGCGGCCTACCTCGGGCCTCTTGGTCCGGGGCAGACGCCGAACGCGGTGCTGGGTCGGATGGTCGGGCAGTTGGTCGAATCACCGGTGCTGTCGGGCCTCGTCGGAGCCGGAGTGCTGGCGGCCATCATGTCGAGCCTCGACTCTCAGTTCGTCTGTCTGGGCACGATGTTCACCAATGACGTGGTGCTTCGTGTGGTGGGCAAAGATCGTTTCTCAGACAAGCAAACGATCGCGTTGGGACGGGGGTTCATTGTCGCCGTCGTGGCCGCGACCTATGCCCTGGCGGTGTGGTTGAAGGACTCGGCGCAGGTCTTCGATCTGGGGGTCTGGTGCTTCAGCGGATTCGCTGGTCTGTTCCCGGTGGTGGTGGGCGCGGTCTTCTGGCGACGTATGAGCAAGCTTGGGGCGATTGCGTCGATCCTCGTCACGGGGGCTGCCTGGCTGTGGATGTTTTATCAGGACATCGTCCTTCACAAAGGACCGGAAGGTGGCGAGTACCTCGTTGCCGGAATGATGCCCGTCGCTTTGCTGGTCGCGATCTCAGCCGTCACGCTGGTGATCGTGTCTCTCGTCACACCGCCGCCGTCGAAAGAGATGGTGGATCGATTTTTCCCACCGAAGGCATAAGGCGCACCCGAGTGGGCTCAAGGAGTGGATCCAAGAATGGACCCAACCTCAACTGCGTGCCCGCGCAAAAAATCCGCTGCCGACAGCCCTTTCCCGCCTTCGATCTGGACTTCCGTGAGTCGGAGAGTGCCCTGACCGCAGGCGACGAGGATTCCATCGTTGTCGGCAGAGACGATGGTGCCCGGGGTGGGGCAGACTTCGGCGTCGGGCTGGTCTTTGGCCCGATGGATCTTCAATTGCTTCGGTTGATCCCCGAGTTTCAGCGTGGTGAAGGTGCCGGGCCAGGGGGTGTAGCTGCGGATGAGGCAATCGATCTCCGTCGAGGTCTTGGACCAATCGATGCGGCCATCGGTGCGCGTGAGTTTTCCAATATGCGTGGCCTGGGATTCGTTTTGAGGTGCTCGCGGGGGCTGGCCGGTGGCGATCAGGTCGAGCGCTTGTTCAAGGGCGGCCGGAGCGCGCTCGGCCAGCTTGTCGTGGAGTGAGCCGCCGGTTTCGTCGGGTGCCAGGGTGAAGGCGTCCTGCAGGAGGATGTCTCCTGTGTCGAGTCCGGCATCCATGAACATGATGGTGACACCGCTCTCGGCATCGCCCTCGCGGATCGCGGCCTGAATCGGCGCGGCACCGCGATACTTGGGCAGAAGCGAGGTGTGGATGTTCAGGCAACCTTGCAGCGGGATGTCGAGCACCGCTTGGCTGAGGATCTGACCATAGGCGACGACGACAAACACGTCGGCCTTGAAGGCTCGGAGCTCGTCTGCGTGGTGGCGCAAGCGGTCCGGTTGGAGAACGGGAATGCCGGCTTGGATCGCGTGAACCTTGGTCTCGGGAGGCGTGAGGATCTGTTTTCGTCCGACGGGCTTGTCAGGCTGGGTCACGACAGCCACCACCTCATGCTTCGGCGTCGCGATCAGCCAGTCGAGCGTCGGTAGCCCGATCTCGCCGGTGCCCATGAAAACGATGCGCATGGAGTGGGAGGAACTAGATGACCTGCTTGGCCAATTCTTTCCAGGCCTCCAGCTTCATGACCTTCTCGAGAATGTCAAAAAGTACCTTGGCGGGCGGCTGACTGGCGTCGATCTCGGTCACGCGATCCGGCCCGTAATACGAGAGGATCGGCTTCGTTTCCGCTTCGTAGGTCTCAAAGCGCTTTTGAATGACCGTCTCGCTGGCGTCATCAAAACGATTGTCTTTCAGCGCGCGCTTCCGGAGTCGACGGGCGAGTTCGGTGCGATCCGGGCAGGAGAGATGAAAGAGTTGAAGCACCTCGATATCGCCTTCCATGTAGCGGGCTTGGTCTTCATTTCTCGGAATGCCATCGAGCACGAGAAAATCGATCTCAGGTTTGAAGATGTGGGCCTCGACCTGCTGCTTGATGTTGGCGCGCCAGAGTTCGACCGTGACATCATCAGGCACCAAATCGCCGCGACTCGAGTATTCAACAAAGCGCTGACCCAGCGCCGTGCGGGTGTCGAGCGAGCGAAACACGTCACCACAGGCGAGGTGATGGAAACGAGGGATGGCACCCAGCACCTTGCCCTGAGTTCCTTTGCCGCTGCCTGGGGCACCGAGGATCAGAAAGGTTTTGAAGCGTTTGTTGGCGGTCGATTCGGACATGAGTCGGAGAGACTAGCATGTTGCCAGATCGTCACAAGCCTTCCGGAGACTCTTTGAGTAATTCGACAAGCCAGGGATTCAGCTTCTGCCAAACGGCATCGACAGATAGCTCGGCGAGCGATTCGTCGGGTCGATGGAAAACCTCGACGCCCGGATGGGGAGGTGCCCAGACGCTGGGGTCTGTGGGTCCAAAGAGCAGGAAACAAGGCAGCCCGCAGGCTGCGGCGAGGTGGGAAATGCCGCTGTCGTGGCCGAGAAAGCAGGCGCGCTTTGAGGGGAACCGGGTGGTCGCCAGAACCTCCAATGAATGCTGATCCCAATGCGTGAAACGGAGCGCCGTCCAGCCTGCGCCAATCTCGTGAGTGACTCCGCGCTCGGTCTCGGCCTCGCCGGTCACGACCACCAACTCCGGTTTCGGAAATGCCTCGGAGGTGCGATTCAGGACTTCACGCCAATTCCCCAGAGCCCAGTTCTTCCTCAATGAGCCACTTCCGGGATGAAGGATGATGCGCTCCACGGGTCCATCCATGTTGGGGGGCGAAATGCGAGGAGCGGGATCGTCGAGAAACATAGCGAGTTTCTCCAGCGGGCGCGCCAGTTGGGAAGGAGCAGGTCCAAGGCCGTCCAAGACACGGTGAGGGCACTCGATGAAGGTTTTCACCCCCAGTCGCTCCAGATTCCCCCGGAAAATCCCGTCGGGATCGAAGAGGTAGCTGACGACGACGTTGTAGCTCGTCAGTCGCTCAACGACCGCCGGATCGATATCAGCACCGGGCGCAAAAAGCGGAGCCATCGACCGGTGGTCGAGGTTCCAAGTGTCGTCCGCGATTCCAGCGACCTTGGCCAAGGCGGAGATCCCCGGATCGCCCAACACATCCAGCCGACATCCGGGGATGGATTCCTTCAGCAGCCGCATCGCAGGCAGCGTGACGATGAAGTCACCGATCGCCGCGCCTCGAATGACGAGAACGCGGGGTGGGAGGGGGCGAGTGGCGCTCATGCCTTCAGCAATTGAGCCCCCGCCTCGTGCATCTCTTCAAGTGCCCGCTTCACATCGCCAGCGTTTAGGTTCACTCCGCGGCAGGCTCCAATCACTAGGTCCACGGCGAAGCCCTCCGCCAGCGCATCCAACACGGTGAATTTGACGCAATAGTCCGTCGCCACACCTGCCACGGTGAGTTTCGTCACACCGCGAGCCTTCAACCACTCGCTCATGCCCGTCGAGGCACGGTGACCGTTGTCAAAAAGACCACTGTAGCTGTCGATGCGCGGATTCAGGCCCTTCGTGAACACACGTTCGATCCGCCGTGTCTCCAATCCCGGTGCAAACAGCGCCCCACCCGTGTTTTGCACGCAATGCACCGGCCAGAGGGTCTGCGGAAGCCCATCCAGGTCGATCTGTTCGAAGACACTCTTCCCCGGGTGGTTCGCCGCAAAACTGCCGTGATCCGCCGGATGCCAATCCTGCGTGGCCACAATCAATTCGAACTGCGGCATCAGCTCGTTCACAATGGGAATGATCTCATCCCCGCCCGGCACCGCCAGCGCACCACCGGGCATGAAGTCATTTTGGATGTCGATGAGGAGGAGGGTTTTCATGACTGCTTTGCCTTTCTGATCAATTCGAGTTTCCGCTCATGCAGCGTCCGCTCCACGCCAGCTGGATATTCGTGCGGATGCTGGAGACGCTTCACGGTGGCATGCAGATGCGTGAGCTGCTCGCGCGTGTGCTTCTGGATCTGCGTGAGCGCAGGACTCTCCGCGACCAGTTCGCCGCCGCGATACACTGGCTGGAGCAGGTCCTCGTGCGACGCGCCGTCCGGCATTGTCTTGGTGCGCGTGGGGTCGCTCGGATGCACAATCTCCACCGGTATCCTGCATCCCTCCTCCTCATCAAAGATCGCATCGCCCACGAACTCACCGCCCACCGTGAACCGCCGCACCTGCTGGACGCCGGGATTACTCACTTTGATCGCCTGCTCACTGAGCTTGATCTTCGGTTCCCACTCGCCCGCGTCATTGCGGATGGCGCCCAGCTTGTAAACGCCGCCCAGCGCCGACTGCGCGCCGCCGGTGACCATCTGCGTGCCCACGCCCCAGACGCTGATCTTCGCGCCTTGATGCTTCAGGCTCTCGATCAAATGCTCATCCAGATCGTTGCTCGCCACGATGGCCGCTTGTGGAAAACCGCCCTCGTCCAAAAT
>CAXBNA010000269.1:0-7491 GCA_963976915.1 uncultured Verrucomicrobiales bacterium
CGCAGCGGTGTTGGAGGAGGGGCTGAAACGGAATCCCGGATTGTGGAGCCTGCGCAGGGAGTTGGGAGAGCTGCTGGCGACGCTTCGTCGTTCGGAAGAACTGGCGGGATTGTTTGCCGTGCCGATCCCGGATGCGGTGCCTCTGGAGGTGCGGATGGAGACCGCGATGTTTCTGGTGGGGCAGAGTTTGTGGGCAGAGGCGCGGGCCTGTCTGGCTGGGTGGGTGGAGAGCCATCCGGCCGAATTTGAAGCGAGGGTTCTGCTGGCGAGGATTTGTGTGCTGACGGGGGATGTCACCGAGGGGGAGCGGTTGTTGATGGAGGCACGGGAGCGGGCGGACACGGAAGCGCGTTATGCCGCGTGGTTGGCGGCGGCGCGGAGTTTTGCGGAGGAGTCGGGCAGGGAGGCAGCCTTCTACACGGAGGAGAGGAAACGGCTGGAGCCCGAGGGTGGCGCATGGGATGCGCGGGGGTTGGCGAGACTGGTCCAGTTGGGAAGCTTTGCGGCGGAAGAGTCGAAGGTGGAGGAGGCGGAGGCGCTGGTGAAGGAAGCCCTGGCGGTGCCGGGTCTGGGCGTGGAGGCAAAGCGCGAGTTGCAAATGCAGCAGGTGCGACTTCTCACCGTGCAGCCGGATCGGGTGAAGGAGATGGAAGCGCTGCTGCGGGCGCTTTTGGCGGAAACGGACGAGCCGGGTGGTGCGGAGGATCTACGGGTACGACTGATCCTTCTTTACGCGAGGGCGGACCGTGCCGACCTGATGCGGGAGGAACTGGGGCAACTGAAATTGGCGCGCTGTGAGGACGCGGGAATTCTGGGGCAACTGGCCCCGATGCTGCAGAGCCGGGGTTGGCGTCGGATGCACGCGGACTGTGCGGAGCGGTTGGTGCAGCTGCAGCCGGATCATCCGGAGAACTGGAGTCGACTGATTTCGGCCCTTGTGGAACTGGGCGATGAGTCGGGCCTGCGGGCGCGGCTGATGGATCTGCGGGCCGTTCTCGTGTCGAAAGGACTCTCGGAAGGAATGGAGGCGCAGATCCGGGATCACTGGGTGTCGAGCTGTTGGCGAGGGATTGCGCGGGTGCTGGCCCGGCATGATGCCAAGCCGCCGATGGCGGTGATGGCTCCGATGCTGGCGGATCTGGAAGTGATGCCTCTCACACGGGATCAACGGCGGTGGAAGGAGTGGCTGCTGGCGTGGTTGGGAGGTGAGTCGCCGGAATCATGGAAGGCGGATGGCGAAGCGTGGGTTCGGTTTCCTGATGGGTTGGTGTTCTCCGGGAACGCGGCGGAGGCGATGCTGGAAGGAGACCGTTCCGATGAGCAAGGCGGCGAGGGGCGTGACGAGACTTCGGCGATGGGGATGATGGGGCCGCTGGAGATGGCCTGGGGATTGCGGGCCAGGGAGGGGCGTGGTTTTTTGCAGTGGGCGCTGTTGGCAGATCGAGACACGGTGGTGGTGATGGACAGTGCGCTCGACATCCAGGCTGTGGAGCTGGTGACGGGCCGACTGAAATGGACGCGGTCCATGGGACCGTGGACGCGAGGCGCGGTGGTGCCGGCATCCGAGAGTCGGGAGGTCGTGCTGGAGCCCATGGAGTGGGCGGTGGCCGACGGAGCGCTGGTGGTGCTGACACCCATGGGTGTGATTTGTCTGGATGCGGAAACGGGGGAGCCGCGCTGGGAGTTGCCAGTTCCGGCGGGAGTGAACGCGATGGCTCCAGGGGCCGTGGCGGCGGGAAATGGCCGGGTCTTCTGGTGGCGGGTGGAGACGGGGATGCTGGACGCCTTGGATCTGGCCTCGGGGCGGTTGCTCTGGTCGGTGACGTATCCCGAGTTGGCTCGAGAGCCGGTGACGCCTTCCAATCAGCCGGTGTCGGTCTCGACGGGGGTCGACTACGACTCGGGTCGGGTACTGGTGTGGGGGAACGGAAACGCGGTCTGCTCCGAGGAGGGGCAGATCTTGTGGAAGGCAGCGGCCCGTGATGCGGAGGCGATTTTTCCGTTTCAGGTGAACGAACCGGAGAAAGGTGGGGAACGCCAAGCGGAGGAGATCGCAAAGGTGAACCGCGTGCGAGCAGCGATGTCGTGGAGCACGTTTCCAGCGCCCGCCCAGGGTGGGTCTGGCGCGGTTCTGCCGCAGGGGTTGACGCTTTCCAACCCGCTGGGGATGGCGGCTCCGGCTTTTTCCGGGGTGTATGGGCAGATGGGGAGCTCGCCTTGGTTGACCTGGGGGAGCGAGGGCGTGCGGAAGCTGGACGGGGCGCGATTTTGGATGGTGGATCGTTCCGGCGTTTCCGTCTGCCGGGCGATGGGGATTCCGCTGGGCTCGGCGGAGGGACGTGCCGGGGCGGGCCGTGGACTCTTTTTGGGAGTGGCGAATGGCTCGCTGATCACGGTCGGGAGTACGTCGGTGGAGCGGCTGGATCCGGATGGAACGGCGACCACGCTGTGGTCGGAGACTTGGACCGGGGGGAAGCCTGCGACGCACCCCATGGCGGCGGCGGGGTTGGACGGGCGGATCCTGGGTGTGGCGACGCGGTCGGCGTTGAGATTCCAAGACGCGGTGACGGGGACGATCCTCTGGGAAGGAGACTGGCCGGAGGAGGTGACGACGTGGGCACCGGAGTGGAAGCGTGCGTTTGAAAATTTTCAGTCGATGCGCTGGAGTTCGAAAGGGGTATGGTTGGCCGATGGAAATGGTACCTCGCGGGCGTTGGACTGGCGTTCCCTTATTTCGAAAGGACACTGGGTGGTGCCGATTGGGCCGGGGGAATTGGTGTGTTTGAAAAGTGTGGATGAACGGTAGAGAGTGGATGGATCGAGCATGGCCGACGCAACTGAACGAGAAGAACTTTTTGATGCCGCCTTTTTGGACCGGCTTCGATTGCTGGCTCTGCGACTGCGGAAGCGGCGGCAATTGACGCGGCGGGGAGCGCAGGCGTCTCCGGCGACGGGCTTTACGCGGGAGTTCAAGGACTACCGGCACTACACGCCGAAGGAGGACTATCGCGCGATCGACTGGCGGCTGTATGCCCGGTTGGACAAATTGTTCGTCCGTCTCTACGAAGAGACGCAGGAGCTGAATCTGCACCTGGTGCTGGATACGAGTGGATCGATGGAGCGTCCCTATGGCGAAAAGCGGAAGCAGGCGCTGAGGTTCGCGGTGGCGCTGGCGTATCTGGGACTGTCAAGCCAGCAGCGGGTGAGCCTGTACACGATGGGAGACACCGTGCATCAGGTGCTGGCCCCGCTGCGTGGGCAGGGGAACATCGAGAAGGTGATTCAAGCGGTGACCTCGCTGAAGTTCGATGGCTTCACGGACATCCGAAAGAGTTTCGAGGAGTTTCGGCCGACGCGGCAGCGGTTTGGGGTGATCTTTGTGATCTCGGACTTCTTCGGTCGGGACGTCAACAGCGCGAAGGATGCGGTGCAACGGGCATCGGTGTGGCCAGGGGAGACGCATTTTCTCCAGATCGTGCATCCCAAGGAAAGGGAGCCTGATCTGGATGGCGAAGTGGAGCTGTCCGATGTGGAGACCGGTGAGTTGCGTCGCTTCTGGCTGACCCGCCGCGATGTGACACGGTACACAGAGACGTTTGACGCGTTTGTGTCCGACTTGTCGAATGAGTGCGCGTCCCGGCGGATCGACTTCATGCAGTGTCGGTCGGACGAGCCGTTCGAGGAACGGTTCTTGGATATTTTGGTGCGGGGGTCCGCGTTGGCTGGAGGTGTGTGACGCGCGATGAAGTTTTTGATCCCTGGATACCTTCATCTGGCGTGGCTGGCCTTGATCCCGCTGGCGCTCTATCTGTTTCGCAAGCAAGCGAAGCGGATTCCCGTATCGACGCTCCTGTTCTTCCGGTCGCTCTCGCGGGAGCATCAGGAGTCGGCTTGGTTGAGGCGGCTGAAGCGGATCTTGTCGCTGCTGCTCACGTTGCTCGTGCTTTGGTTGGCCGTTCTGGCATTGGCGCGACCGACCGGGGAAGCGGCGGCGGACACGCCGGGTGCGGTCGTCGTCTTGGTGGATCGGTCGGCATCGATGGCCGCCGAACGTGACGGGCAGTCCCGGCTGGATGTGGCGAAAGGGGAACTGCGGGAGCGGCTGAGGGCGCTGCCCAGTCAGGTGGTGGTCTCACTCGTGGCGATGGATGCCAAGGCGCACGTGCTGCTATCGCGGAGTGCGAACCGCCGTGAGTGCCTGCGCCTGCTGGAAGAGATGCAGCCGCGTCCGATGGAGGGCCGACCAGACCTGGCGCGGGCGGCGGTGGCTCGACTGGCAGAGCTGGATGACAACGCGGCGATTTGGCACTCGGGCGATGCGCCGCTGGAGTGGCCGGAGGGCGACGCGTTGGCGGAGCGGTATGGTTTTTTGAATGTGGCCTTGGATCGACCGGTGAACGTCGGGATCACGGGGTTTCAGATTCGACCGGCTCCGCTGGAGCGGGATCGCTACGAGTGTTTTGTGCAGTTGAGCGCGGCGGAGGCGAACGAGGGGCCGCTGGTGGCGAGCTTGGAAGTGACGCTGGCGGGAAGGTTGGCGCAGCTTCGCGAGGTGGAACTGGAGCCGGGGGCGACGGCGTCGTTGGTGCTGCCGCTGGAAGGGCTGCGCGGTCAGGAACTGCGGTTGCAACTGGACGCGGCGGGTGACTGTCTGGGCTGGGACAACGCGGTGGTGGTGCCTTTGCCCGAGGTGAAGCCGCTGCTGGTCGCGTGGTTTGCGAAGGATACGGATCCGTTCACGGAGTTGGCGATGACGTCACTGATCGAGGCGGGTCGAATCGAGATGCTGCGCGGTGATCCTTCGGCATGGCCGATGGAGAATGAGCCCGATGTGTATGTGTTTGAGCACTGGCTGCCCCAGGAGTGGCCGACGGAACGACCGGTGATCGCGCTGGAGCCGCGGGAGTCTGCCGGACCGATCCGGGTGCGGGTGCTGCCCAAGGGTGGGCTTCCTCACGAGGGCATCCGGACGCTGTCGCCCGAACATCCGGTGCTGTTTCGGGTGACGGGGAGTCGAGTGGCTCTGACGCAATCGGTCGTGCTGGACGTCCCGGACACGCTGGAGCCGCTGTGGATGGCGGGCAACGAGCCCATCCTGCTGGCTGGAGAGAGCGAAGGTCAGCGTCTGGTGGTGACCGCTTTTTCTCCATCTCGATCCGAGCAACTGGCGCTGCTACCGGCGCTGCCGCTGGTGCTTGGGAATGCCCTCTATTGGTGCGCGGAGTCGGTGGCTCAGACGCAGAGGCTGCAAGCGACCCGACCGGGCGATGTGATTCCGGCGACCGGACTGGTGGAGTGGACAGAATGGGATGGGGTCTCGTTCATCAAGAGTTCTCAGGAGGCGACTCTGGGCTGGTTGGAGATCGATCGGCTGGGCGCATGGTCTGCGGGCGAAGGGCGCTTGGGGGTGGCTGTCCTTGCCTCCCTTGGTGAAACCGATGTGCCGAGTGCAGAGAGGAGCGTGGACGACAAGGCTTCGGGAACCCCTGCCCAGATTCAGTCGCTCAGGGTGCGGGGGTCGTGGGCGAATTGGCCTGAGATCCTGATTGGAGGCGTTCTCTTTGTTCTTTTGCTTGAAAGCTACCTGTTTCACCGGCATGCGGTCTTTTGATCGCTGCTGCTCGTATCTCCCACTATGCCTACCCCTGAATCCATTCGACTCTTCATTAAACCTGGATGTCCCTGGTGCGACGAGGCCATGGACTGGCTGAACGAGAGGGGCATTTCGTATCAGCGCCTGGATGTCATCCGCGATGCGGAAGCGAGGAATGAGATGCATGAGCTGACCGGACAGACGAAGGCACCGAGCATCGACGTGGACGGTGAGATTTTGGCGGATTTCGGCGCGGACGAGCTGGAGCTGTGGTGGTCGAAGAAGGGTTTTCCCCTTGGTTGATCGATCTGCTGAGATGGCGGTCGGAGAGTGTGGTGGAGTTGGAATTGGAATTGGGATTGGGATTGGGATTGGGATTGGCTGAATGAAGAGGACCCTGGCAATAGGCGACATCCATGGATGCTCGAAGGCGTTTGAAACCCTGCTCAAGGAGGTGAAGCCCTCGTCGGACGACGTGCTGGTCACGCTCGGGGACTATGTGGATCGGGGACCCGATTCAAAAGCCGTCCTGGATCGTCTCATCCATCTGGAGGGAGAGACGACGCTGGTGCCACTGCTGGGCAATCACGAGGTCTTGTTCCTCGATGCCTGGAAATCCGGGACGCTGGACAGCCCGTGGATGAGAGTGGGCGGTCGTGAGACCCTTCAGTCGTATGCTCCTGGCGACGAGTTGAGTTGGGTCTACCTGCCGGAGGCGCACCATGAGTTCTTGACGGAGCGCTGTGTGAGATATCACGAGACCGACACTCACTTTTTTGTGCATGGGGGAGCGGAGCCGACGGTACCCCTGGCGGATCAGACGGACGACTGGCTTTTTTGGACGCGATACGAGACTTCGGAACCGCATGTCTCGGGGAAGACGATGGTTTGCGGGCACAGTGCTCAGCGGAACGGGCTGCCGTTGCGAACGGCGAAGTCGATCTGCCTGGATTCGTGGGTCTATGGTGAGGGATGGCTGAGCTGCCTCATCATTGAGTTCAATCTCGTCATCCAAGCGAATCAGCGGGGGCAGGTGCGCCGAATCGGGCTGGATCATGTGCCGGAGATGTCCTGATGCCGCTGTGGGGATCGATTTCCTGGAAGTCGAATGTCCGAACGGCGGTACTTGAAACTTGGGGCGTGCCCCGTGAGACTCCGCAACGATGACTCGGAAGGATTGGTACACAGCGCTCGGCCTGCTGCTGCTCTTGTGGCTGCTGGGCGGATTCGTGTGGCGACCGGTGATCGAGCAGGCGTTGACGAAACGGGCCGAGCGAGAGCTGTCGGAGATGGAGGGCGTCGAGGTGGTTTTTCGCGGTCAGCAGGCGGTGCTGACTGGTGAGGTGCGCTGGGAGTCTCAACGGGTTCGGGCGGAAACCCTGGTGAGGGAACGGATCCGGGCGTCGGCCCCGGTCTCGGCGGGGATTGGCGGAGGGCTCAACCCCGTGACGGATGTGGTCAATGAGATCGAGGTAAAACCGTTGGCCCCAGGGTGGCTGCTGCTGGCTGCGGATGGTGGGGATGCAACGCTCCTCGGAGAGGTGGCAACCCCCGAAGAGGCAAGGGATCTGGCGTCGGCGATCGGGCTGGCTTGGGCAGAGCATGGAGGCCGGGTGACGTCGGAGATCGAAGCAAACTTGGCGAACTATGACGAAGCTCCTGTCGTTCGGGACACGTTGTCCACGGTGCCAAGGCCTCCGGTTTCGATCGAGGGGGAGCGGCGCTTTGGACTCTGGGCAACTCGTCTGGGTGAGCGTTGGCAGCCTTGGAGTCTGAGCGCAGTGGACGAGGTGATGAAGCGGGATGGCATGGATTTGGGCATGACGGACGAGGCGTGGGACGTGAAGGTGCGGGTGGCGATTGGGGAACTTCTATCGAAGCGCGCGACCGAGAAAGCC
>CAXBNA010000270.1:0-7356 GCA_963976915.1 uncultured Verrucomicrobiales bacterium
AGTCTTCCAGGGGGCGGACGGACTCGACGGTGAAGGGGCCGGTGACGCGGACGCTGCCTTTGACGATCTCCGGCTGATCGACGAGTTCCTCCTGCTCGGCATTGGCCTCGATGCAGGCGTTCACCTCGTCCATCTTGGCGCGCCAGGCCTGGCGGTAGGCGGTAAGGGCGTCTTGCAGCGGTTGCGGCCAATCGGGATCGGGATCAAAAGGGACTTCCCATTCCTGCCAGGCGTCGTTCGCGGGAATGGCGGCGCGGTAGGCTTCGGCTTGTTTGGCGGAAATCGCGCTGAGGCCCTTGCCGCCCTTGATCGGCTGGATGAGCTGCGGGTCGGTGCCGGGAAGGAGCCAGCGGCGCTGGGCGGCATCGGTGACGGCGCGGGGGCCTTTGTTCTGATGCTTGGCGATGAGCTTGCGGACGAGGTTCTGGCGCAGGTCGGAGTCCACCCCGTTGAGTGACGCATTCAACCCTGTCAGCTTCTCGGCGAGGATGGCCTCATGCTTGTCGAAGATCGGGTCGAGGCTCTTGTTCTGGGCAATCGACTTGAGGGTGATGTGCGGGACGGTCTTGTAGTGAAAACCGGTGCCGGGGTTCTTCGGTTTGTCGGGATCGACGCCTTCGCTGGCGTCCTTGGTTTTGTAGGCGTCGAATTTGGCGGTGAGAAGGCGCTGACGTGCTATCGCTACGGCAACGCGGGAGCTATCAATGGTGATCCAACGTCGTCCCCAATACTCGGAGACGTAAGCTGTAGTGCCACTTCCACAAGTTGGGTCGAGAACAAGGTCACCCGGCGCGGTTGTCATCAAAATACAGCGTTCGATAACTCTTCGCGCAGTTTGGACAACATACCTTTTGTCTTCGCCCCAGCCAGCAATGGCTGTGTCCTCCCACATGTTGCTGAGTGGCATCACAGGGAAATCCCCCAAGAAGCGGCGATAGTTAAGCGAGGTGCTTCGGACATGGAGGCGATTAGCCCGCCCAAGCCGCGTAATTCCATCAAGATTCGTTTTCCATCCTCCACTGCCGGGCGTAAACGCACCGCCTTCAAATTCATATCTGAACTGGGTGGTTTGCCCTCCAGATTGGGAAGTAAGATTATCAACGCGAAGAGCGTGCTTGAGCTTTTCTTCGTCAGATCGATCTTCGTTTGAGAGATTTTTGAACTCTCCAGTCCCATCCAAATAATAGGCGTATTCTCCGGCTCCCTGACTGTCGTGAGATTTAGAGAGCATAACAGTTCGAAATTTCGCACTTTGGCGATCTTTTGCGAACCAGATTAGGTAATCGAAGGTTTCAGGGACGAAACCGGATGTGGCGCTCGACGTTTTTTTGAAAGCAATAATGGCGATGCGATTCTCCGCCCCGAACACCTCATCCATGACGGCTCGGACGCGGTGGAGGTTTTCATCGGAGATCTGAACGAAGACGGAGCCGGAATCGGTGAGCAATTCGCGGGCGACGATGAGGCGTTGTTTGAGGTAATCGAGGTAGGAGTGGACGCCGAGGGTCCAGGTGTCGCGGTAGGCCTTGATCATTTCCGGCTCGCGGGTGAGGTCCTCGTTTTTGTCCTTCACGTCGCGCTTGCCGACCTCGTTCTGCCAGTTGGAGGAGAACTTGATGCCGTAGGGGGGATCGATGTAGATCATCTGGACCTTGCCGGCGAGGCCTTCGCGGCGGGCGAGCGAGGACATGACCTGGAGGGAATCGCCGAGGATCAGGCGGTTGGCCCAATCGACATCGTGCTTGTAGAACTGGAGCGCCTCCTCGCGGGAGAGCCGGGGATCGGCGAAGAGGTCGTGCTCGATGTCCTGGCGCTGGGCGGCCTTGAGGATGGCATTGGCGGAGACGCGCTCATGAATGTGGAGGGCCACGGGATCGACCTCGAACCAGCATTTCTCGCGCTTGCCCGCCCACTCCAGCCACGGCTGGCGGGAGCGGAGGAGAGCGTCGGAGAGGATCTGGGTTTCCTCCGGGGTAAGGGGTTCACGCTTGGCCTTTTCGAGGATGGCGGAGACCTTGGCCGTCAGCTTGTCGGTCTCGCCGGTGGCATCATGCAGCAGGACGGGCGAGAGGTGGGGGTCGTATGAAAGCTGATGCGGGTGGGTCTCCTGAACGGTGTTCTTGGTGGCCAAGCCTGCGGGCGGGATGTTTTTCCGGGTGGCGTCGGCGTGCTGGTAAGTGGTGACGGGCATGAGGAACGAGGGAGGAGGAGCTGACCCAAGTGTTTAGTCGATGGCTTCTGCCGTGTAAATAGCCGTTGGCGCATTGGCCTGCGCACGAATGACGGGCCAGTAGAAGGGAGTGCCCCGCCAGCCCTTGTCCTCCGCGCCATTCTGCCGGAGGAGGAAGAGGATGGGATGATCAAGGGCAAAGGTCTTGGTGAGAATCCCTTCGGTCTTCTCCGAGTCCGGTGTTTCAATGTAGGTGGCGTGGGAACTTTCACTGGCGAGCCGCGACGAGTTCCGATCATTGGCTGCCCAGAGTAGGACGTGGCCACGCTCGGCAGGATCGGCGTGTTGCTGACTGAGATGACAAAGAGCAGCGCGTGCGCCCTCCCAATCGAAGGGCGGCGCGTCGTCCTCTGGAAAATCGAGCGTGGGCTCGATGCGGCCGATCAGATCGAGCGCAACCTCCAGGGGAACCAGCGCGGGTTCGTCGGCATTGAAGCCGCAGAGTTCCTCGACGCTCACGTCCAGTGCTTCAATCGTGGCTCCAATGCCGTGCTGGCCGGTGCGGTGGTGGCTCTGGAAACCGATGGGGAGGATTCGTTTGAAGGGCCGCAAGGTCTGGGTGGTGGCGACAAGGATCTTGTTGGGGCTGCACGGGATGATGCCGCCATTTTGGGCGCGCCGGATGAACTGAACCGACTGATCTCCGCCTGCCTCGATGGCAGCACGGAGAGATGCATCGAACTCCTCCATCTGGAACATGGCGTGCCGGATCAGCATGGAGGTGTGGAAGCGGGTCACCGCCAGATCGGCGCGACGGTAGCCAAACATACGCGAGTGCTGCAGCACGGTGTCCTGCTGGTATTTGTTGGGACGGCGACCGTAGTAAAAGCCGATGAGGTTGGCGAGGGTGACGCCACGATCCAGGACCTGCCCGCCGATGAAGATGCACAAGGGGCTGCGGAGGCGGAGCTGGCCGCTGTCGTCGAGAAGGGCGGACACGTCGTCGTCGGAATTGACCTTGGAGATGGTCACGTGCTCGGCGGTGAGGGCCGTGCGGGTTTCGGAGACGACAGTTGAGAGTGCGGGGATGGGGAGGTTGTCCAGGGCTAGGGATCTGGCGAGGTCTGCATGGGCGGCGGCAACGAGTTCTTCGAATACTGGGGCTTCTACCTCGGCTGCTTCACGAAGCTGCTGGACCAGATGTTCGGTCAACTCCTCCTGCCAGGAGTGGGACCCTCTGGCCGCCTCGGAATGGAGCAGGAAAGAATAGCGAAGCTTCTTGGCCTTTTGGCCTGCCTCAACCCCGTTGATCCGCTGAATGGTCCCGCCCACGATGAAGGCGACGATCGCATGACGGAATCCCGCCACGTGGGCGGTTGTGAGGACTTCCTCCGGCTTATACCAGCGTCCGTCCTTTTTCTTGAGGCGGTCAAACTCACGGTGGTCGATGGTGTGGTGGATGAGGCTCTCCAGCGTGTCGTGCTCGCTCCGGGCGGAATCGCCAAAGTAGGTGTCGCCCCCAACGTATGCAGCAGGGACCGGAACTAACTCTGTGAAGGCGGGGCGGGTGGGTTTGAAGGTGGTGAAGTTGTCCACCTCAATTTCGGTCGGCTGAAGATAGAGGGAGTAGGGCGTGGCCGTGACTTGAAGAAAGGAACATTGGCCAAGCAGGGAGCGAAAATCGCTGATTTGCCCTGCAATGGTGTTGGCCTCGATGAGATCGTTCTTTTTTGTGTAGCCGATGGATGCGTTGTCGGCCTCGTCATCGATGATCAGGACGCGGCACTCCCGCATGGCGGGGCAGTTCTCGGTGAACAAGCGCTGGAGGCGGCTCAGGTTGTCCTTCTGCTTCTTGGCCACAAAGACCAACTTCGAATCCAGCTCGAATGCTGTGAAGCTGTCCGGCGCGTGCATGATGTCGTAGATCTCCAATTCGCCGTCTTCGATGAAGTCTTTGAACTCCGAACGCAGGCGCTTGTAGGTTTGCTCCACGAGCGGGCGGGAGTTTTTCGTCAGGACGATGGCGATGTCGAAATCATTATCGAAGGCGAGCGCCAGGACACTGATGAACGTGCGGGTCTTTCCGCTCTGCACCTTTCCCAGCAGCATCCCCGGGTGCTCGGAGGTGGTAGCCGTATCGAGGAGGCGCTGCACGGTGTTTTCCGCACAAGTGAAGGTACCCGGATCGAAGTCTTCGTTGGCGTCGCGGTAGGCGGGATAGAATTCACCGGAGAGATCGAGAGTGACGGGCATAAGTGAAAGAAGGTGAGAGGTGGAGAAGGCTGCTGCAATCCCTTTCTTAGTGGAGACGCTTGATTGGGGATTGGTATGGAAGGAAAGTGATGACTACCGAAGGTGAGGAGGCGTTCGATGGATGGACTCAGCGCCCTGGCTTTGGGAATGGAGGGAACGCGAATGGACGCGAATGGACGCGAATGGACGCGAATTTTTGGAAGGGGATGGGGGGAAGGGATGAATGACGAATGATGAATGATGAATGATGAAGGCAGGGGCGAGAAGGGGGGACGAGGAGAAGGAGGTGATCGGATTTTGGATTTCGGAATTCGGAATTCGGAATTCGGATTTCGGCGTTCGGTATTCACTGATCGGTGCCTGGGGCTGCAGCGATGGGCGGCGTGGCTGAGGATTCCCGGTTGCGCGATGGGGGGAATCGTTCCTCGTTTTGGGCATGGAAGGGGAGGTGATTCGTGTCCGGGGGGCGCGCCAACACAATCTGCAAAGCATCGATGTGGATCTGCCGCGCGGCAGGTTGGTGGTGCTGACGGGTGTGAGCGGCTCGGGGAAGTCGTCGCTGGCCTTTGACACGCTGTATGCGGAGGGGCAGCGGAGGTATGTGCAGAGTCTGTCGGCGTATGCGCGGCAGTTTCTGGAGCAGCTCGAAAAACCGGACGTGGATTTCATTGAGGGGCTGAGCCCGGCGGTGGCGATCGAGCAGGTGCACTCGACCCCGAATCCGCGGTCGACGATTGCGACGGTGACGGAGATTCACGATTACCTGCGGGTGCTGTATGCGGTGGCGGGGCTTCCGCATGATCCGGAGACGGGGGAGGCGCTGGTGCGGGACACCCCGGAGGAGATCGGGAAGAAGATCCTGGCGGAGGGGGAGGGAACCCGGGTGGTGGTGCTGGCTCCGGTGGCGAAGGGTGAGGAGGGCGATCTTCGCGGCCTTTTGGAGAAGCTGAGGCGTCAGGGGTATGTGCGGGTGCGGCTGGATGGGGAGATCGTGGAACTGACGGAGGATCTGAAACCGACGCGGGGCGATGCGCACGATGTGGAGGTGGTGATTGATCGCCTGGTGCTGCGGGACGGGGTCCGGGCGCGCCTGATGGAGGCGGTGGAGGCGGCGCTGAAGTGGAATGAGCACGAGGTGGGCTTTTTGCTCTCGACCGATGGCAGGGAACGGGTGCGGACCTTCACAACGGCGTATGCGAATCCGCGCACGGGCTACCTTTTGGAGAAGCTGACGCCGAAGCATTTTTCCTTCAATACCCATGTGGGTGCCTGTCCGAATTGCGAGGGTGTGGGGGCGGTGGCACGGGCGGACGAGGGCCTCTTGATTCCGGATCGGAACAAATCGCTGGCGGAGGGGGCGGTGAAGTCGTGGTGGGCGCGGCAGCCGAAGCTGAAGGCGATTCAGGATGCCAGCATTGCGTCGCTGGCGAAGCACTTCGGGATGTCGATGGAGGCGCCGTATCGGATGCTGCCGGAGGACTTTCGTGAGGCGCTGCTGCGGGGGACGGAGGAGCCGATTGCGACGGGGTGGAAGACGAGTGGGAACAAGCGGAGCGTGGCGAAGCCCTTCGAGGGCCTGCTCAATGAAATCGAGCGGATGCACGAGACGGCATCGAGCGAGAGCCTGCGGCGGAATCTATCGCGGCTGATGAATCTGCAGACCTGTCCGGTGTGTGAGGGGAAGCGTTTGAGGCCGGAGGCGCTGGCGGTGAGGCTGGAGTCGGCCCATGAGCTGGGGGCACTGGGCCTGCATGATTTTTCGGTGCTGCAGATCGATGCGGCGCTGGCGTGGCTGAAAGACCTGAAGGTGGGTGCGGATCAGGAGGCGTATGTCGGGGAGTTGAGGAAGGAGATCCTGAAGCGGATCGGTTTTCTCCATGAGGTGGGACTGGGCTATCTGGCGCTGAATCGCGAGAGTGGGACCCTTTCCGGTGGAGAGATGCAGCGGATCCGGTTGGCGTCGCAAATTGGATCCGGTCTGGCGGGGGTGCTGTATGTGCTGGATGAGCCGAGCATCGGGCTGCATCCGGCGGACAATGAGCGGCTGATTCAGACGCTGCTGCGGCTGCGCGATCTGGGGAATACGGTGCTGGTGGTGGAGCACGATGAGGAGACGATCCGGCAGGCGGATCACGTGGTGGAACTGGGGCCGGGTGCGGGTCCGCATGGGGGGCAGATCACGGCGCAGGGGACGCCTGAAGAGGTGGCCGCGACGAAGGCCTCGGTGACCGGGGCGTATCTGTCCGGGCGGCAGCGGATCCCGATTCCGAAGCTGCGGGTGCCGCCGAAGTCTGCGGCGGAGTTGAGTCTGGACGATGGGATCGAGAGCGGCTGGCTGACGATCCACGGGGCGCGGGAGAACAATCTGAAGAACGTGACGGCGGCGTTTCCTCTGGGCTGCTTTGTGTGTGTGACGGGGGCGTCCGGCAGTGGGAAATCGACGCTGGTGGATGAGATCCTGATGCGGGCGCTGCAGCGACATTTTTATCACGCGAAGAGCACGCCGGGAGCGCATGACCGAATCACGGGGCTGGAGGGCGTGGACAAGGTGGTGGTGATCGACCAATCGCCCATCGGGCGGAGTCCGAGGTCGAACCCGGCCACGTACACGGGTGCGTTTGGGGTGATCCGGGAATTGTTCGCGGGCCTGCCTTTGGCGCGGGTGCGGGGCTATGACGCGGGACGGTTCAGTTTCAACGTGGCGGGGGGGCGTTGCGAGAAGTGCTCGGGTGACGGCGTGCTCAAAATCGACATGCACTTTCTCTCCGACGTGTATGTGAACTGCAGTCAGTGCCAGGGACGGCGGTACAATGCGGAGACGCTGGAGGTGACGTACAAGGGCCGGAGCATTGCGGAGATTCTGGACATGACGATCTCGACGGCAGCGCGGTTTTTTGCCAAGCATCCGGCGATCGAGCCGAAGCTTCGGGCGC
>CAXBNA010000271.1:0-7352 GCA_963976915.1 uncultured Verrucomicrobiales bacterium
ACCTGCATCAACTAAATCAACATTCCGCTGGCAACTAAACCAAGACCACTTCACACTGATGGTAGGTCCGGAGTTGAACGGGGCAAATTTGAAGAAGGAAGAGAGCCTGAAGAATCACTCGTAGGAGAGCCTAATCTTGAATTTCCATCAAAATCTACAGTTTGGGCATATGTTATTGCGTGACTTTGATAATGCGGATAAGCACGCCAGAAAGCAGACAGTTCGCCGGGTGGATTTTGGCGATGCCAGATGAGGAAATCAGATGCAGCGTCGTCACCAAAAATTACATCATCTGCCTCAGCCGGCATTCGAAGAAGCTGCTGATTTTCTCGTTCGTGTAGTATGAAAACGGCATTTTTTCGAACCAGTACTACGAGGGACTTGTCGGTGACCATCATGCTTTTGTTGATGAAAGCCGACAGAGATATGCTCGTTGCCGATTTTGAGGACGATGGGAAGGCCGGGCCGGGCTTAAACTGCTCTTCCTGTGAAAATCCAGGTAAAACAGGAAAATTAAAAACCAATATTATGGATGTCACGCGCAATAGTTCCATGAATTTAGCTACTGAGGTGTTGTCGGATCTGGGGTCAGTGCAAATAATCAACACTCTTGGGCACCTCATGGGTTTTGTTCGATGAGTTTCAACACCTCGCCCTGCTTATCCGGGACTAGGGTCAACCATCGCCCCGAGCCCATCATTCGCAACTGCCGACTCACGTCCGCCGCCGCTTGACTCTCAGTTCTTGATGTGTTGCGCACGAACCACCTTCCCCACCCACTCTCCGGATGAAGCTTTGTCCTCGGGCTCGCTGAGCCCGGCTGCAGCGCCCGGTTCGCTTGCACCACTTGCCAAACGATGACGACGGCGAGGATTGATTCTTCCTTGGTCGAAGTGGAAGGCCGCTGAAGCAGGACCCGAGGTCGCTACCGCAGCGGCTGAGGCACCGTTGAGTCAATTTACGCCTGGGGAGGCGGCATGGGAGGAGGCACCGGGTTGGTTGGCGGAGCGACTGGTGGAGTCGGCGCGGAACCTGGCACATCGGCCATGAGGGCAGCGGCGGGTTGTTGATCCGTCTTCAGGATGCGTCCGAGGGTTGCGACCATGCCGCCGAGATCACCCAGATTCGATGGAATGATCATCGTGTTGGTCTCCTTGGCCAGTTTGCCGAACTCGCGAACGTATTGCTCCGCCACGCGGAGGTTCACGGCGTCCCGTCCACCGGGTTTGTCGATCGAATGGGCGATCTGAGAGATCCCCTCAGCCGTCGCAATCGCCAGCAATTCGATCTCACGGGCCTTGCCCTCGGCTTCGTTGATCTGCTTCTGCTTGAGCGCTTCCGACTGCTTGATGACTTCCTGCTTGTGACCCTCGGCCACATTGATGAGGAACTCGCGCTCGCCTTCGGACATCGCCACCTTGGCGCGACGTTCGCGTTCGGCGCGCATTTGCTTTTCGAGCGCGTCCTTCACGCTCTGGGGCGGATTGATGTTGCTGATCTCGTAGCGCATGATCTTGATGCCCCAGGGTTCTGAAGCTTTGTCGAGTGCTTCGATGATGTTGGCGTTGATCAGGTCACGTTCCTCAAAGGAGCGGTCGAGATCCATTTTCCCGATCTCCGACCGCAGCGTGGTCTGGGCAAGCTGACGCGCTGCGAAGTGGTAGTTGTCCACCCCATAGGTGGCGCGGCCGGGGTCCAACACCTGAAGAAACAGAATCCCATCGATCTCGATGGCGATGTTGTCCCGGGTAATGCAGACCTGGGACGGCACATCGATCACCTGCTCCTTGAGCGAGTGCTTGGCCGACACTCGGTCAAAGAACGGGATCAGGATGTGAAAGCCCGCATCGAGGGTCCGGGAGTATTTCCCGAGGCGCTCAATGACAAAGGCCTGCTTCTGGGGCACGACACGCGCGCCCTTCATGATGGCGATGATGACAACGGCACCAACGCCAATGCCGACAAGAGTTCCAAAGTCGAAGGTCATGGTATTAGGATTGGGTTGAGGATTGAGGTTTCCGAATGTGCAGGCAAAGCCCGTCCACACGGGTGATGAGAGCCGTTTCTCCCGGCTCAAAGGATTGGGTCGATTCGGCGTTCCAATTCGCGCCCTTGAACTCGACCTTGCCGCGTTTGTCCGGCTCGATTGCAGAGACGACCGTCACGCGATGGTTGATGAATTCGTCGAGGTCACCGGGGTTGGCGCTGGACGAGCTGAGGCCAGTAAACCAAGGTTTGAAAACCCGTCGAAGGCCCAGCAGGAGCACCAGGGAGCCGACGGCAAAAAGAGTCATCTGGGCACCGACCGAATCGACCCACCCAGCCCAGGATGCGAGCGAAACCAGCCAAGCTCCGAGACCGATGAAGACGAGAATCACGCCCGGCACCGCAAACTCCAGCAGCACCAGGATGAGTCCGACGACGAACCAGACCATGTAGGGTTCAGTTGCATTCATAACGCCCCGATTCTCGGCAACGAGTGCGTCGTCCGCGACTACAACGGCGGCAGTCGTTTGTAACGAAACTCAATGTCAGGACGGACCCTGCCTCACTCTCCGCATCCGCCACGACACGAGGCCGATCAGGGTCACACCCGAAACCACCGCCCACCCCACCGCAAACCCATTGGGGCGTTCCGGTTCCAACTGAATCACGGGCGATGCATCCCCGGCAATCATGATGACCCATCGCAAGGAGGCTTGCGATGGAGCGGATGGAGCCGTCCATAGCAACACATCCAACGGCGTGCCTTTCGACATTTGAAACCGTACCTGATCACCTTCTGGCTTCCACTCCCAGATGCCGGTCAGCAGCTGGTGTTCCGCCCCGGAGGGTTCCTCGGCTGTGGGAAGCGGAATCGTCGGATCCAGTTGGGTGCGTTGCTCAAATCGAACTTCGGGGAGGTCTTCAAAGGTGATTTCGTCGTTATCGCGAGCGTTCCCCCAACGCATCAACCCCGAGAGCGCTTCGCGCGCCTCTTCCGCACTTTCGATCATTGGGTTTTCGCCATAGTCGGCGGTCAGCTCCACCCGGACACGCCCATCTTTCAACGGCGTCACTTTGCCCAGCACGAACTGCGCTCCGTGCCCGGACGCAAAGAGGGGAGTCACAAGGACTCCCCCGATGCAGAGCCAAAAGGCTCGGTCTGACAAACATCGGATCACTTCCGGTTCCAACGAAGCACGCGACCGAACTTGTTCCACTCGGTCTCAAGGATGTTGCCGTCGTTGTCAAAGGTGATGCCGTGGGGCGATGTCACGATCCCTTCGCGCCAACCACTGGGCTCGACCTTGGGCGTGTTGCTCTCGCCAGCGACATCATTGGCCCCGAGGGTGGCCACCACCTTGCCGGCCTTGTCGAGGACCGTCACGCTGCCCGCAATTTCGGCCACGCAGCAAAGATCGCCGTGGAAGGACGCACTACTTGGACGGCGAAGACCCTCGGCGTAGACACCGATCAAATTGCCGTCGAGATCGGTATGGACGAGGCGAAGGTTGACGCGATCACAAAGCAACACGCGTGGCTCGTCGTAGCGCAAATCGATGAACATTTTGTGGCAGTTCATGAGTTTCAGCGGCTCTCCACGCCCCCCAAAGGCCTTCTTGTACTTGCCGGTCTTGTCGAAGACGTAGATCCAATCCATCCCATAGCCGTCCACCACGTAGATGTCTCCGTTCGGTGCGACGTCACAGTTGGTCAGCTTGAGGCCCTTGGGTCCTGCATGCTCGGTGGGAAACGCGGAGGTCGGGATTTCCAGCACAACGTCACCATCAAGGGTCATCTTTACCACCCGTGCCTGACCGAGCACCGCACCATAGATGAACTCGCCCCCTTCTTCCTGATGGATCACGAAACCGTGAAGGGTCTGCGGCGAATTATTGACATGGCGCAGGAACTTTCCTTCCGGGCTGTACACCTGAAGGCCGCCTTCTGGCTGGCCTTCGACGCTCACGTACACGTTCCCCGCCGAATCCACTCGAATCTCGCCATGACCATTCCCGATGGTCTCCAGACCCGGAGGCGGGGTCAGCCACTGGGGCGCAAAGTCATAGGAAACCTCGGCGCTGGCTAAAAGACCGGACGCGAGGAAGGCAGCGGAGCAGAGTGCAAGGTTGGGCATCTTCATGACCCCGAAGTGGAGCGGTTTTCGCCAGTCCCGTCAACACCTGCCGCATGACAAATTCTGCCGGACAGGATGGATCATGCCCTCACGCCAAGCCCGCCCGCACCAGCAGTGCGGTGGCGTCTGGATCGCGATCCATGAAACTGCGGAAAAGCAGCGCCGGATCCTCGGAGTTTCCACGCGACAGGATCTTGTCCCGGAACTCGCGCCCAACCTCCGGATTCAGCACGCCCTTCGACTTGAACTTCGAGAAAGCGTCTGCATCGAGCACTTCGGCCCATTTGTAGCTGTAGTAGCCCGAGGCATAGCCGACCGGGCTGCTGAAAAGGTGGCCAAACCTGCGCGCCATGCTGGGGGGACGCCGCTTCAGGGGCATGACGTAGTCCTTTTGAATCTCGTAGGACAACTCGTCCAAATCGGCCCCTTCGTCTCCTGCGTGATGCATGTGAAGCTCGAGATCGAGCTTTCCAAAAGCCAACTGGCGCATGATGTCACTGGCGCTGCGGAAGTTTCGTGCGGCGAGCACCTTCTTGAACAGCTTCGCCGGGATGGGCTCCCCGGTTTCATGATGGCGGGCAAAGAGGTCCAGGCTCTCACGCTCCCAGCAGAAGTTCTCCATCAACTGCGAAGGCAGCTCCACGAAGTCCCAATACACGTTCACTCCGTTGAGCGACGGAATCTCGACATTGCCGAGGAGTTGGTGCAGCAAGTGGCCGAATTCATGGAAAACGGTGCACACCTCGTCGTGCGTCAGCAACGCGGGCTTGCCATCAATCGGCGGCGTCATGTTGCCGCAGATCAGGCCCAGATGAAGTCGGCGATCTCGCTCCCCGGACGGAGGGACGCCCATCTTCAGATAGTTCATCCACGCACCGCCGCGCTTGGAGTCCCGCGGATGCCAGTCGGCGTAAAACGAGCCAATGTGGACACCCTTCTCATTGCGAACCTCATAAAACTTCACATCGGGATGCCAGACTTCGACGGGGCCAAGTTGGCCGGGCTGCGTGCTGGCTGCGATGTCCTGACCGACCTCAGCATGAACCGTATCCCGACCCACGATCCGGAGATCGAACACCATCTCGGCCAGTCGGAACATTCCCCCTAAAACACGATCCAGTGGGAAGTACGGACGGAGTTCTTCTTCGTCAAAATCGAACTGCTCCTTGCGTTGCTGCTCCGCCCAGTAGGCCACCTCCCACGGTTCCAAAAGTTCCGACTCCCGATGGACGGAATTCGCGCGGAACTCCTGCAAATCGATCGTCTCACGCTGGAAACGATCCCTCACCTTCCGGTGAAGATCCTCAATGAAGGCCAGTGCATTGCGACCGTCCTTGGCCATGCGCGACTGGAGCACCTGATCGGCAAAGTGGGGCTTGCCCATGATCTCCGCCTTCTCCTGACGCAGACGAAGGATCTTCCAGACCAAGCCCGTGTTGTCGTGCTCGCCCGCTCGCCCGATCTGGGTGGATCCCTCCCAAACTTGGCGACGGATGTCCTCGCTCTCGCAGTACTCCATCACCGGAATCATGGAGGGTGCCTTGAGTGTCAGTCGGTACTTCGGCGCGTCATCGGTGCCGAGCCCCTTGGCTTTGGCATCGGCCTTGGCCGCATCCAGCGCCGACTTGGGCATCCCTTTCAACGGCTCTGGATCGTCCAGCACCAGGTCCCACGCATTGGTGGAGTCCAGCACGTTCTCGGAGTACTTCTGCGTCACCTGCGACAATTCGGACTCGATCTCTTCCAATCGGGCCTTTTTTTCCGGTGACAGATCCGCCCCGTGCTGGCGGAAGCTCTCCATCGTCTCGTCCAGCGCCCGCTTGCGCACACCCGTGAGGCCGCGCCCTTCCTCGGTCTTACTGAAGGTCACCAGAAGGTCCCAGAGGGACTCGTTGAGGGGAATCTTTGCATAGAAGCCGCTGACCTCGGCAAGCATGGCATTGTGGGCCTCCCGCAATTCCGGAGAATTGCACAGGGAATCCAGATGCGTCACGAGACCCCATGCCTCACTCAGTTCCCGGGTGGCTTCATCGAGGCCGAGCACCACGGACTCGAAACTCAACTTCCCTCGATCCTGGGCACTCAACGCCTCGACATTGGCGTTGGCACGCTTCAGGGCTTCTTCAATGTCCGCCTTAACAGCTTCAGGCTTGAGAGTGGACCAGCGAATCTGGAAATCTGACGTCAGGAAAGGTTGGGGCATGATTTAGGTGAGGCAATGATGCGGCGTCTCTAAGAACGCTCGGAACCAGTAGCGAGGACCACGCTTGTGCAAGCAAAGTCAGCTCAATTCGGGAATTGCGCTCCTCAGGAACGCCTGAGCGGCCCTCAAATTAGAGCAACTTGGCTGCGTCTAAACTTCCGGTTCCGCTTCCGCTCCACCCGGAGGAAGGGCAGGCTGATCACCCAGCGGCCCCTCCCCATCCGCCGTCAACTCATCGGGGAGATGAAAAAGCGCGACGGACCTGAAGAGATCCGGGCGCCGATCCAGACGCGGTGTGACGGAACCCAAGCTCCGTGCATGGTGAAGATCATCCAGGTCCAAGTCGCAGATGAGGCAGGTTTCCTCGTTGGAGTCCGCCTCGGCCTGAATGCCGTCGCGGGCGAAGGCGAAGTCCGATGGAGTAAGCACGGCCGCCTGACCGTAGTGAATGTCCATGTTGGTGACGTCGGGCAGGTTGCCGACGTTGCCCGCCAGAGCGACGTAGACCTGATTTTCAATGGCACGCGCCTGAGCACAGTAGCGCACGCGGAGGTAACCCTGTCGGTTGTCGGTGCAGAACGGGACAAAGATGATTTCCGCACCCATGTCGGCGAGATAGCGCGCGGCCTCGGGAAACTCGACGTCGTAGCAAATCAGCACGCCAATTTTGGCTTTTGGCGTATCGATGGCAGCCAAATGATCCCCGCCGGTGATGCCCCACCATTTCCTTTCATTGGGGGTGATGTGAATTTTTGGCTGCTCCACAATGTCGCCGTTGGGCAGGCAGACGAAGCAAATGTTTTCCAAGCGACCATTCTTCATCGTTGGGTGGCTTCCGCCGATGAGCGTCACATTGTACTTCACGGCAAGCCCGCGGAGAAGCTCAACGAGTTCCCCCGTGTACTCCGAAAGCTTCAGCATGCCTTCTTGGGGCGTCAGCGTCTCCGTCTGTGAAAGCAGCTGCACCGTCACCAGCTCGGGCAACAACACGAAATCGGAGCGATAGTCCCCCGCCACATCGACGAAGTA
>CAXBNA010000272.1:0-7328 GCA_963976915.1 uncultured Verrucomicrobiales bacterium
CGCTCAATCCCTTGATCTATCGGCTTTCATGTCGCCTGACCCCCTCCCCCTGACCCCCTCCCCTGCGGGGATAGCCTTGGGACGCTCTTCGGAAAGCTAAGGTTTCCCACCACTGGCAGCCACCATCGCGGGCTTTGGCTCTGCTTTGTTCGGCGCGGGGGCAGTTGCGGACTTGGGCGCGGACCCCGGCACCACCACAACACGGAAGCCGACGTAGTTGAAGCGATAGCCGGGTGTGCTGTGAATGCGGTAGGACGACAGCAGACGGTCGCGGTCGGAGAGGTCCCAGGAACTGCCACGCATCACACGGTCTTTTTGCCCTTTAGCATACCAGTCCTCGCACCACTCCCACACGTTGCCGCCCATGTCGTAGAGGCCGAACTTGTTGGGCTTGAAGCTCATCACCGGGGCGGTGGTCGGGAACCCGTCATCGTAACCCTCCAGATATTGAAGCTTGTCAGTGGGTGCCTTGGCTTTTCGGCTTTCATCACTGTAGTTTCCGCTGCCTTTCGGTGGAGGCCATTTGTCGCCCCAGGGGAAGTCGGTCTGATTTTTGAAGACGCTGTTCGGTGTGGTGTCTTTTGTCCACTTCTCATCCCGGCCAATGCCCACGGCGACGCCCCATTCCTGGTCGGTGGGCAGGCGGTAGAGCTTGCCTTCTTTCTGGGAGAGCCACGCGCAGAACTTCTGCGCGTCCTCCCAGCTCACTTTGATGACGGGGTGGTTTTCTTTGTTCTCGGTGAGGGCGTAGCCACCGAGGGTCTGGTCTTTCCAGCGGCCGTCGATGCCGGGAGACTCGGCTGCGTAGGCGGCGTAGTCACTGTAACGCGCCTCATGGATGCAGAACATCACCTCGGTGCCTGGTACGGGGAGAAACTTCATGCCGAGGGTGTTCGTGAAACCGTCTTTCGGCGAGGGGGTGGAGGGTTTCGAAGGAACGGGGAGGCTCTCGGGCGCTGAGGCCGACGGGCTGCCCGCAGTGGAAGTCGTCAGATTTCCTGGTTTGGATAAGATGGCGGGAGCCTGGGAATGGTCGGCGGAAGTCTCAGGGCTTCCGCCACCCAACATGACGAACGCGCCGATGCCTATCGCGGCGACGGCTCCGATGCCGATGAAGAGAGGTGTCTGCGATTTCGCGGGGGCGGCTTCGGGCTGTCGCCACACCCGGCCTACTCTGGGGCTCGGCCACTTTCGCCATCCCGGCGCTGCTGTACTGCTGCAGGTCCGGCGTGGACACCGCGGGCATCAGCACCGTGTCCAGGTGCTGCCGCAGCTCCAGCGCACTGCCGTGGCGCTCCTCGCGGTCATACTGCATGGCCTTGAGGATGATCTGGTCAAAGCGGGCATCGATCCCCGGCACCACCACGCTGGCGGGCTGCCACGCGCCGCGCGGAATCTGCCCGGTGAGCATCTGGTGCAGCATCACGCCCACCGCATACAGGTCCGCCCGTCCATCCAGCGGCATCCCCGGAATGAGGGCCTCCGGCGCCACGAAGTCCGGGGTGCCCACCGCCATGTTGCTCTGCGTGAAGCCGGTGTTGGCATCCACCGCCTTCGCCAGGCCAAAGTCGGCCACCTTCACCCGGCCCTGCGTGTCCACCATGATGTTCGCTGGCTTGATATCGCGGTGGATGATGCCGTTCGCATGCGCGTAGGCCAGCGCGTCGCACACATGCGCCACGATCGCATACGCATGCTCCGGCGGCAGCCGGCCGCTGCTGGCGAGCATCTGCGCCACGTCGGTGCCCTGCACATACTGCATCACAAAGTAGAGCAGCCCTCCAGGTGTCTCCCCCGCGTCATACACGGCGACAATGCCGGGATGCTCCAGCCGTGCCATGCTCTGCGCCTCCGCCTTGAAGCGCTCCGCGAAGTGCATGTCCCCGTCCTCGATCGTCGGTGGCAGAACCTTGATGGCAACCTCGCGGTTCAGCGACTTTTGCAGCGCCTTGTAAACCGCGCCCATTCCGCCGCGTCCCAGCAGGCCGAGGATTTCATACGCGGGCAGTTCCGGCGCGAGTTCTTCCGGTGACGGCGGCTGCCACGGCTTGCCAGGGGTGCTCGGCGGGATCGAGGAGGACATGCGATGGCGACTTTGAAGACTCCGTGGGTGTAAGGCAAGAGTTTACTGCTTATCCGGCACCGGGCGTCCCGCTTGATCAAACCCCTTGCTATCCATCCCAGCGGTGGGACTGCGGCCGCCGCCAAACCCCCGGGGGACCGCATTATGAGTCAACACACCTTCCCTGAACTGGGAATCGCTCCAGAACTTCTTGACGCCGTCAAATCCCTCGGCTTCGAACAGCTCTCCCCTATTCAAGCCCAAGCCATCCCTGTCGCCATCAGCGGTCGTGCCGTCGTGGGACAAAGCCACACCGGATCCGGCAAGACGATGGCATTTGGCATCCCGATGGTGCAGAACATCGACAGCATGAAGCGCCACGTGCAGGCGCTGATCCTCTGCCCCACACGCGAGCTGGCCATGCAGGTCTGCGGGGATCGGGGGCCAGTGTGCAAATAATCAAAATACCAGCGGAGCCCCTTGACCTTCCCGAAGCGAGATTGTGAACCCAGAACGAGCCGCACGGAAGCGGTTTACAGCACGGGGTGTGGTGGCAGTGTTGCCGATGACACGGTGACGTTCACTACGAACAGTCTGAACCAGTACACTGACATCGCGAATCCGCGCGGGGTGGTGGTGACGGGCGTTGGGAATACACCTGGGATGGAGAGCAAGAAAGGGTCAGGAGGCGATAGTTGAGAGGTGCCCCTTGATTTCATTCGCATCTGCCCAGGACGCACTGGTCTCGTTTTCTGGCCAGCGTTAGAGGTGAATGGATGAACATCTGAGAACGAAGATCGGCTGATTCGCCTCAGGCTTCGGCGGCGGCTTTCTTTTTGTCGTCTGCCTTCTTGCCTTTCTTCTTGCCCTTGCCGCCTTGGCCTTTTCCCTCGGCTTTGGCTTGGCGGGCGGCGCCTTGGTGGGCGGGAGCGTCGAGTTCGGTGGCCATGCCTTGGTCTTTCTGCTGCTTCATCCAGGTGTCGAGCTGGCTTTGGAGGCGCTCCTGGATGGCTTCGACCTCGGGCTTGCCGGCGAGGTTGTTCATCTCGAAGGGATCGGTTTCCAGATCGTAGATCTCGACGGCGGGGCGGTGCATGAGCCAATCGACCCGCTTGGCGAGTGCGGGATCGTTCTTGGCGTCGCGCTCCCAGGATTTGAACACGTCATTGTCGTGGATGCCGCCGATCCAGAAGGTGTTTTCGGGGGCGAGGTTGACGATGAGTTTGTAGCGCTCGTCACGGGCCATGCGGTTCGGATAGGGTTCCTTGTAGCCGTTCACGCCGACGGCGGTGTGCTGGGAAAACACGTAGTCGCGGAGGTGATCGGACTGACCCTTGAGGATGGGGAGGAAGCTGCGGCCATCGAAGCCGCGGTCGCCGTTTCCATCCACGGAGCCGGTATCGATGGTGGTGGGGTCGGCACCGGCGATCTCCAGGAAGGTGGGTGCGACGTCGATGTACTGCATGAGGGCATCGGTGCTGGACCCGGCCTGGATGTGGCCTGGCCAGCGGATGAAGGCGGAGGAGCGGATGCCGGTGTCGTAGAGCGACCATTTGCCGCCGAAGGGGAGGGAGCAGCCCTGCTCGCTGACGAAGAGGACGACGGTGTTGTCAGCCTGCTTGGATTCTTCGAGGAGTTTCAGGAGTTCGCCGAGCTGTTCGTCGAGGCGGCTGATCTCCGCGAAGTAAGCGGCGAGGTTGGCGCGCGTTTCGGCGTTGTCGTGCATGTAGGGCGGCACGGTGATCTTGGCGGGATCGTAAAGGTCCTTCGGCCCGCGATTCCAGGGCGAGTGGGGGTCGTTGGAGGCGAAGACAAGGAACCAGGGGTGGTCTGGTTGGCGCGTGAGGAAGGCCTTCGTCGGCGAAAAGTCATCGGCTCCATCGATGTGCTCGTAGGGGAAGGATTCCTTTGGCCCAACGTGCTCCTTGTTTTGCAAGGCGGTACGGTAGCCCAGGCCGTTCAGGTGCGTGAAGAGGCTCTTGGTGCCTGCATCGACGCGGGTGTGGTTCGGATACGCGCCACTGCGGACGGGATAAAGGCCCGTATAAAGCGCGTGCCGCAGGGGAGAGCAGGTGGCGGCGGGGGAAAACATGCCGTTGAGGTGCATGCCCTCGGATTTGAGACGATCCAGGTTGGGCGTCTTCATGTCGGGATGACCCAGCGCCCCAATGTCGCGCCAGCACATGTCATCGGCGACGACGATGAGGAAGTTGGGCTTGGCGGCCTGCGAAGCGGCGGGCAGGAGCAGGGCGAGGCTGAGGAGAAGGAGGAGGTGTTTCATGGGGATGAGTATCTGAGGAGGGTGGCCGCAAAGAGACGCAGGAGTTGCGGGGGTGATTTTTGGTAAAAGATGGTGGGTAAAAAATGAGGCGAATCAGAGAGGTTTCATTCTTCACCCCTGATCTTTTACCATCCGTTTAGGAAAGTGAATTCGCTGGATATGGCCTCTGCGTTCATTGCGGTCCAAATGATTTCTGAGGTCCAGTCAGGTCAGGCTTTGTCTTTCGCCTTGGCTTTGCCCTTGCCCTTCTTCTTTCCCTTCGCCTGTGGATAGGGCTTCACTTGAGCGCGCTTGGCCCAGGCTTCCCATTGGGCGCTGAGGCGGGCGATGTCGTCGGGCTTGGAGGCGGCGAGGTCGTGCTGCTCGGTGCGGTCGGATTTCAGATCGTAGAGTTCCCAGGGGCCGTTGCGACCGAGGCGAACGAGCTTGAGGTCGCCGACCCGCACGGCGGCATTGCCCTCGTGCTCCCAGAAGAGCGGTCGGTCCAACTCACCACCGGCGAAGACGGGCTTCAGGCTGGTGCCTTCCATCGGGGTGATGGCGTGGCCGTTGAAGGTCGTCGGATACTCCGCTCCACCGACATCGACGACGGTGGCCATGATGTCGATGAGATGGGTGGGAGTGGTGTTCCATGCGGAATGCGGTTGGATGCCCGCAGGCCAGTGAGCGATGAGCGGTGTCGCAATGCCGCCCTCGTGGTTGTAGTGCTTGTATTTGCGGAAAGGCGTGTTGTTCAGGTGCGCCCAGCACTGGCCAATGAAGACGTTGGAATGTGGGTCGCCCGGATGATCCCCATCATACCGGCCGGGGATGCCCGCCTCGGCATTGCCGCCATTGTCGGAGAGGAAGAAGATCAGCGTGTTGTCGAGCTCGCCGCGCTCCTTCAGGGCGGAGACGAGTTTGCCGATGCTCTGGTCCACCTCGTCGATCATCGCGGCATAGATGGCCATCATGTCGTCGTAGCGATTCTGTTCGTCGGCGGAGAGCGAGTCCCAGGCCGGGATCTCCTTGGGACGCGGCGTCAATTTCCATGACGGGTCGATGAGGCCGGACTCGACCTGGCGTTGGTGGCGTTCCTCCCGGAGCTTGTCCCAGCCCTTCAGGTAGGTGCCGCGATACTTGGCGATGGTTTCCTCCGGGGCCATGCAGGGAAAGTGCGGGGCGGCATGGGCGAGGTAGAGGAAAAAGGGCTTCTTTTCTGTCCGCGCCTCGTCGAGGAACTGGATGCCCCAGTCGGTCCAGAGATCGGTGCCGTACCACGGTGGATGGAACCGGGCGTCATCCTTCGGCAGTTCCTCGCCGTTGAGGTAAAGACTGGCCCCTCCCTTCGAGCCGGTTTGATTCGAGAAATGCACGCCACCCGCCGCGAGATTCAGGCTTCGATAAAACCCGCGATTCGTCGGCGTCACGCCGTGCTCGAAACCGACGTGCCATTTCCCCGTCATCGCCGTGAAGTAACCGGCACCATTCGCGACCTCTGCCATCGTCACGCATTTATCATTGAGCCGCCCGATGTAGCCGGGGGTTTTCTGATCACTCGTCATCCAGCCGATGCCTGTTTGGTGGGAATAGAGCCCCGTCAGCAGCGAGGCGCGCGTCGGGCAGCAACGGCCCGTGTTGTAAAACTGGCTAAAAGCGACGCCGTTCTTCGCCAGCGCATCGAGGTTCGGCGTGGGGATCTCGCTGCCATAGCAACCAATGTCCGAGAAGCCCATGTCATCGACCATGATGACGATGATGTTGGGTTTGTCCGCGGCCGCCCGGATGGGAAGCGCAAGGACGATGAGTGAGGCGGTGATGGCGACAAGGGCTTTCATAAATCAATCACGAGAGGCCGATGAAAACGCCGGCACGGCTCCGATGTGTCGCCCAATTCGCACCTGCGCGTATTCAAAAACCACGCTTCAACTTTCGAAGCATGCCGGGATTCCCGGCTTCGAATTTTTGAACCAATTGGAGCGCCGCCTGCAGTCGCTTCACCACATCGGGTTCCTCCAACCAAAGGTTTGTCGTCTCCCGAGGATCCTTTTTGGTGTGGTAGAGCTGGCCTTCAGGCTCGCCAGGTTTCGTCTTCACGACTTTGGGTTGGCTGAACCCGCCTGAGCCACGCACGCCGCAGAGTTTCCAGGGGCCGATCCGGATGGCAAAGGTTCCGTTCAGGGAGTGATGGATCACACTGGAGCGTGCCCGTGTCGCTCCGTCCAGCGCAGCCAGAAAACTCTGGCTGTCAGGCCCGGCACCCTCTGGCAAGGGCTCACCCATGATTTCAGCCAGAGTCGCCAACACGTCGGTGAGGCAAACGAGCGCGGGATTGACGACGCCCGGCTTCACCCGCGCCGGCCAACGCACCAGGAACGGCACCCGATGACCACCTTCCCAGATGTCGGCCTTGGTGCCGCGAAAGTCCGCATTGCTGTGGTGGTCATGCTGCGCCGTCTCCTGCGCCCGAGGCGTCGGCTTGTAGCCCGCAACATCGTCCGCTTCTTGAGGCGTCCATTGGTGCCAGAGGCCGCCGTTGTCGCTGGTCACGATGACGAGTGTGTCGTCAGCGACGCCCGCTGCGTCCAAAGCGGCGAGCACCCCGCCGATGCAGTCGTCCGTCTCCACCACGAAGTCGCCATACAATCCCGCGCCACTCTTGCCTAAGAACGGTTCGTTGGGCGCCACGGGCAGGTGCGGAGAATTCAACGGCAGGGAGAGGAAAAACGGTTTCGACGAATCCGCGGCCTGCTCTTCAATGAACTTCCCCCGCCACTCCGTTGCGGAAAATCGTGTCCCGGTTCTCTTCCGAGGGCTGGTCGGGCACGCCCAACGTTTTTCTACCGTCAATGAAGCAGTAGGGCGACATGTCGAGCGAGGCCGAGATGCCAAAAAATTGATCGAACCCGCAGTCCAGCGGTTGGCCGGTGATCGGGCGCTCAAAATCAACGTCGGTTCCCGGGCGAAAACTCACACCGGCTCCGCGGACGCCCATCGGCTTGCCCT
>CAXBNA010000273.1:0-7295 GCA_963976915.1 uncultured Verrucomicrobiales bacterium
GGCGGCGGATTGGGCGAGTTCGTTGGCGGTCATGGCGTCAATCTTCGGGCATCTCACGGCCCTTGGTTTCAGGGAGGAACCATAGCGCCACCAGTCCGATCAGGAAAGCCGCACTCATGTAGGTGGCTGCGTCACGAAAGGCATCAATCTTGGCGTTGGCGTCCGTGAGTCCGGCTTTCAGCGATGCCTGGAGTGCTCCCAGTGTGAAGGGTCCGCTGGCGGCCAGAAATCGACCGACGTTGTAGCAGAAGCTGGTGCCAGTGCTGCGCAGCCGGGTGGGGAAGAGTTCAGGCAGATAGATCGCGAAGCCGGCGAAAAGAGCCAGCTGACAAGCGCCCATCACACCGCTCATCCACACGTCCGACTTCCCATTGAACAACTGAAAGTAGCCGATCGTGGCTCCCATCGCGGCGAGGAAGGCGATGGTGAAGGCGGGTTTCCGACCAAGCTTTTGGGCGAGCATCGTGAAGACAATCATTCCCACAAAGGCCCCTGCATTTTGAACGATGGAGTTGATGCCAATCCACTTGGTTTTCTCTCCGGCGATGACCTCCGCGGAAAGCCCCTCAGCGGCGAGTGAACGTTCGATCACGTCACCGACCAACTCCGGGCTGAAGAACCCAATGCCCCAGAGGCCGATCACCCCCGAGACGCAAATCATCATGCCGAGGAGTGCGGGTTTCCGCCAGCGTGCCTGGCCGAGCAGGGACTTGTAAGAGCCAAAGGCCGCGCCCGTCAGGCGTCCGGCTTCGCGCGCCTTGACCCATTTCTCGGGTTCCTTGAGGCGGACTGCAATGAAGACGCAGAGGAAGGCGGGAAGCGCTCCGACGAGGAACATGTACTTCCACGCCATGCCTGGCTCAATGGTGCCTGATTTCTCCAGATGACCCATGTACATGCTGATGAGCCCGGCAGAAATATTGCCGACGGCGGAGAGCGCCTGAAGCATGCCCAATGCGCCAGTGCGTGAGCGATCCGGGAGTGTGTCGGCGATCAGTGCCACCGCCAGTCCGAAGACGCCCCCCACACCGAGACCGGTCAAAAAGCGATAGATGGCAAAGTCGATCCAACCTTTCGAAAAAGCAGACAGTCCCGTGCAGACCGAGTAGATCAGCACCGTGATGGTCAGCATCCGCGCCCGCCCGATGCGGTCTCCGAGGGAACCAAAGATCAGTCCGCCCGTCGCCCAACCGACGACGAAGATGGAGGTCGCGTAGCCGCCATACTCCTTCGGGTCCATGCCATCGGGAAGGAGAGCCGCCATGGCTGAATTCCGAGCCAGAAGGAAAAGCTGCTGGTCGAGGCAATCGAAGAGCCAGGCCAACGACGCGATGAGGAAGACAAACCAATGGTAGGGAGTGAGGTCCTTGTACCAAGGTCCTTGCAAGGTGGATGGGGAAGCGGGCTGAGTCACGGTCGCCAAGATTGATCGAGCGCCGAATGAATGACAATACCGAAAAGCAGGCCAACGATATTCCCCGGAGCCGGTGGCTACTCCTCCCCTCGGGCGACTTCGCCGATCACGGAGAGCACAATCCGAAACCCAACATCGGGTGCGTGGGTGCCTGCGGCGACTTTTCTGCGATTGGATGCTAGAAGCTCCTCGCGTTCACGGGAAAGGAAGGACCCTCCCCGAACCACGCCTTCCGCAAAGTTGGCCTCCCAAGGATCACTGACCCACTCCCAGACATTGCCGGAAAGGTCGAGAAGTCCGCGGCTATCCGCTTTGAAGGAACCGACGGGGGCGAGACCGGGAAAGGCATCGTTGTATCCCGGGATTCCCTTTTTCGTATCGGAATCGGCCGACTGATCGAAGAAGTTGCCCGGCTTGGGCAAGGGTGGCCAGGTGAATCCCCATGGGTAGATGCCACCGATGCGCTGGCTCCGCTCTGCGGGTGTTTTTCCTTTTTCTCGGGGCAGGTAAGCGGCCATGCTCCACTCATCATCGGTGGGGAGGCGGTAGGCATGATCCGGTTCGAGCAGTCCCCGTGTCCGTTCGTGGTCGGTGAGCCATCGGCAAAAGAGAGCGGCTTCCATGCGGCTGACATCCGTGACCGGAAGGTGGCCATTTTCGTGCAAAGGCCGCTTGGGCACCGACGGAAGATTGGCTGACCGGGCGAAGTCCTTGAAATCCTGTCGGCGCGTTTCGATCGAAGCAATCATGACGCGGCCCATGGGCACCAGCTGCATGCCAAGGCTGTTCTTCCAAGGCTCGTCGAAGACGGCGGCGTCCGTCGCCCGGAGGCGGAGATTGAAGTCCTTGGTCTCGCCTTTTTTGAGCTCACCTTTCGCCACGGTTGGCTCGTAGCCAGCGAGTCGCACGTCGAAGGCGAATGTGCCGGCACGCGTTTTCGGCAGGGTGAGCGGGGTGCGCCCAAGGGACGTCTCACTCTCGCTCGCGAACACCTCGGCACCTCGTGGAGTCGAATTGATCGTGATGCTCCCATAGGGAACCGGCACCACCTCCAGTTGCAGGATGGACCAGCCTTTGCGGACGCTCGGCGTCCCTGGTTCGGCTTTCAGGGTGGCGCTTCGCCACCCATACTCGTGATTCAGATCCAGACGCCCGGCCAAACGTTCAGAGTCGGTCATCCATGCGCAGTAGGCTTCGGCATCCGCGTTCGGGACCATCACGGCATAGAATGGCTTGTTTCCCGGGCCCTTGGTCGGAATCACCTCGTGCTCCGAGGCTCTCTGGGTGGCATCCAGGTAGTTGCCGTAACTGTCCGCATCGACAGGTGCGTCCGCGATGTGGCGATCTTTTGTCCAGGTGAACCACTGTGCCAGATGATTTTTCCAAAGCCGACCATCCAAGGGCACGCGAGGTCCTGGGCGTGGCTTCGCGGCGGGTTTGGGGGCCTCAAACGCAATGGGTTCAGCCTGCTGGTGCTTCCAGGTGACCAATCCGCAGGCCGCCAGTGCGGAGAAGACCATTGTAAAAATCGCAGCACGGGCAAAGCGCCGGACCAAACTTTCCTCGCGCAGTTTGCCCACCGTTTGAAGCGCCTCCGCGAATTGGTCCGCGCTCGCGAACCGCTCCTTGAGATCTGGAGCACAGGCTTGGCAGATGACGCGATTCAAATCCATCCAGAAGTGCCACTCGTCGTCTGCCAAGTCCTTGGGAACTTCTGGGAACGACCGGATGGAGATGTCTGCCGCAGGTGTTCCCGGGCCTTCAGGAGGGACGAATCCCTCCGTGCCCACGTAGGTTCGTTCCCCAAAACCGGCGACGAGCCCGATGTCGGCCAGTTTGCACACACCATCGACGAAAATGATGTTCGAGGGCTTGATGTCGCGATGGGTCAGCCCGTGGGTGTGCATGTAGTGCAGCCCGTCCGCGAGGTAGACGCCCGCATCGCGGCAGAAGGTCAAGTCCAGGCGCCCATGCCTTTTCATGTCCGTCCCGAGCGTTCGTGGGACATAGGCCTCAATCGTCTCAAACTGCGGGCCGTCTTCGGCATCATCCCCGAGCTCCATCACGCAGTAGTAAAAGCCGCGCTCTTCATTCCAGCCCACGTGAAGGATGTGGACCAGGCAGGGATGGCCCCGCGAGATCGGCTCGAACTGTTGGATGCCAAGGAACTCGCGGTGAAACGTCTTGGTGAGCTCGAAATCCTCCCGCCACACGATCTTCACCGCACGCAGAGCCCCGGTGACACTTTGGGCCAGCCAGACCTCGCCATAGGCACCGGAGCCGATCCGCTTCATCAGCGTGTAGTCGGGGATGACGATGTCGTCGCGGTGGGTCTGTGGTTCGGCTCTTCCGCGTCTTGTCCCCGGCCCCTTGGGTGGAGGAGGCAAGGGCAGGTCCACGGTCTCCTCGTCGTGTTCCCACGCCTTTGCATCCTCATCCGGCCCCGTGTCGGAGTCGGTATGCGGCGAGGCAGGATGGGGCCTCGTGGACATGGGATGGGTGGGCGGCGGGGCTAGGCTTGAGTTGGGTGGAGGGAACCTGCGTTTCCGTGTGACCGGTCGGCAGGCTCGAAAACTGTCCCACTAAAGCATCTGGTTCTCAAGAGCTTGAACCTCTTTCTTCACCAGACTGCCCACCCGGTGCTTGGCCAAATAAACCTGCGCGGCGTTGATTCCCAAGGTCTCGGCGGTCTTTTTCACCCCCCAGCCCTTCATGACGTAGCAATCAAAAATCTGGAACTGCCGGGGTGAGACCCGCGCTTTGACGCGCTCGAGGGCTGCGGCAGAGATGTTGTCTCTCCACTCGCGATCCCATATTTTCTCCAGCATGTTGTCCTTGTCTTCCGACAGGCGGTCTACGGCGAGGCCGCCGGGGTCCTCACTCTCCGCATTGCCCCGGTCCGCGAGCGAGGGCTGGCGTTTTCTGGCCCGAAACACATCCAAAATGCGCCAGCGCGTCATTTGAAGCAGCCAGGCCTTGAACGACCCAGCCCGGGGGTCGTACTGCCCCTTCTGCACCTGCCGGGCGATCGCGATCACGGTCTCTTGAACGACATCAAAGGCTTCTTCCCGTGTGAGACCCGATTTGGTGGCCACGCTGTAGATCAGCCGCCAATAGGTCTGGTAGAACTCATTCCAAGTGCGCTGGTCCTCCCAATTGTTCAGACGTTCGATCAGGCTCTTGCGGGTTTTCTCCCACATGCCTTTTTCTTTCTTCTCCTCCTCGGAGGGCTGGAGCTTGTCGCTTTCCATGCGTAAAAGGATTCTCAACGCCATGGCCAGCCTGTCAAACCCGCAAAGCCCACGCCGCCGGACCCGCAGAAAAAAGAATTCTCTTTCAGTAAAAACGTCGGGCCACTCTCGCCTCAACGTGCAGCGCAGCCCGAAGGGCGAGACACGCCGGGGTGGCGTGCGGGTGATGCCCGGCGTCGTCAGGTCTTGTGCATTTCCCTTATCGTTGCCCTATTCCTTGCCTTTGATCCAAGGGGAGTCGGGCAAGGATTGAGGCAAGAATTAGGGCAGCATGATTTCACAAAACCTCATGACGGGAGGTATGGATCGACAATTTTGTTGCCCAATTCCAACCTTGGAGGGTAAAACCACCCCGATGAGCGCTGCACGCCGTACTTGTCCCACCCATCCGTCGGATATTGAGCGGCTGACAAACCTCACACTTTGGAATGATCTTTAATGTTCGCCCAACTGGTAAGCCTACCGTCATGAATCCGAAGACGATGTATTCGATGATCTTCTGGGGTCTCATTCTCCCCATCTTCGCATTTCCAATGGCGGGCATCGCCCCTCATGATTAGGCGAGCGCCCGAGAGGGAAGCTCAGAAAGGCCCGTGCCCAGCACAAAGCGGTGGCGTCCGAGCGCCGGGCGGACCCCGCCATGGGCATGCCCCTCGTCCAGAGTGAAGCGCCGCGTTTTCGATCAGTGCTTTGCCCGGCTTCCGAATTCCATTCATCGGCATGCTTGCCATGGTTTTCGTTGGGCGTCTTCACCGTCACATTCCCAGACCGCGTGCCACGCCCGATCCCCAAACCCGTGACGCCTAACTGTCAGTACGTGAAGCTATACTGCGCGTCGTCAGGTTTTGTGAATCTTCCCGGATCGTTGCCCTATTCATTGCCTTCATCTTTGCCTTTGATCCACGGAGAGTAGGGCAAGGATTGAGGCAAGGATTAGGACATCATGATTTCACAAAACGTGATGACGTGAAGCTACCAGGTAGCTGGGTCCTAAGATGCGAAAAAATGAGGGCGGAGGGGAGGGAGGACGGGGAGAGTTGGAGAGGGAGAGACGCGGGGAGTGGCGAATCTGCCGGCTCAAATATTGGCCATCCGTGTTATTTTTCGCTCTCCAGTATCGGAATACCGTGTGACATCCTGCATTTTTGTAGCCCTATTCCGATATGAGCGTGCAAATCGACACCGTGAACGCACCTTCACCGTACTTTTCCGACACTTTTGTCGCCTATAGATGTGCTGACAAACCGACAAAAGTGTTTCCCATCCACTAGTTCGGCCAACCAATGAAGCGCTTCACAGCATCGCTCGGCTGCGTTCTAACAGTCCTCCTTGCTGCTTGCCATGAGAAGAAGTCGCAGGCGGAGATTGATGCAGAGCTATACCCTGACAAGCCTGATGGTGTGTTTTGCAGGTCTTTGAGGAGCGAACCATACCGCAAGGTGGCCGTTGATTTTCGTCATCCCGACGACCTTTCTGGGATACCAGATGTTAAGTGGATCTCGTTGGGCGAAGGGAGTTCATTTTGCCCGATTCAGGGGACTACTGAAGCTACGATCACGCTGCCCTCTGGCAGGGTCGTTCGTGAGGATTTTGCGATTGTTTACGTTTACGTGTCCGGCAAGCGCATCACTAAGGTGCGGGCGGATTCGCTTGGCTGGCTGAGACGGGGTCCCGCAGAGAGCCGACTGGATAGAGAGATTGCGCTACTCGAGCAGGAGGGGGCAGATTCACGAGTCCTTGAACGACGCCGGAAAGAGATTTCCGATTGGATGACGGGTTTCGACTACAAGAGCGAGATGTATCAACACATCGGCCATGATACCAAAAACTTCCGGCAGTCCTTCGGCTTTTACGTCACGGCGCGGATTGAAATTGGCATTCGATACTGTCACCAATATGAGATCACCAATGACTGACTCCCAGCACATCGAATCAAACGGCCATTCAGGGCAGAACAAAACGGATGCGGGCAACGGCTCGTATGGCATCTGTCGTGTCATCGACGTCTTGCGCTCGCCGTCGCCTGATCCGAAGCGTTCTGTCTCATGCTTCGGATATCCAGTGGTCAATGTCCGGGACGTCTCTTTCAGCCTTTACGAGTGCATCAATAGCCATCGCCACGGGTAGGAAAGGGTCGGGAGGCGATCATTGACAGGCTTTTCACGCCACAGGGGGGGAGATAGGTCACGTGGGCTCCGGGTTGGCGGGCGCGAGAGTAGTTGAGGCTGGCCCATTTGTCTGTGGTGGGAGGCGGTTGGGGGAATGGGAGGGTGTTGGGGCGGAACCCTGGAACCCCGACCTCCACACCACCCAACGTGCGTTCTCCGACGAACCCGGAACGGGTTCCGACCATCGGGGACGGGGCCAAGAGGCAGCCCATCACGCTGCTCACTCACCGAGGCCGCAACCCATTCAGGGCTGGCCCTGAGGGAGGACTCGACAGAATGGCGCCAGCTCCCAGGGTTCGTTGAACCCTTCGCTGAACTCCGGAAGGCCCTTGGCCTTCAATGCCGTTCGGGTCGATTCGATCCAGGATTGTTGAATGCCATGGGGAGTTATCCCTCGCGTGATCACGTTTTGTGAAATCATGCAGCCTCAATCCTTGCCATACTCCCCTTGGATCAAAGGCA
>CAXBNA010000274.1:0-7228 GCA_963976915.1 uncultured Verrucomicrobiales bacterium
CGGAAAGCCAACCAGATTGAACGACTGCGGCTTCCAGTTGAAGGGCTTGAACGCGGGAGATCCGGTGACCGTCCAAGTCGCAGCACTGGTGGCTTTGATCAGGTAGGGGCGGCAGGGCTGAATGGCGTGGAGATCACTCAGCACGCTTTCCTCACCCGTTGGAATGAACACATTCCATCCCTCCCGATTGAATTCGGGGCTGGTGGGATCATTGATGAACTCGATGGGGCGTTCGGTCGGAAAGTAGCACCAGACCTGCTCAATCGGCAGCCCGGCAAAGACCGTGGCTGGCGTGCGGTCCGCAGGATCCACGTCCAGCCAGACGGCGTTCCATCCCGCATCGAGCGAAATGTCTTGGGTGACGGTGTCTTGAGCCAGGGTGGGCCAGACCCAGGCGAGCAGCGGAAGCAGCAGGACGATTCGAAGATTCATGGCGTTGGAAGAGAGGCCGCACAACGCGCCCTATCCTCCAATGCGAGATTCCGAATGAATCGGGATCAATCCGCCGAAAAAAAATTCGATTCGACCTCTCGGACTCAATCCCGTCACCCCTGATTTAGGGCTCTGACGAAATCCCGCAGTTCCTGGGCTTGGTCCACGGCATCGAGCGCATCACAAGCGCGCGCCAATTGCCGGAGCACACCTCGGGAGTTTTGGCGGTGGCGAGCTGAACGCTTCAACATCTCCAGCTCCGGTTCGACCAAGTCGCGCACTTCGTCGTACCGCTCCGTTTGCGCCAATCCCTCGGCAGCCAGGGCGAGCAGGCGAATGAATTGCCCTTCCGGCAAACTGTCAAAGCCCATTGCCGCCCTCGCGACGCGGACAGCGGCGTCGGAGTCGTGTCTTTTCACGTGGACCTCGCTGAGGGCGATGTAGAGTTCGACGTTCTCGCTGTCCGCGACATTTTCCCAAGTGGCCTCCGTCTCGAGCATCCGCAAGCTCTCGTCCAATTCACCCGCTGACGTATGGAGGAGCGCCAGTTGATGATACGCCTTCCTCACAATGGAGTAGGTCGGATCAATGGACTCCGGACCCTCGTCGAAGAAGGGCTTGAGGATGGCAATCGCCTCTGGAATGCGCCCGGCTGATTCCAGTCCGACCGCAAGCTGGAGGCTTTGATGGAGGCGAATGCGCCAGCGGACATCACCGCTCCTTTTATCAGGCAGGTTTTCGACGACATCGGACGTGGCCCTCAATTCAGCCAATTCGGCGGCGGGGAGAACCTGCCCGAGGAGACGATAAAATCGCAGCGCCTGCACGGTCGTTTCGAAGAAACTCAGTTTCTCCTGATCGGGGAGTTCTTCCAGGGTGTTGGCCAGACTCAGCAGCAACCGCCGCGCGTCTTCCTCCCGCCCCATGGCCATCCAGGCAGTGGCCAGAAGGATATGGCAACGAATCTGCTGATCCGACGTGAGAGAAGCTTGATCCGGCACCGCCTGGATCAATGGTTCCAACTCAACTGCGGCGTCCGCCCACTGCTCCATTCTCACGGCAATGCCTGCAATCTCCAATCGATAAACCCATTCGAAGTGAGCCGATTCTTCACGTCCTGGGTCCAGTTCAGACACCAACTTCAACAACGCCTCGCGCGCTCCTTCAGGATTGGCGCCCCGGAGTGACATCGCCCTTCGAAAACCGAGAAGCCGCCTCTCGGGGTAGCGGATCTGATCGCTCTTCAGCATGTCTTCCGCAACCCGTTGCGCCTCTTCGTACTCTCCGAGATCACCGAGAGAAAGCATTGCCACCACTGCGGCATCCACCATTTTTTCTACCTCTGTCGGTTCGCATGCCTTCAGAAGAGCCACGACCGCCATGGCTGCTTGGGCCGATTCGCGAAAAGAGCCCAGGGATCGATAGCTCTTCGCCAGAACCGTGAGCATTTCTGCCTGAGTGCGCGGATCATCAGCAAAAGCCTGAGGCACTCGTGCTTCGGCATCTGCCAGGATGGTGCTGACCTTCATTTGAGTCTGGCTCTCTCGGCTGGGTTTCAACTGCAAGACACTGAGCAGAAACCGGGTGACCCGCTGGGAGCGTTCGAGCTCGGCCTCAGCCGCTCTCTCGGCCGCTGTGGCCCGGATGCTTTGCGTCACACTGGCGGCCGTTCCAATGGCGATCGAGAGCAGCACCAACGCCGTGGTCACTGTCCCCATCTTGTGACGCTGGATGAACTTCTTCGTCCGGTAAAGGGCGCTGGGTGGCGAGGCAACCACGGGAAGGTCATTCAGACTTCGCTCAATGTCGTCCGCCAGTGCACCGACGGTCGCATAGCGACGATCGGGCTCTTTCTCCATCGCCTTCAACACGATCCAGTCAAGATCTCCGCTCAACCGTCGAATCATCCGAGGGATCGATGTCTTCCGCTGCGCCGCCCGTTGCTCACGCTCGTCGGTCGTGAGAACCGCCAGCGAACGACTCGGCTTCGGCGGCGGCTGTTCACAAATGATCCGCACCATCTCGACATAGGTTTGCTTGGTGAGATCCGACGCCACAAAAGGGGGCTGCCCCACCAGCAACTCATACAACAGAGTTCCCAACGAGTAGACGTCGGCCCGCGTGTCGATCAGCGCTCCACTCAATTGCGTCTGCTCAGGAGCCATGTAGTCAGGCGTTCCCACAAACGAGCCTTCCCTTGTCAACAAGGTGCCGGCACCCGTTTCCGGATCACCCCGTTTCGCGATGCCAAAGTCGATGACCACAGGCGATGGCTCCCCGTCGTGCTCCACCACGAGGATGTTGGACGGCTTTAAATCGCGGTGAATCAATCCACGCTGGTGAGCGTGTTGAACAGCTGAACAAACTTTCAAAAACAATCGTGCCCGAGCATCCACCGTCATTGATTGCGCATCGCAGTATTTCGTGATCGGAACACCGGAGATGAACTCCATGGCAAAGTAGGGACGACCCGAGGAGGTAACTCCCGCGTCGAATACTTTGGCAATTCCCGGATGTTCCATCCTGGCCAGCGCCTGCCGCTCCATCTCAAACCGGGCGATGGCGTTTCGAGTGTCCAGGCCTGGCCGAATGATCTTGACCGCAACTTCGCGCTGCAAGGGACGGAGCTGACGCGCACGATAGACCACCCCCATCGCCCCCTCTCCAACCAACTCGGCGAGTTCATAGTCTCCCAGGCGCGTCCCCGGAGCCTCCAAATTGAGGGGATTCGGCGTCAGGTCACTTTCGCCATCGCCGAACAAATCCGCAGCGGTCTCGTGGGATCGCAGCAACCCTTCTACACCGGCCCTCAATTCGGGTGCGTTCTTGCAGGCCGATTCCAAGTACGACTCGCGTTCATGAGTTGGCAACTCGAGCACCGCCTCAAAGAGTTCACGTTCCTTTTTGAATAGCGCCGTGGTCATCTCACCCTTCTTCAGTGCGCAAAGGATCGGTTTTCGGGATCAACTATTTTGCGCTGGGTTCGGTGTTGCTTCTCGCTTCGCCTCAATCTCACGATGGAGCCAGGCCCGCGCATGTGCCCAACGCCGCTTGACGGTCGCAGTTCCACATCCCATCAGCGAGGCCGTTTCGGCCACCGTCATTCCAGCAAAAAACATCAGTTCCACCAGTTGAACCGCTTCAGGATCGACTTCGCGCAGTTTCTCCAGAGCTTCTCCGACCTCCAGGCATTGCTCGGGAGGCGCGGGCATGGCCAGATTCTCATCCAGTTCCTCATGGGTCGTCCGTGCTCCCCGTTTGGCCGCGGTCTTTCGTCTCGCTGCATCGATCAAAATGCGCCGCATCGCTTCGGCTGCCGAGGCAAAGAAATGGCCGCGCCCATTCCAGCGCTGGTCGGCATTGCCATCAGCAAGCTTCAGGTACGCCTCGTGCACCAGGGCTGTCGGCTGGAGCGTTTGCGGTCCCATTTCGCCACTCATCTTCTGTGCCGCCAGAAGTCGAAGCTCGTCATAGAGCTCTCGCAGCAGAGCGTCAGGAGTCGCCTTTGCTGAGGGATCGCCAGGTTCATTCTCCATTTTGGTGACGGTTTTACCATGCCCACCATGCCACATCAACCCTTCGCCACTCGCTCCCCCACTCAACAAACCTCACGCTCGAAGACTTCTCCTCAGATCACTCCCTCAAACTCGCTGGTCAAGCGGTGATGCTCCTGCCTGAATCGTCCCTTCGGGAGCCCCGGCGAGTCTGACTTTGTCTCCAATGCATAGATGGCCGCACTTTTCGATGCACATGGGGAACCCAATGTTCAAGAAGTGTCATTTTTGAACATTTCACACCGCGAATGAAGGCCAGCGTTCAAAAGGGCTCTCACCTCCCCGGCGGGGGAGGCGCGGGCGGGGGCTCGATGCCGTGGGCGCGCATCACGGCGGAGAGCGCGTCGATGGTGTACTGAATCGGGCGGAAGTTGCCGGGGCGGAAGCCTTGGGCGATGAGCAGTGGGGTCCAGCCCGCCTTGTTCTTTTGATTCCAGATGTGGATGTCGGCGCCCTGTTCGTCGAGAAAGGCGATCAACTTGGGCGCGCTCTTGTAGGCGGCGGCGTGAATGACGGTCTCGCCACGCTGGCTGACGTGGTTGATGTCCGCACCCAGTTCCAGCAGGTAGCGGGCACAGGCGATGGCTTCGACTTCAAAACCCGCCTCCTCACCCGGGGCAGTGACGCCCATGCCGCAGGTGGCGAGCAGTGGGCTGAGGTTATCGGCGTTGTGAATCGTGGGGTCCGCCCCGAGCTTGTGGAGGAGTTGGAGCAGCGGCAGGTCGCAGGTGGAGGCCGCCATCAGGAAGGGTGTGGCTCCCTTCATCCGAATCTTGGCCGTCCCGCCGCCGCCGTCTTTGAGCGATGCATTGACGTCCGCGCCGGCGGCGATGAGTTGGCGCACGAAGTCGAGCGAACCGATGCCACCCTTTCCCTGCGGAGGCGGGATGCCGTCGGGTCCGTCTCCACGCACCGATTTCCGCACCCAGCTGATGGCATGGAGCGGGGTAAAGCCGGACCGTTGGTCGTTCGGATCGGCGCCTGCTTTGACGAGTTCCAGGGCGAGTTCGAAGTGACCATTCTCCACCGCGAGCATCAACGGTGCGGTGCCGGACCGCATGTTGCGCCCCTTCGCGTTGTCGGGTTCGGCCGCCGCATTCACATCGAGCCCGGTATAGAGCAGTCGCCGCGTGGCTTCCAACTGACCGGCGCGGACGGCGAAAAAAAGCGCGTCAAATCCACTGTCCAACCGGGGAGAAGGATCTGCCCCAGCGGCCAGCAGAACGTCGATGGCCGCTACATGACCCGCGTCGGCTGCCCACATCAGCGCAGTCTGATCCCCCGGCCCCTCAGCGTTTGGATCACTGCCCTTTCCCAGCAGCAGCTTCACGCACTCGGCATTCCCGGTGCGCGCAGCGGTGAGCAGCAGCTTCGGGGCGGCGAGTCCACCCGCTCCGGCTTCGATCAGCGCCTTCAGCATGACAGCGTTGCCATTGAGGCAGGCCAACTCTGCTGCGGTGGTGCCGTAGCGGTTCGCCTCCGACGGATCGGTGCCCTCCGCGAGCAGACGCGAGACCTCCGCGAGGTCATCCGCCAAAGCGGCATCGAGCAGGGGCGTGGTCGTCAGACCTTCCGACGGCGCTGCCGCTGCCACACCGAGCATGAGCGCTGCGCAAAGCCACGCTCTCATCAGATGCTGAGCGGCGTGAACAGTTCGTCGATCGGTCCGGTGCTATCGCCAAACGCATCGATTTCCACGCCGACCTTGTCGAGCAGGGTGAGGTGGAGATTGGCCAGCGGCGTGGGCGCCTCATAGCGGATGTGGCGTCCGCCCGCCATCTTGCCCGCCGCACCACCAGCAACAACGATGGGCAGGTCGGTGTGATCGTGCAGATTTGGATTGCCCATGCCGCTGCCGTACAGCAGCAGCGAGTGGTCGAGCAGCGTGCCCTCGCCCTCCGGCGTGGAGCGCAGCTTCTCCAAAAACTCGGCAAACAACGAGACGTGGTAGCGATTGATGCGCGACATCTTCTCGATCTTCTCCGGGTCATTGCCGTGGTGGGAGAGCGGGTGATGCGGATCAGTGACGCCGGTCTCGGGGTAGGTGCGATTGCTGGTCTCCCGGGCGAGCTGAAACGTGCTGACGCGGGTGATGTCGCCGCGAAAGGCGAGCACCTGGAGATCAAACATCAGCAGCGCGTGCTCCGCGTACTCGGCAGGCACACCGGCGGGACGCTCGAGGTCCGGCAGGGGATTCTCCTGGGCATCGCGCTCCGCTTTCTGAATGCGGCTCTCCACATCGCGAACGGCTTGCAGATACTCATCCATCTTGGCCCGGTCGCTGGCCCCGAGCTCGCGCTTCAGGCTGGCGAGATCGTCCTTCACCCAGTCGAGCAGGGAGGCGCGCCGCTTCAAAGCCGCCCGGCGTTCCGTGGGCGTGCCACCCTCGCCAAACAGGGTCTCAAACACCAGACGCGGGTGGGCTTCCGCCGGCAGCGGTGTGGTGGGTGAGGACCAGGAAAGGTTGTTTTGATAAACGCAGGCGTAGCCATTGTCGCACTGGCCCACGGTTTCCATCAGGTCCATGGCCAGTTCCAGCGAAGGCAGCTGCGTTTCTTTGCCGAGGTGCCGGGCGGCGAGCTGATCCGCCGTCACACCGAGCCGGTAGTCGGAGCTCTCCGTGCGGTAAGCCTGCGCCGCAGAAAGGAAGGCCGAATTGGACGTGGCGTGCGTGCCGGGATAGGCGGGCTGAAGTTCGAGATGGGAGATGACGGAGAGATGGTCTCTGAACCCCGCCAGCGGTTCAAGGATCGGCGAAAGCTCACCCAGCTTGTCCCCGCCCTTCGGCGTCCAGCGGGAGATGTCCGTGCCCATCGGGATGAAGACGTAGCCCAGGCGTTTCACCGGATTCGCCGCTGTCAGACGTGCGGCGCGGGCCGCAGGAATCATCGCATCCAGCAGTGGCAGCGCCAGCGTGGTGCCAATGCCGCGCAGAAAGGTGCGGCGCGGCAGATGTTTGCGGGTCAGGATCATGGCGTTTTGCGATGGGTGAAGGGCAGGCTGCGGGTGATGCCGACGATGAGGTCGGAGAGGCGATGATTTGATGCGGCGGACTCCGTCACGATGCGCCGGACGGTGGGCTGATGCTCGGGCTCGGGATGCAGACCGAGGGCGTAGGTTAGCAGTTTCAGCGTCACCGTTCGAGCGAAAAGCGAGGGCCGATCGAGCAGGGCTTCCTCGATGCCATCGGCACCGACGAAGGTCCGCCCATCCGGAAATCCACCCGCCGCGTCCACGGGTCG
>CAXBNA010000275.1:0-7212 GCA_963976915.1 uncultured Verrucomicrobiales bacterium
TGGGGGACGGGGAGACGGGGAGACGGGGAGACGGGGAGACGGGGAGGCTTGCAGGGCGAGGGGGGATTTGGTAGAAGCGCATCCCATGAAGATCATCCGGCACACGGAATTGGAGGTGTTTCAGAGGGCGGTGGATTCAGCGATGCGCGTCTTTGAGACATCAAAATGTTTTCCGAAGGAGGAGACTTATTCACTGACAGATCAGGTGCGGCGCTCTTCGAGGTCAGTCGCGGCAAACATCACGGAAGCGTGGCGGAAGCGGCGATATGAAGCGGCTTTCATCAGTAAGCTTAGCGATGCGGAAGCCGAGGCTGGGGAAACTCAGACTTGGCTGCTCTTTGCTCATCGTTGCGGCTACTTGAATGAGGAGCGGTTCAACACGGTGACCGAGGAGTATGAGGTGATCCTACGCATGATTGTTTCCATGATCGCAAACGCCAAAAAGTGGATTCTCTAATCTCCCCGTCCCCTCCACCCCTCGTCTCCCAGTCTCCTCCACTCCAAGTCTCCCCCGTCCCCTCGTCCCCGTCAGGGTGCCATCTTCACCGCTTCGTCGGACCAGGGGCCTTCTCCGGCGGTGCCGACGGCGCGGACGCGGAAGGCGTAGGTGCTGCCGGAGATGAGGCCGGTGAGGGTGACGTCGGAACGGGTGGAGATTTTCACCTGCTGCCATTGCTCGGTGTCGCTGTGCAGCTTGCAATCGATGATGTAGCTGCGGGCTCCGCGCACGGGGTCCCAGTCCAGCTCGATGGTGCCTTCCAGAGACCCCATGCGGGCGATGAGGTTGCCGGGCTGGCCGGGCAGGCCCACGGGCGTGGGGGCGGCGCGGACGCTGAAGGCGCTGCTGAGGATCTTCTCTTCATCACCGCCGCTGGCGTTGTCCACGTAGGAGGCGCGTTGGGTCAGTTGGTTCCGCAGCTCGACGATGGCGGCGTCCTTGGCGGCCACGGAGGCGCGCCAGGCGGTGTACAATGCATCGGTATCGGCCACGGCGGCCACGGCGGCGGCCAGGGCCGCGTCGAAGTCTGCCGTCGAGGGGTTGGGGGTCGGGAAGTTGGCGTTCCCGTTCATGGCGGCGCTGTGCTGAGTGCCGAGATCGATCACGTCTGCTTCACTTTTGCCGCTGAGGTCCAGTTTTACTTTAGCCATATGGGTGCTCCTTGGTTGGGATGGAGGAACCGGCGGCGCGTCATAGGTAACGCCATTGTCGTAGGAGAGTCCTGAGTCAAAGGTTGCCATAGCGCCTAGGATGACAGTTCCGATAAGTGGGAAGTAAATACAATTGGAATCCTACGGGCAAGAAAAATGCGTCAGGAATGCCTAGGGCGTTCGGTGGGGATGACGCTTGAATGTCCGTAACTAAACGCAATGGCCAGAACGTTCGATTTAGGACGGCATCCTCTTTGTCAAAGACGGGCTTCTCTTCTTCCAAGAGAGGCTTCTCTTTGTCGAGGACCGGCCTCTCTTCGTCAAAGATAGCATTCTCCTTGTCAAAGACGGCCTTCTCTTCGTCGAGGATGGCGTTCTCTTTGACAAAGACGACGCCCTCTTTTTTCAAGGGTCACTCCCCTTTGAATGCAGGGAAGCCCCGTCTTCGTCGCGAGAGAGGCCACCCTTAATTGCGGGTCCCGTGGGTCTCGACACAGGGTGAGGCCGCTCTTGGTCAAGGGTCACGTGGGTTTCGACACAGAGTGGGGTCACCTTGGATCACGGGTCACGTGGGTTTCGACACAGGGTGAGGCCGCTCTTGGTCAAGGGGCACGTGAGTTTCGACACAGGGTGGGGCCACCTTGGATCAAGGGACCCGTGGGTCTCGACTAAGACAGGCGGGCTTTTGGGCTTTGATGGCGCGATGGCAGACCCTGAGACGCGGAGACAGGCAGGCAAGGAGCGGCGGTTTCCAAGCGCCAGGGCGGGAATTCGGCGGTGGAGCCATTCGCGGTCATTCCATCCCATTCGTGGAAATTCCCGTTCCAACCCAATCCCATCACCTCCACATCCGCCCTGCGGCTCGGGATCGAACATCTCTCGCACCGATCCCTTGCGGGCTTGACCTTAGGATTGTCGAACAATGCGCTTGTGTCGTGGCGTTGATCCTGCTTTGAATCGTCCACACCGCCGACATGCTCTCTCCAGCCCAAGCAGAACTACCTTACAAGCCCGCCGCCATCATCGTCCAACAGGGCAAGGTGCTCGACTTCATTGACGGGATCACGCAGCGGAAAGAAACCCCCGAAGAGTATGTGCGGCAGGAGATCGCCAAATCACTTGTGAGGGAGTATAGGTACGCGAAGGCGCATTTCGAGATCGAGTTCGGTCTCAAGCTGGGAAGCAGAAAGCCCCGTGCCGACATTGCGATTTTCCCTCCAGATGAGGAGCACGTCCAAGAGGAGGTGTTCCTGCTGGTCGAGTGCAAGCAGCAGAGCGTCAAACCTCAGGACAAGAACGACGGCGTGGGCCAGTTGCAAAGCTACATGTCGGCCTGTCCCAACGCCACGTACGGCATGTGGACGAACGGCATCGAGCGCATCTGTTACAAGAAGATCGTCACGAAGGGGAAGATCAAGATCGAGGAGATTCCCGACATTCCCACGTTTGGCCGGAAAGATGATGAATCCGAGCGCCCCCGTTTTGATCAACTGAAGCCGGCGACCAGTGACGCCCTCCTTTTTGCCTTTCGCCGTTGTCACAACTACATCGCCGCCAATCAAGGGATGCAGAAGCCGCAGGCCTTTTGGGAACTGCTGAAACTCATCTTCTGCAAGATTCACGACGAGCGGTACAACGACGAGCCGCAGTTCTACTCCACCGCCACCGAACGGAATGGGGCCATAGGACTGATGGCGGTGAAGGAACGGATGGACGGCCTCTTTGAGAAAGTGAAAGGTGACTATGGAGCGATCTTCGGAATGGGAGACCAGTTAGAGTTGGAACCCCGCGTGTTGGCTTATCTGGTCTCTCAACTTCAAATGTACTCACTTCTGGAAAGCGACACCGACGTTAAGGGGAAGGCCTATGAGGCAATCGTGGGATCCAATCTTCGCGGTGATAGCGGCGAGTTTTTCACTCCACGGAACATATGTGAGATGGCCGTCGCCATGCTCGATCCGGGCGAGAAAGATCTGATCCTAGATCCTGCCTGTGGGACCGGTGGATTTCTCATCACGGCCATGAATCACGTGGTGAAGAAAATCCGGAAGGCGGAGAAAAAGAAATGGAAGGGCACTCAGGGCGGTTACGCGGCGGCGGTCGCCCAGCGCATCGCCAACTATGCATCGAAATGCATCGTGGGCATCGACTTCAATCAGGAGTTGGTTAAGGCCACTAAGATGAACATGGTGATGAACAACGACGGTGCGGGAGGGCTTTTCCAAGCCAACTCCCTGGTAAAACCAGTGCTTTGGCGAGATGCACTCCGCGATCGGCCGCTGTTGGGCAAAGTGAGATATCTTTTCACCAATCCGCCGTTCGGGTCCAAAATCCCAGTGACCGATCCTGCAATTCTCGAGCAGTATGACCTTGCCCGCTCATGGAGCTTCGACGCTGAAAAGGACCAATGGGTCATGTCAACCGCTCTTCAGAAGTCTCAGCCGCCGGAAATTCTCTTCATTGAGCGCTGCCTGAAGTTCCTTGCGCCGGGTGGGTACGCTGCCTTGGTTCTCCCGGACGGCATCTTGGGTTCGCCTGGACTCGGCTACGTCCGGGAGTGGATTTTGCGCCATTCCAGGGTCGTTGCGAGCATAGATCTTCATCCAGATACTTTTCAACCTGACGTCAGTATCCAAACAAGTCTTCTGATTCTTCAGAAGAAGGAAGAGCATCTGATCGCCATGGAGGGTGCCGCTGAGAGAATGAACGACTATGAGGTCTTTATGGCCGTCGCGAACCACATTGGGCATGACAAACGTGGTCACCGAACCTACGTTCGGGATGCCAACGGCAACGAAGTGGTCGAGGAATTTGAGAAGGACGTCGTTGAGTACGAGAATGGGATTCCGACGTACAAGCCGCAACGCGTACGGGAGAAAGTCGTCGATGACAATACCCAGCAAATCGCCCAATACTTCCGTACATGGCTGCAATCCCAAGACTAGCGCCCCCGCAGGTTGATAAACCCGCCGTCTGGCCATTCCACAAGTGCGAATGGAAGTCGCTCCCCGCTCACCTGTTGCTCAAGGGCGAGAGGCGGATGGAGGCGGAGACGTATCTTTCGAGTGGTTACGGTCTTCGACTGGCCATCGAAGAGCGCGCAGTGGGATGGCAGCGTTTGGGCCAAATGGCAGACGTGTGGCAACCGGGACGTACTAAGGGGGTGTTGGTTGGAGAAAAACACGGCGAGCCGTGGCTAGCCGCTACTCAGATTTTTGACCAGCGTCCAATTTATCGTCGTTGGCTTGCGCCCGAAAAGATTGCGGATGCGTCGAGCCTAAAGGTGACTCCGGGCATGATTCTTGTGACCCGTTCTGGCAACGTTGGGAGAGCGACTTTGGCAACGCTGACCCTCGAAGGCGTGCTCGTTTCAGATGACCTACTGCGCGTGGTGCCAAATGACGAAGCCCAATCGGGATGGTTGTACGGCTACCTTCGGTCAACGCAGGCACGCGCTATGATGAGGGGGGTGCATTACGGACACATCATCAAACACCTGGAGGTGGGCCACCTCAAGGGACTTCCTGCGCCTGTCGTAAAGCCGGAAATTGCCGCCCAGTTTCGGGACTGGAAATCTCAAATTGAGTACGACCGAAACAAAGCATTTACGAAATCGGGCGAGGCCGAAGCACTGTTTGCGAACGCTTTGGGGTCGATTGGCGTCTCTGATTGGGGTGAGACCGGATTTACGATTTCCGCTGCTAGGTTGTTCAATGGTTCACGCCGATTAGACGCTTGGCGTTACAATCCTGGGGCACGCCAGATTGAGGCTCACATCCACAAGAAGGCAAAATCGGTTACACTCTTGCGTGATTCTGGCTACCGGATTTGGATTCCCAACCGCTACAAACGAATCGAAGCTTCTGACGGAGTGCCATATTTTGACAGCTCTGATCTTCTGGAAATTAACCCGGACTGCCGAAAACGTTTTGCAGAGTGCGGATTCGGTGACGAATTCAACGGCAGGGTCAAGCCCAACTGGCTGTTGATGCCGTGCTCGGGACAAGTTTACGGAATCATCGGCAGCGTCGTACTCGCAGGCACCGCAATATGCGACGGGGCGGTTTCGAATCATGTGCTTCGAATGGCACCGGCCGGAAGCGGACGTCGCATCCGTGAGGGCTTTCTTGCAACCGCGCTTTCGCACCCCGTTTTTGGAAGGCCTTTGGTGAAGCGGCTCGCATTTGGTTCAAGCGTTCCTGAGATCGATCTTGGTGAATTGAAGCAGTTTCCCGTCGCCCGGTTTGGTGAAACGGTGGAAGATCGAATAGCTGAACTCGCGGAGGACGCAGCGCAACTGAGAGCCGACGCCGACTTGATCGAGCGTGGGATGGCTGACGAGGCCGGGAAACTGATTGATCGCTTTATTGCCGGAGATGTGGCACCTTTTGTGGTCGAAATGCCAGCCGTCTCCGTTCGCAAGTCCTCAGCGTCGCCTTCCGGTCCGATCCCGGAACACGCGATCGTGCGTCTGAAGCATGGACTCAAAGCGGCGGGCCTCAAGGTGGGTGCCGTTGGCACTGTGGTACACGTTTACCGTGCCGGAGCGGGATACGAAGTGGAGTTCGCTGGTGCGACGACCAAGAGCAAGGTTGTGACGCTGGAACCTGCGGACATTGAGGTTGTGCATGATTAGAATGAGCGCATCAGACCGCCTTCCCCAGTGTGACCAACTGAATGTGGAAGTGGACAAGGTGAGGGCCTATCTGCTGAACCGCGAACACGCGGAGGGTGGTTCCAAGGCGAAGTTCTTCATCAACCGCGGTTTCGCACCCGATGAGCCAGCAGTGATGATCGAAGCTCTTCTGACGCACGGGCAAAACCAACCGGTGGTCGAAACTAACGACACCAAGTTCGGGAAGAAGTTTGTCGTCCAGTGTCAGATCGAGACACCGGATGGACGGAATCCATGCATCGTCTCGGTGTGGATCGTGGAAGGAGAAGCGCCACCAAGGTTGGTCACGGCTCGTCCGAATCGATAAATGTCCGAACCGAAAATGCTGGAGCAGATCATCTCAGGAGCGCAGACAGGAGTGGACCGGGCAGTGCTGGATGCGGCGCTGGCGCACCGGTTTCCCTGCGGAGAGTGCGTGGGACTGGCAGGCGGCGTGGGCGGAGTCTCTGAAGCGCGGCGAGGCCTGAGCGGGAAGCCGGGGAGCGACAGGGAATGGGGGCGCTTTTGAACGCGAAGGGTCGCGAAGATCCGCGAATGACACGAAAGGAAATGAAATGGGGCCGGGCAACGGTGGACTGGGGCCGGTTGGCGATGGTGACCACATGAATTCGTTGGCTGCCTGGAATTCCCTTGTAGGGTGATCTGTGGAAGCAAGCAACGAACGCGGATGAAGAGGTCCCACCTGTTACCGGTGTGGATTCTGTTTGTTCTGTCTCCCTGGATCGGCGAGGTCATTTCTGGCTTTCTGACGGCGGGGCAGTTCTTTGAACCCTATCGGCTCCTCCTGACCCTGCCTCCCTACGGCTGCGGAGCCTTGATCGCCCGTGAACTGATGGTTCGGAACCAAAAAGGGTGGCCCGGCCTGTTCATGTTTGGCCTGGCCTTCGGGATCTTTTTCGAGGGCCTCATCACACGGGTCTTCGTCAATCCCGATCCGGGCATCCTGGCACCGCAGGAGGTGGCCTACCAACGGGTCTGGGGGTGGAACTGGGCCAACACCCTCGGGGTCACGCACTTCCATGCCCTGCTGGCCATCGTGGCGCCGGTGTTTCTGACCGAGATGCTTTTCCCCAAGCGCCGCCGCGAATCCTGGATGGGCACGCCGGTGCTGTGGGGCTGCGTCCTGGTGATGCTGATCTGGCCCTTTGTGCTGGGTCATTTTGCCGACTACGTGCCGCCGGTTCCGGTGGTCCTTTCAGCGCTTCTTTTGACGGGGGTGTTCCTGGCTCTGGGACTGGCGATGCCCGCACGGGTGTTCGGGTCGGAACATGGGAAGGCTGCGCACCCCTTCTGGCTCTGGCTGGTGTGCGCGCTGGCGATGACGCTGGTCATGATCGGTGGCAACGCCATCCCCCAAAGTCCGAAGCCACCGCCTCTTCCGGTGCTTT
>CAXBNA010000276.1:0-7177 GCA_963976915.1 uncultured Verrucomicrobiales bacterium
ATGACCGGACGCGGCACTACACCGAGTTCGATGAAGGTCAGCGCCCGGTGGGGGTGCAGCTTTTTGGGGCCGACGGGGTGAGGATGGGCGAGGCCGCCCGGAAGATCATCGACTGGAAGCAGCCGGACTTCATCGACATCAACTTCGGCTGCCCGGTGAACAAGGTGGTCTCCAAGAATGGAGGCTCCGCATTGCTCAGGGACTGCCCGCTCCTCGAAAGCGTGGCTCGTGAGATTGTGAAAGCGGTCCCGATCCCCGTGACGGCGAAGATCCGAACAGGTTGGGATTCCAAGAGCGTCAATGCCCTGCACACCGCGCGCATTCTGGAGGATTGCGGCATTCAAGCGGTGACCATCCACGGCCGCACCCGGGCCCAAGGCTACAGCGGCCAAGCCGACTGGGATGTCATCGGCGAAGTGGCCGAGACCATCGGCATCCCGGTCATAGGAAATGGCGATATCTCGACCGGCATGGATGTCGAGGTGCGGCGGGCGCAAACCAAGGTCAGCGGCGTGATGATCGGCCGGGCGGCGATGAACAATCCCTGGGTCTTTTCTGAGGCGCGGCATTACCTGGAAACCGGCACGCAACCCGAACCGGTCGCCATTGAGAAGCGTTTTGCCCTCATGCGCCGCCACTGCGAGATGGCCATCGAGCGACGACACAAGGGCGGCGAGTTTGAGGTCATGCGCTCCATGCGCAATCGCCTCATGCACTACACCCGCTCCATTCCCGGAGGCAAACACCTCCGCGTCCGCTTCTCGCACATCGGCAGCCTGATGGAACTCGACGACATCGCCGCGGAGTTCCTGAACCGTCAGGAGTTGCAGCCCGCCTAACGACGATCATGGAGTGGACGCAACCTTGGTTTGTCATTGCCGTTTGCGGCGTGATTGGAGTGTATCTCGTAGAGCTCATCGCGACGGTTCTTGATCTGAGGCAGTTCGCCAAGGGCATTCCGGAGGCACTGAAGGATCGTCTCGACCAGCCCACGTTTGAGCGGACACGTGCCTACGCGGCTGCCTCGGCCCAACAGGGCGTCGTTTCGTCCACGTTTTCGCTCATTGTCCTGCTCAGCTTCTGGTGGGGCGGTGGTTTTGGATGGCTGGATTCACTCAGCGAGGAGTGGTTTGACTCCGAACTTCTCCAGGGCGTCGCTGCCATCGCGGCCGTGCTCGCGGCGCAGTCCATCCTCGGTCTGCCTTTCGACATCTGGCACACCTTCGGCGTCGAAGCCCGGTTTGGATTCAATCGCACCACCTGGAAGACGTTCCTGAGCGACCGGATCAAGGGAGCCCTGCTCGGGGCGGCACTGGGGCTTCCACTGCTCGCGCTCATCCTTTGTTTCTTCATGAATTTCGAACTGGCCGCGCTGTGGAGTTGGCTGGCGCTGGCCGCGTTCAGCATCACGATGACCTGGCTGTCCCCCCGGCTGATCATGCCCCTGTTCCTGAAATTCGAACCGATGGACGACGGCGATCTTAAAACGGCGATCCTCGACCTGGCGCGGAAGCTCAATTTCCCAGTTGGCGATGTCTCCATCGTGGATGGCTCCCGCCGCTCAACAAAAGCCAACGCCTTCTTCGCAGGGTTTGGAGCCACGCGCCGCATCGCCCTGTTCGACACCTTGATCGAGGAACACGATCAACCTGGGATTCTCGGGATTCTGGCCCACGAAATTGGCCACGGAAAGAAGCGTCACGTTCCCATGCATCTGGTTCTGAGCCTGATCGAAAGCGGCCTCATGCTGTCCGCTCTGGCGTGGGTCCTGAAATCCCCTGCCATTCTGGCGGCCTTCGGTCTGGATCAGCCTTCGGCGGGACTCGGATTGATCGTCTTCTCCATTCTCTACAAACCCTTGTCCACCCTGCTTGGCGTGCTCTCGCTTGCCGTCAGTCGCAAGCATGAGTTCGAGGCGGACGCCTTTGCGGCCGAAGCAACGGGAGATGCAGGCGCACTGCGCAATGCTCTGGGAAAACTTTCCACCGGCCATCTCTCCCACCCCCGACCGCATCCGCTCGGGGTGTGGCTGCACCACTCCCACCCACCCTTGGTGGAGCGATTGGAAGCCTTGGCCAACTAACGAGACGCGTTTATTCCGCGAAGAGTCGGGCGAGAAACGCCTTCATCGCCTCCCAGCTCTTGGCATCGGCTTCTTTGTTGTAGGCCGCGCCCTTGGAATTGTCGTTGCCCGCCATCTTCTGGGTGAAGCTGTGCACCGCTCCTGGATACATCACGAGTTCATACTTCACCCCGGCATCCTTCATTTCCTTCTCGAAAGCAGCGATGTCGTCGGCAGGCACAAAGGGATCGTCCGCCCCATGGAGAGCCAGCACCTCACCCTTGATCTTCTTTCCGGCACTCGGCTTGGGCGAATCCAATCCACCGTGGAAGCTCACCACGCCCACAACATCCGCACCGCTGCGGGCCAGCTCAATCACGCCGGTGCCGCCGAAGCAGTATCCAATCGCCGCCACCTTCGAGGCATCGGTCTTCGGATCCTTCTTCAACAAGTTCAGCGCATCGTTCAGCCGGGTGCGATAAAGCTTCCGGTCATTCTTGTACTTCCCGGACTGAACAGCACACTCCGACATGGCCTCCGGGCGAACGCCCTTTCCATAGATGTCCGCAGCGAAGACGTTGTAGCCGAGCTCCACCAGCATCCGGGCACGCATCTTCTCGTAGTCCGTCAGGCCGGTCCACTGATGGACAATCAGCACGGCCGGGCGCTTCCCTTCCACCGATGAGTCATAGGCATGCCAGCCCTCACAAACGGTGCCATCCGAGGTGTACTCCACGGCTTTCTCCACCACATCCGACTTCACCAAAAGCGGGAACAACACCGCACCGACGACCAAGAAGAGAAAAACGAATCGTTTCATATGAGGAGAGCATACGAACGCCGACGCGCAAAGACAACGCACTTTAGGACTTCTCAATCCCGCACCAACTCGTCATTGTGTCGAAGTCCCAACCGTTTCTTTCTGAAAATCCATCATGACCCGCACCATTCTCGCCATTGGAGCCCACTACGATGACTGCCCCTTTGGGATTCCCGGGGTGCTCTTGCAAAAGCACCAACGGGTGGTGATTCTCAATCTCATTGGCGACTACACGAGCTGGCCACCCGTCAAAGGTAGGGCCGAAGCACTGAAGGAGTTTTCCATCGAGCTGGCTCGCGAGCGCGGAATCGACATGCGGTTCCTGAAACATAGCAGCATGGGTTTTGAGCCCAGTCTGGCCACCAAGCGAGAGGTGGCGGAAGTCGTTGCCGAGGTCCAACCTGACACCGCTTTCCTGCTCTGGCGCCAGGACCGGCATCCGGACCATGAGGCAGCCAGTGCCATTTGCCATGCCGCGCTTCATCAACCCGCCCGCCTTCTGGGAGTTGAGAATGCCCGCGTTCCCTCCCGCGTTTTTTGGTACGACAATGGCCCCGGACACACACTCGGGTTCGAGCCGGACACCTTCATCAACATCACCGATGTCTGGCCTGCCGCCATCGAGTGGCTGGGTCGACTGATGGCCTTCGTTCGCGATCAACCGTTCGACCCCGCCGTGATCGAAGGAGCCTTGGACACCAAGGCGACCCTTGCCCGTTACCGGGGGCTCGCCAGTGGAGTCAAGTACGCCGAGGCGCTCAAGTCCGTGCGCCCTGTCGCCCAGGATTGGTAAGTCCAACGGGGTTGGGATCAAGGAAGCATCCCGGAAGGGATGAACCGTACGTGTTCCCAACGATTCACTTCAGACGATCCCAAGCGCCGTCGAGTTGGGTGCCACTTCCTGATCCTGATCCTTGTCCTAATCTTTGCCTTCATCTCTGCCTTTGTCTGGAAGGAATTCGGGCAATGATTCGGACGAGAATGAGGCCTTGGGCATTTCACAAGACCTCATGACGCGGGGTTGATCTCCATCATGCGCTGACACCCCGGATGAACCGCCCTTTGGGGAACATTTGAGCTAACGAGCATACTTCAAGAAGAAGGCAAAGCGATCGGCCGCCGCCTCAATCGTTTTGGCCGTGGGAGTTCCCGCGCCATGCCCGGCCTTCGTCTCGATGCGCATCAAAATCGGCGCATCCCCGGTCTGGGCCGCCTGCAGTCGAGCTCCGTACTTGAAGCTGTGTGCTGGAAAGACCCGATCATCGTGGTCGGCGGTCTCAATCAGCACCGGTGGATACGCCACCCCTTCCCGAATGTTGTGGTAGGGACTGTAGGCACGCAGCACCTCGAAGGCTCCCGGTTCCTCGACATCGCCATACTCCTCCTGCCAAGCCCAACCGATTGTGAACTTGTGGAAGCGGAGCATGTCATGCACACCGACGGCCGTCGAAGCTGCCGCGTACAACTCGGGGCGCTGATTCAGACAGGCACCCACCAAGAGCCCGCCATTGCTGCCTCCATAAATCACCAGATGGTCTCGATCCGCATACTTGGCGTCTTCGAGATACTCTGCGGCCGAAATGAAGTCATCAAACACGTTCTGCTTCTTCTCCTGCATGCCGGCTTTGTGCCAGTCTTCGCCATACTCGCCACCGCCCCGCAGATTCGCCACCGCATACGCGCCTCCGAGTTCCAGCCAGATCGCGGTGGATGCGGAAAAACCCGGTGTCAGTGAGATATTGAATCCTCCGTAACCATACAAGATCGTTGGGACGGAACCGTCCATCGGCGCATCCTTTCGCCGGGTGATGAACATGGGAATCTCCGTTCCATCCTTGCTCGGGTACCGCACCTGTTTGGTCTCGTAGGCAGAGAGATTCACCGGGAAATCGGGCTCCCAAAACAGCGCACTCTCTCCACTCAGGACGTCGTAGCGATAGATTGCCCCCGGGTCGGTGTAGCCGGTCGTGATGTAGAAGGTCTCGGTGTCGTCCTGATAGCCTCCAAAACCACCGGCAGACGCCAAATTGGGAAGGGGCAAATCACGCACCTTCTTGCCTTCCAAGTCATGAATCACCACAACGTCGTGAGCGTCGACCATGTACTGGGCGATGAAGTGTCCGCTCAGAAGGGACACGCCCTGCAAGGTGCCTTCAGCCTCGGGCAAGATCGTCTTCCAGTGCGTAGGATCAGGGTTCTCCACATCGACCGCAATCAGGCGCTTCTTCGGCGCGTCGAGGTCCGTCACGAAGTAGAACGTGCTGCCATCGTTGGCGACCAAGCTGTAGCGGGCGTCGAACTCATTGAAAAGTTCCACCACCCTCCCGTCCTCACCCTTCCCAAGATCCCGGTAGAAAAAGCCATTCTTCGACCCGGCTCCCTCCCACACCGAAATGATCTGGTAGCGTTCGTCCTCGGTCACACCCACACCAAAGCCCCACTTCGGGTGATCGGGGCGTTCATAGACCAGACGGTCCTCCGACTGCGGCGTGCCGACGACGTGGAAGTACGCCTTCTGATTGAGATTGGTGTCCTTCAACTCCTCCCCGTCCTCCGGTGCGGCGTAGCGACTGTAGTAAAACCCGCTGCCATCTGGAGCCCAACTGGCCCAGGAAAACTTCACCCATCGAATCTCATCCTCAAGAACACGCCCCGTGTCCACATCCATCACATGCCAGGTGGTCCAATCGGAGCCCGACTCCGAAAGTCCGTAGGCCACCCTTTTGCCATCGTCACTCACCGACCATCCCGCGACAGAAACGGTTCCGTCCTCCGACAAGGTGTTCGGGTCCAAAAGGACCTTCTCCCCCGCCCCTCCACCATCCTCACGCCAGAAGTGGACGGATTGATTCTGCAACCCTGTTTTCCGCGAATAGAACAAGCGCCCCTCAATCAGCTCCGGCAGCCCGTGCTTGTCGTAGTCGAACGCATCCGTCAGTCGCTCGCGGATGGCCTCCCTCTCCGGGAGACCCTCGAGAAACGCGGCCGTGTAAGCCTGCTGCGCCTCGATCCAACCCCGGGTCTCCTCCGAATCGATGTCTTCCATCCAGCGATAGGGATCGGGAACCTGGGTGCCATGGATCACGTCCACGACATCCCCGGGTATGGCTTTGGGATAATCGGCACTCATGACTTCAGTGGGTAGATGCGCCAAAACCGTCGCCGCAGCGATCCAAAGCACAGGAGGTGGAATGTTCGTCATACACGCCACAGGGTGCACAGGAGAGTGCGTGTTGGCCAACGAAACACTTGCCAAGTTTCACCTTTTCTCGTCTGATTTCACCCATCATGAAAAAGCTCGTCGCCGAACTCATCGGAACCTTTTTTCTCGTCTCAGCCATCGGCCACGCAGTTCTCAGTGGCAACCCTCTGGCCCCCATTGCCATCGGCCTCATGCTCATGACCATGGTGTATTCCTGCGGACATATCTGCAAAGCCCATTTCAATCCTGCGGTCACCATTGCTCTCTGGTTGCGCGGTGGATTCGACTCAAAGGACATCGTTCCCTACATGACCGCCCAAATCGTTGGGTCCGTTCTCGCCGCGCTCGGAGTTGTTTGGTTGAGGGGAAAAGGCGTTCCCGACGTGAATGCCTTCGAGGTGATGCCCTTGATCGTTGCCGAACTTATCGGAACGTTCGCACTCGTCTGGGTCATCTTGAATGTGGCCTTTGCCAAAGGAACCGAGAACAACGGATTCTATGGAGCGGCGATCGGCATGGTGGTCACGGCTGGAATCTTTGCCTTTGGGGATCTCTCTGGGGCGGTCTTCAATCCTGCCGTTGCCGTCGGTGCCGTGGCCATGGGACTCATTCACGTCAAGTATCTCTGGCTCTACCTGGTGGTGTGTCCCATTGCCGGAGTCATCACCGCCAAGGTCTTTACCAGCATCAAGGCTGGCGATTGAGGGCGGCAGTTTCAGAAGGCGGACTCAGTCACAGCCAAGGTCCGCGACCGCACTGAGCCTGAGGGACTCGAATGGGAAAGTGGAGAGAACGTTGGCTTCGAGTAACACTCTGACAGTCGGGCTCCGACAGCATTCATGAGGTCAAGGACATCGAATGGCTTGGGAATGAAATCGACGCCAATCGTCAGTTCCTGTGGAGAGCTCAAAAGGTCCGGACAGCACCCGCTCATGAAAATCACTGGAACTGTCACATCCTCCTCGTGAATCGCGGCGGCAAGATCAAAGCCCGTCGTACTGCCCGGCAGTTGAATGTCGGTCACCAACAGTCGGATCTGGTGACGGTTTTCCGACCAGAGTCTCCAGCCCTCGTCTGCCGTCCCAGCAGAGAG
>CAXBNA010000277.1:0-7160 GCA_963976915.1 uncultured Verrucomicrobiales bacterium
AGTAAGATTATTTTTTACAACTCCGCCTATGGGTTGTCAGTATGATAATAACCACGCAAAAAGTTGACATAAAAAAGCCTGCAATCAATTGCAGGCCTTTTTTATCCTCTGGTTGATATCGCTCAATTTAATAATGAAGCGATATCAGGTAGAAGGATTTAGTTGTTGTCAAGAATGTAACCACCAGCGCCGCCGATAGCTGCACCAGCTAATGCGCCACGAGCGATGTCTTTGCTATCGCCTTTACTTCTGATAAGAGCACCAGCAGCAGCGCCAGGTTCACGCAGAACCACAGCAGCACCCGGGCATAGATGGGCAGTCGTGGGCGTTTCATGAACTCAACGCCTCGGGTCGATCAGTTGATAGCCGTAGCCGCGCACCGTCTTGATGAAGGTCGGGTTCTTCGGATCGTCACCGAGTTTCTTGCGCAGCGTGGAAATGTGCATGTCGATCGCGCGGTCAAAGACATCCCACTCGCGGTCGGCCACTTCCTCGATGAGTTGCTCACGCGTCTTGACCCGTCCCCGCGCCTTCGCGAGCGACAGCAGCAGGCCGAACTCGGCGGGCGTGAGTTCGATCGGCTGGTCATCCAGCACGACATGGTGGGAATCCGGACTGATGCGCAGCGGACCGAGAATGATTTCCTTCAGTGGCTGGGCGGGCGCGGATTCCGACACCCAGCCCGCGCGCCGCACCACCGCGCGCAGCCGCGCCAGCAGTTCGCGGGAGGAAAACGTCTTTGGCAGGTAATCGTCGGCGCCCAGTTCGAGGCCGACCACACGATCCACTTCCTCACCACGGCCAGTGAGCATGATCACCGGCACCTTCGATTTGGCCCGAATCCGACGCAGCACCTCAAAGCCATCGATGTCCGGCAGCATCACGTCGAGGATGATCGCGTGCCACGCCTCCGAGGTCGCCGCTTCCGCCCCCGGCTCGCCTTCGTGAAACGACTCCACCTTGAACCCCATCGGGCCCAGGTAGTCCGCCACAAGCTGGCACAGCTCCGCGTCGTCATCGATCACCAGAATTCGCATGCCGGAAGGTCGACCCAACCCCGGCAGGTGGCCAAGGCTTTTACCGTTTGCTGACAAAAGGGCCGCCTTTGCCTAAGGATCGCGTCGGTCCAACTTTGGTCGGTCGATCCGGAAAACAGAAGCTCGGTTCATCAGGCACCGAGCAGGCGCTTGAAGGGATGACCTTCGTTTTGGTCGATCCGCTCAGGGAGGCCTTTGTGATTGTAGGTGAGCTTGGTGTGGTCGAGACCCATCAAATGCAGGATGGTCGCGTGGATGTCATGCACGTGAAGGCGATCTTCCACGGCGTACAATCCCAGCTCATCGGTGGCACCGTAGGTCTGGCCACCTTGGACACCGCCACCCGCCATCCACATGGTGAAACCGGTGGGGTTGTGATCGCGTCCACCTCCCTGTTCGCTCATTGGGGTGCGTCCAAATTCACCGCCCCAGATCACCAGGGTTTCATCCAGCATGCCGCGCGACTTGAGATCTGACAGCAATCCAGCGATGGGTTTGTCCACCGCATTGCAGAGTGCGGAGTGTTTCGTTTCGATCTGACTGTGGCTGTCCCACTTGCTGCCCGCACCACTGTAGAGCTGTACAAAGCGCACGCCATTTTCGACGAGGCGACGCGCGAGCAGGCAGTTGCGACCAAACACGGCCGTGTCTTCGGTGTCCATGCCATAGAGCTTCTTGGTGGCCTCGGTTTCGTGGCTCAAATCTACGGCCTGGGGGGCTTCCGCCTGCATTTGGTAAGCGAGTTCGTAGCCGCGGATGCGGGCATCCAGTTCGGTGTTGCTGGTGCGGGTTTCCCCATAGCTACGGTTCAGTTCGCCGAGCAGATCGAGTTTGTCCCGTTGACGCAGACGATCCACTCCGTTTGGATTGTCGAGGTATTTGATGGGCGTGCCATCGGAGTTGAATTCGACGCCCTGATATACGGCGGGCATGAAGCCGTTGCCCCAGTTGCGCACGCCGTTCACCACGGTGGCCTCGCTGTCCTTGATGACGACAAATGCGGGCAGATTCCGATTGGCTGTGCCGAGTCCATACGATGCCCAGGCACCCAACGAAGGTCGGCCTCCGAAGACGGAGCCGGTGTTCATCGAGCACACGCCCCCGGCGTGATTGATGCCGCTGGAGGCGCAGGAATGAATCACCGCGAGGTCATCGGCATGACGTGCGACGTTTTGAAACCAATCCGAAACCCATAGCCCGCTCTGGCCATGGCGTTTCCAGGTGCGTTTGCATTCGAGCAGGGGCGAGTTGGATTCGCCCATCGCCGTGATCGGAGGTTTGAAGCTTTCCGGCAGCGATTGGCCGGCGAGTTTGTTCAGCAACGGCTTGTAGTCGAAGGTGTCCAGATGGCTTGGGCCGCCTTCCATGAACAGGAAGATGACGCTCTTGGCTTTGGCGGCGCGGTGCGGCATCTGCAAGGGAGCCGCATCGGCGGTGTCGCCCATCAGGGCTGACAGAGCCACGGCACCAAAGCCGCATCCCGCCGTTTGCAAAAAGTCTCGGCGGGAGGTCGGAAGATCGATTCGATGGCAGCTCATGGCGTTAGTGGAGGTAGAAGAATTCGTTCGTGTTGAGCAGGACTTGGCAGAGATCATTCATCGCCTGCTGAAAGGGATCGTCGGGTTCGACGGAGTTGTTGTCCGGCCCTGACCAGGCGAACTGAGAGTTCAGTGGATCGGCGGCACGCCAAGTGACCAGACCGGCCGCCCAGACTTCTGGATCTGGATTGAGTTCCTTGTCGGGTAGCAGGCCGCTGACGATGCGAAGGGCCTCGATCCGGCCGTCCCACTGATGGGTGGAGGCTCGCTTGTTTAGGCCACCGATGACCAATTGCGATGACCCAGCACTGAGCTTGGAGCGAATGTCCATCGGCACCACGGCGGACTGAACAACGGCACCGGGAGTGTCGAGGTCCTGCACCGTGAAGGTGATGTTACGCCCAACGCAGGAGACCTGAGCGACGATGTGGTAGCGCCGATCCAGTTCAATGTGGATGTTCGACGGCACCACTTGGTAGCCGATGTTTGCGTTTTCATCCTCGCCCACCACCTGCACAATGACATTGCGCGGCTTGTAGCGCGACTTCACTCCGGTGACGCCCAGGCTCCAGCCGAAGGACTCGATGCTGTCCTTCCCACCGCTCCAGCGCGAAGCAATCGTGCGAACAGACGCATTCACATCAATGCTTTTGAGGCTGACGATCGCTTCGACAGCGAACTCGTCGCCTTCCTTCTCGCCACTCTGCACCAACAGTCGCTCATGAGGCGTGTTTTCCTTGAATCCGCCCGCTGTTCCGCGCGTCTCGGGAGCCGCCGCTGTGTCGGGCATCGCGTCTCCAGCGCGCTTCTTCAAAAAGGCCTCCGCGGTCTGGCGCTCACTCGTCGAAGGAGGGCGGCCCAGCACGGCCAGCCAGGCGTCGTCGATGGAGTGGACGGTTCCGGCCAATTTGCGGGCGCGAGCCAGAAGCCAGTCGCCGTTCAGCAATTGCAGTGCCTGGGTGGGTGTGGTCGTGCTTTGGCGTTCGGGAGTGCTGGAGAATCCGGCGGGCATGTCGAGTGCGCTCAGCAACTCGTTCGGTTTGTTGCGCTTCTTGATCGTGTAGATGGAACGTCGTGTGCCGTTGGCATCCTCTCCGGGGCCACTTGAGGAGGCATCCAGTTCACCGCTGGCCGCCAGCAGGGCGTCACGGATCTGTTCCGCGTCAAGACGGCGTGGATTGAAGCGCCAGAGGTAGAGGTTGGAGGGATCGATCTTTGATTCCGCCTCCGTGGGCTCGCGGCGTGCAGTTTGACGGTAGGTGGCGGACAGCATCATTTCACGGTGGAGCGCCTTCAAGCGCCAGCCGTTGGTGACGAATTGGTTGGTGAGGTAGTCGAGCAACTCCGGATGGCTCGGAGGTTCGCCGAGCTTCCCGAAGTCGCTCGCCGTGGCGACGATGCCGCGGCCAAAGTGATACTGCCACACGCGGTTCACGATGACGCGGGTCGAGAGTTGATTGTCCGGGCGCGTGATCCAGTTGGCGAGCGCGGTGCGCCGACCCGTCGAGTTGCCGACCGGTTGAATCTCCGGTTCGTTGGGATCGACGATGGAAAGAAAGCCTGGCGGGATTTCCTGCTCGCCCTTGCGTGTCTTGATCGAGACGGGAGGCGCTTTCGGTCCCGCGTCGGTGGCGACAAAGGCTTCCATCAGGGGCTTGGGTTTGAGGTTGTCGAACTTCTTCAGCTCCGCCTCCAGCGCCTTGTATTCCTCCTTCGCCTCGTCGGTTTTGAGGCTCTTCATCGGGTCAAAGGTTTTGCGTTCATGCACCATCTGCCGTTCGACGAGGCCCGCGAGCTGGTCTTCAAGCGCATCGCGTTCCGGTTTCGGTTTGCGCACCATGGCTTGAAGATCCTCGGTGAAGCGAGTCAGCGCCCGTTCCACCTTGGGCTCAATGAGCGGCTGGGTCAGCGCGTCCATCTTGGCACGAATTTCCGCCGTGGCGGCTTCCCATTTGGCCTGCTGTTTTTCAAACGCCTTCTTTTCCTCCGGGGTCGCTAGGGTGAGGTCGTCGCGCCATTTCACCGGTGCCAGGAAGGCGCGGAGACGGTAGTAGTCCTTCTGCAGGATGGGGTCGAACTTGTGATTGTGGCAGTGCGCACACCCCATGCTCAGGCCGAGGAACAGCTCGCCGGTGGTGTCAGTCATGTCGGTCAGGATGATGTCCCATTGGCCGCGCGCATCACGCTGGTTCCATTCATAGACCGGGTTGCGAAGAAACGCGGTGGCAATCAGCACATCCGGGTCGTTTGGCGCGATCTCGTCGCCCGCGAGTTGTTCGCGCACGAACTGGTCGTAGGGCTTGTCGTCGTTGAGCGATTGGATGACGTAGTCGCGATACGGCCATGCGGACGGGCGATAGGCGTCGGCGTTGTAACCATCGCTCTCGGCATAGCGCACCAGATCGAGCCAATGCTGGGCCCAACGCTCTCCGTAACGCGGGCTGGCGAGGAGCTTGTCCACCAACTTCTCGTAGGCACGCGGGTCCTTGTCCTCGACGAAAGCGTTGATCTGATCCCGGGTCGGAGGCAGTCCATGGAGGTCAAAATAAACGCGCCGAACCAACTCGTGGCGATCTGCTTCTTCAGCGTGATCGAGCTTCATCTCCTGCTGCTTCGCGAGGATGAATCGGTCGATGTCGTTGCGTGCCCAGTCACTCTTGACCTTCGGCGGCGAGACCTTGGCCACGGGCTGGAAGAACCAGTAGTTGCGCTGCTCTTCGGTGAAGCCGCCCTCGGTCACCACGACCTTGTTCTCTCCGTCTTCAGGCCAGGGGGCGCCGAGCTTGATCCACTTTTCCAGAATGGCAATCTCGGCGTCCGGGATTTTCCCGCCATTGTTCTTCGGCGGCATTTGGAAGTCTTCGTCGCCGTAGCGAATCGCTTCCATCAACGGCGACTTTTCAGGATGACCGGGAACGAGCGCGGGTCCGGTGTCGCCGCCGCTCTTCATGAATCCGACGTGGTCCACCCGCAGGCCGCCCTTTTGCTTGGTCTTGCTGTGGCATTCGTAGCAGCGTTCGGCCAGGATCGGCCGGACTTCGTTCTCAAAGAACTTCATCGCCGAGCGCTGGGCATCGTCTTGGGCCGCAACAGCCGCGCTACCCGAAAGGCTGGTCAGCCAGAGGAGGGTCGGAAAAAGTCGGGAGGGAATCATGGTCGGAAAAGGAAGGCCTGAGCAGAACGAAACTGGACGTGAAATATCGACAAAGGAGTTCGGGCTAACGATTCAGCGCCTTCATCAAGGCGTTGGCAATCGCGGCCATGCCGCAATCCCCGGGATGATTGGCGACGCCTGCGTGCTTGAAGGGACGTTCGGATCGGGCGAAGTGAGTCTCGTCCTTGCTGAGCTGGCTGATGTCAACGTACACGCCGCCCACCGCGTCAGAGGCCTTTTGGAGCGCTTGGTCTTTAGAAGGATTCGCCCAGAAGCAACTGCGCACGAGGATCGTGGGTTGGCGCTCGCCTTTCACTGCCTGAATCAATTGGGTGACGCTTTTCTGGAACGCGGCCTGATCCTCCGGCGTCTTCAATGCGGGCACATTTTCACCGATCGCGATGACCATGAGGTCGGCCTCGAAATCGATGGCATCCTGAAGTTGGGCCGTGAACTCGTAGTCGACGTGTGTGCGCTCGAAATCAGCGATGTTTTTCACCAAGACTTCGGGGGCAGCGCCGGAGATTTCCGTGAGCGCTTCGGTCATCAGGTGAACGTAGTCTTTGGCATCCGAACTCGCCGCCATTCCCCAATTTCCGGACCAATCGATATCGGCTTTGGGACCGTGCTTGGTGATGCTGTTGCCGAGGAAGAGGACTTTCTGAACGGAGGGCTCTTGGCTGACGACCCAATCCCAGCGTTCGGCGGATTGCTTGAGTTGGGGCTCAAGGTCCTCCGCTTGGAGGAATCGGTCGGTGATCAGATTCTGCAGCACCTCTTTCACCTGCGCCAGGTAGTTCTCCTTCGGGGAATAACGTTCGTTGAGCGACGGACGTGGGTCCCCGGTTTGCTTGCGTTGAGCTTCGGTGACGGCCAAGGGTACCCAGGAACCGCGCAGGATCACCGGTTCGTGTGGCGACCCCAGTGAAGCCGGTCGAAAAACCCATCCGACGGCCGTTCCGAGAGGAACCGCCACGTCGGGCATCCGAATGCCCGCGATGTCGTTTCCGTCCGCATCCACCTGTGGCACCAGTAGCGGCAACTCGGCTCCTTCGCCCGCGCCATCCGACCACTGCGGATTGCGCACCCGACCTCCGGCCGTCAGGGAGTTGGGTACGGCCATGCCGGGAACCTTGGGAAATTCAATGTCGGCGATCGGCAGCAGGGTGCCGTCGCTGAGTCGTGGGTGCACGCTCGATGGGGGCGAGACATCCTCTGCCACCCAATGATGCATCGCCAAACGCAGTGCCGTGATCACAGCGTTCGCATTGACCGGATTGCCGCGCAGTCCGTCCCGGGCGAGCGCCGTGGGCGGAAAGGAGGCCGGGCCATGCTGGGTGCCAGCGAGGAAGTAGGAGCGGACGTTTTCTGGAAACGCTCTGTCATGTGCGGCATCGGGCGTCGTGTGCGTCAGCGCCGCCACCCGACCTG
>CAXBNA010000278.1:0-7133 GCA_963976915.1 uncultured Verrucomicrobiales bacterium
GTCCGCCCGCTTGATCGGCACCACGGAGCGATCCGAAATCGTCCAGCCCTGCCCCGGCAGACAGACCTCAGGCCGGTGCAGCGTCCGTTTGCCATCGCCCCCGACGATCAACGTCGTCCAGAACTGCCGGCCATCCGTCGTCCCATAGACGCTTCGGGCCAGCTCGACGCCCTCGTCCAAAATGTTCCGCTCCATCGCCGTCATCCCAATCACCTGCCCCTGATACTCCTCAAACTGCAGCGGCAAACTCAGCTTCACTCCCGCCGGTCCCATCTTCGGGCTCACATCGGTCGTGGCACAAACCGCCAATCCCACACAGGAAAGCCCCAAAGCCAAAGCTGATCGCTGGATCAAGGGCTTCTGAGACAGTCCCGCTCCATAGGAGGCGGCCACCGCCTTGGCGGAGCGCTTCTTCGGCGGGGCACCGATGAACCGCCGCATCCACTTCCCTTCCAACAGGGTGCACAGGCCGAACATCCCCGCCAACGCCACCGCAAACACGGCATACCCAGCCATGCTGTGAAAAAAGCTCATCTCCTGATGCCCATCGATGTTTCGACCGACGGCCGTCTCCGTCCCGAACCACAGGCTCCCAATGGCCAGCAACACCATCCGCACAAAATTCCCCAGCATCGCCATCGGGATCGCACTTGCGAACAGCAGCAACCGCTGAATCGGCATCTTCAGCGCGATGTAGCCGTACAGCGCACTCACCATCATCAGCGAGAAAAGAGATCGGATGCCGCTGCAGGGCTCCTCCACATCCAGCCGAAACAAATCGCCCTGCACCAAGCCCGTCACCGGATCCGCTGCCGAGTACAGAGCCGTCCCCTCGCGCACCACGTCCACACCCACGAGGTTCAGGAACTTCCCGGACAGGCCCGCCGTGATCATTCGCAGCGGAAACGCCATCCGCTCTTCCAGCGGAAACATCGGCCACATGAAGGCCAGAAACAGCCACGGAAAAAACAAGGCCCGCATCCACGGAAGCCCCCCCAGCAGCACGATCAACCCCGCGAGCGAAAGATGCGCCGCGATGAAGCCCGGATACCCCGTGTCCACCTTGTAGCCCATCCAAAAAAACACCAACGCCACCGCAATCACCCCAGCGCCCCACCATTCACCCTGCATCGGCAGCAGGGCCGTCTTCTTCCGCTCCCGATAAATCACCCACCCCGTGAGCACCGGCACCAACAGGCAAAAAACCCACTCCGACTGATCCACCACCATCCGAAACCAGCCGCCCAGCACGCTCGACCGCTCCATATCCACAAAATGCCAATGCTGATACGGCCACAGGAGGAACAAGGCCAGCCAGGCCAGCGCACCCGCTCCGATCACCATCATCGGCAACTTCCGGTCCGGGATCGGACCAGTCGCGGATGTCTCATCCACTGTCTGAGGGGTTGGGTTCAGCGCGTCCAAGCTCATGGCGAAAAGTTGGGCCGCCATGCTCGCTTGGATTCTTTCCTCTGGCAACCCCTGTTCCAGCAACGTATGAATGAGAAACCCCCTCTTGCGTCGCCCCCCACTCGCATGGACCCCCAGAACATCAATCCACACGCTCCCAACCGCAAAGCCTTGCTCGACGATTCCCAGCCCATGGACGTCTCAAACGACCCTGCCCGCAAATCGATCGTCACCGGCACGCCCCATTACACCCGCTCCACCATGAATCGCAGCGAGTCCAACTCCAAGATCATCTCCGGCATCGTCGTCCTCATGCTGGTTCAACTCGGACTCGTGGCCGTCGGCGGCTGGGTCTTCTTCAAAAAGGAAATCCAGCCCCAGCTCGGCAGCGGCGCTGCTGCCGCCCCCTCCATCGATCCACAGCCCGACCTCGCCCTTCAGCAGGCCCTCGCCACCCTCTCCGGTGCCACCGCCCAGATCGATCAGCTCCAGTCCCAGCTCGACGGCGCCCGTGCCGAGCAGGCCCGCACCCAGCAGCAACTCCAGGAGACCAACGAGCGCGTCGTCGCCCTCATGCGCGACTCCGCCACCAGCCCCGTCCGCACCGGCACCTCCGTCAATGATCCCGGCACCGGCCGCATGGCCTCCGTGGAGCCCAACCTGACCCCCGCAGGCGAAGAGCTCGTCCTCATCAAGGAGCGCAACCGCCTCACCGCCTACGCCGACAAAGCCATCGCCACCGGCGAGCGCGAGCCCCTTCAGGCCCTCGTCGAAACCATGCTCGACCCCGACATGGCCCGCCTCCACTACGGTGCCCAGTCCGAGTTCAACCGCGTCCGCTACCACCTCGAGTACGACGCCCGGATCGACCCCAACTACACCCTCCCCGTTCGCGAACTCTTCAAAAATCCCGACATCCGCTCCGAAGCCGACCTCAAGGCCGAGCAGCTCACCAAGATCCTCCAGGATCACCAGCAGCCCTGGGAAGCACGCCTCCGCGCCGCCTGGCTTCTCAAAGGCAGCGAGGATCCCGCCACCGATGCCGTCCTCCTCAAAGCCATCCAGGAAGATCCCTCCCTTGATGTGGTGAAGCAGGCCCAAACCACCTTCGAGCGCCGCATCGGCCGCCGCTTCCGCCTCTTCGACATCCCCTCCATCGAGTCCTGGTGGTCCACCCAGCACCCTGAAGAAGCCGAGGCCAAGGCCGCAGAGGAGGCCCAGGCGACCGCAAAAACAGAGGCCGAATCCAAACCAGCCCCCAAGCCAGCCGACTCAACCGACAAAGCCCCCGAAGCAGCTGCCGCCGATGCCACCGAGAAACCGGAGCCCAAGCCTGACGCCAAAGCCGACACGCCGCCCAAGGAAGCCGCCCCCAAGCCGGCCGACAAAAAATCCGATACTCCACCCGAGCCCAAGGCCAAGGCCAAGGCCCAAGCCAAAGCCAAAGACGCTGACTGAGCCAGCCTCCCCGGTCACCTCCCTGCGCCAGCGGGGTGGCGTCCATTGCACGTCCGGATTGTGTCCATCCGCTGCCAACAACCATCCGGGAAATGCAATCCGGCACCGAATCGATGATTCCTTGAGCGTGACTCTTGAGCTAAGGAGCTTCGTTGTGGCTTCTCGGTTCTACACCCGAAGCTTCGGATCAGGCGACGGCGAGCGGGAATGGAGCGGAGTGACATAGCTTGCCGAAGGGCAGCGCCGGGGGCGCTGGCAACCGTTGATGACACGACAAATGCCATACGAGCGTTGCCTGCATCCGTTTTGTCCGGCGGCTTTTTCATGCCTTGCGTCGTTGATCTCGCCGCTCTTTCGCGAGTCGAATTCGTTCTGGTTCCGTGTAGAGTCGCTCAAGCAACGCCGTCGTGAAGTCCAAAATGTCCTCGGCATCCATATGAGACAAGGTTCCTGCGTGGGCACCGTCATTTCCATCCTCCTTAACGCATGTTGAAAGCTCTCTGAGTGACTCAGGCAAATGGCCATGATCGAATAGCCATCTCATTCGCAGCCCGAGACTGCGCCGAATGATTGAATTCAATCCATCGATATCGGTTGGGGGAAGAAGTGCACGAGTCGCGTGGTCAATACAAAGTCGAAACATCGTAGCCGCCGCATTGTAGCAAGCTACGGCATGACAGGTTGCTCCTTCAATAAATGCTACCTCAATCTCATTGGGAAGATGCTCAGGGGGCAATTTCCGAGCAAAATCCTTCAAACTCACATGGCCATCGACGGAAAAGTGATCATTCGCCGAGCCGTCGAACGCAAGCACACCCTTCCGCTTCACCTCATTCAATTCTTCGTAAGCAGCAAGATACAAGATGAAAACCGTTGGTTGATCACAAGCTCGACAAACGGAAAACGTTTCCATGCGAAGCTGCCAAGTGTAGCGAACTCCATTCGCGTAACTCGCAAGGACATCAAAAGTAGTCTTCTTCGCGTGGCAGCGAGGACAGTCCGTAACTAGTTGGGTCATTGAATTGGTTTCCTTTGCCGTCTGAGGTCAGTCACGCGCGGCAGCGCGTTGACTACACCGCCTTTTTGGATATTTCCTTTTTGGCTCCATCAGCAACGACAGCTGCGTGTCATTTCCATCGTCATCCATTATGTCGGACTGGCAGACCTTTTGAAGTTCGTCCAGCCGTCCCAACGCTCGTGCTAGTTCAACCAGAGATAATCGGCGAAGCACATCGACAGTCATCGGTCTCTTTGAATCTAAAAAGATCAAGGAATTCAGAAACGCAGTTGCTTCTTCTGAAGACAGCAGATCAAAAAGAAGCTCCGCCTCTTTTTGGGTGGAGCAAGGAATTGAATAGCAGGTGTCATCTACCATGACGGGGCGGCCTTCAGACGGTGCAACCAACACGAATGAAATCTTCTTGTACAGTCCAGAGATGCACACCTTCCACGGAGCAAAAGAATACGATCCAATGCCAAACACGCAAAATCTGGGCCGATTCCTATAGATAGAGCTTTTCCTCCCATCTAGGGCGTCCGCGTGCTCCATCAAATAAGCCCATGTCTTTGGAGCATTCTGCTCGATCTCTGAAGTGTCGTCTCCTGTATGCCTTTGGGTCACTAAAACCGACTTGCGTATGGCAATACGACCATTTCCAAGATCAGACGACTTAAGCAATGGGAAGACATAGTCGGGCTCAATATCAACTTCTGTGCCATGCCCGTTAATCAACCGCCCATCTTTGATAGTAAACTCCATGACTTTCGACGCATCGTGCTTAACGCCAGAACGCCATGTATAAATAGACGATCCTCCGTCGAGATTCCGATGTGTCTCATAGCAATCAATGTCTGAAACTAAGTCCCCGTCGATAAAACCAATCCTCTTCTGAGCGGATTCAAAATCCAGGTTGGCATGGACTGTCGCTGTCCGCTGAGAAATCCTCTTTCCGGTGGTAAAGAATAGGCAGGCATCTACTGAGACATTAAATTCAGCTTTCGCGTCGATGTTGAACAAATGAGAATCTTCCCGGCCTCCATCGGTCTTCCAAAAATGCCGTAGAACCTTACGGGCTGTAATGGTCTTGCAAAGCATGGCAATCGCTCCCGTCGGAGGAAGAGCTTGGATCAGACGAATCAGCATCCACTCGGCAATATCGAAGTTTGCCTTCCCAGTTCGAGCATCAAAACCTCGTAACCCTTGAAAATTCGTTTTCTTCGGCAGGTTACTACTCCCGAGCTGGCCGAGCTCGGAATTGGTAATCCAAGGCGGGTTGCCAATAACGAGAACCCTAGGCTTCCCCGATTTCGAGAGATTGGACACCCAATCCTCAGTGAAAAAATCTCGATGATGCACCTCCACTCCAAGTCCCGCCAAGCGGAGACGAGAATCATCGACATATTGCCTATTGATTTCGTAGCCCTCGTAGCTCGCCGTCCGATTCCAGTAATTCGCCGCCGCCCGTAAAAAACCTCCAATTCCAGATGTTGGCTCGACTACATAATCAGGACCGTCAAATAGCTTCGCAATGAGCGCAACAACCGTCATTGCTAAGCTATCTGGAGTCTGAAAGTCACCGAATTCCTTTTTCTCACTCATAGGGCTTCGATTCCTGAAATCGCACCAGCTTGCTGGATCACGCGACTGTATTGAAGTCGCCATTGCAATGCGTTGGAAATTGTAAGGTAGCCAATATCCGGTGGACTTGTGAGCACTTCTTCCGCCAGTGTCTGCGCCTGAATATCGTCTAGGGGTAGCATTCGCTCGCCGAAGAAGGCCAAAACATCATCCAGATTCCCATCGTTCTCGATGATCCGAGCGAGGCCCGACGTAGTCTGGAAATCCGCTGTTCGGGCTCGATCTACAAAAATAGTGTGGAGAATATTCAATCTCCCCGTTTTTGCCGCTTCATCGTCGGTTTTCTCATATACGAAAACAAGCAGGTTGTAGCCAAGACCGTAAATCTTCTGCCGGGCGGACTTGAAGGGGCAGGATGACTGAGGCTGGCGAATACTTGTCACCTTGATATCAACCTCAAGTTCGGGAAAATCAATTCCCTTCGCTGAAGACCCTTCCACGTAGCGATACTTGGTGTGCAGATAGGCTTGAAACTTGTGCTCAAGGTATGTGCCCACGGCCTTGCCGTCTGTAACGCCATACAGCGATGGCTCGGGAAATGCGGACTCTTGTCTCGCAAATTCTCGCGCTTCAGTTTTGAGTGTGGAAATTGTGAGAGTGTTGGGCATAGAAATTTTTTATCGAACGTCGAATTCGGCTGTTCCGATTCTGTTGTGGCTATGCTTCAGAGCCGGGGAACGGAATCCCTTCGAGGATCTCAACATCAGGAGCGTCCAAATCTGTTGCTACCGAGAAAACGGGACCGACTATCGAAAAGGACATCCCGTTCAGCGCATCTTCTCCTTCTCGCAAGAAGACGCTCGATATCCTTCGGCAATCGTTCATCTCGAAAAATCCTCTTCCTGCCGCGTGCCAGTCATCTGAATCCATCTTAACGAGTTCTAGCGCAACTGACTTTGAAACACGCACTCTTCGGGCGTATTGCTGGGTTCGATCTTCTTCTTGGTTCACGAGCGATCGCAAGCTTGTGAATGGTGCAATGTTTGGGTTGTCGGATGGCATTGGTGTATTTGTGTTGCCGAACAGTATTGGTTTATCCATCCGCATATCGCTTTTCACGCGATGGGCGGCAGTCAAATCGGGTCAAGGGTGCCGCTGGAGCGTCCATGTGTCAATGGATCTGAGTTTTTGTTCCCTCTGGGCAAATGATTCATCCATCCAAACCTTTCGATGATCCGAGGCAACCGATATGCCGCTCGCATATCGGATGCTTTGGAGACCTGAAACATCCCGTTTGAGGGCGCAGCGGGCGCTTTCCCTGCCCTCCATATCGCCTCGTCTCCCCTCTCCAAGTCTCCCCGTCCCCGCCTCCCCTCCACCCTCATTTTTTCGCATTTTTGGCTTCCCAGATCCGAGGGTTTTTTGGCAGCCTTTCGCGCTGGAGGTACGGTCGTATCTCCCCACATCCAACCAAGCCAACGCTTTATGGACGACTACGACGCATTTCATGAGGAGACGCTGATCCTGCTCAAGTGGATCGGCATTGTGGTTCAGGAAGAGCGAAAACGGCAGGGGATGTCGCGGAAGGATCTGGCCCGGAAATCCGGGCTTTCCGAGCCGGAGATCGCCCTCATTGAGCAGGGAAAAAAGAACCTCCTTTTCGAGACGCAGCGGCAGATCTCCAAGG
>CAXBNA010000279.1:0-7006 GCA_963976915.1 uncultured Verrucomicrobiales bacterium
CACGGAGATCGGACCGCTGACGGAGCTGGTGGAAGAGGTGTTTCTCGGGGTCATCGATCCGATGGGGCGGGTACTTCGTCCGGCAGTGGAGCGAGCCTACTTGATCGGGTTTGGGGGTGAGAAGGGGGAGCGAAGTGAGTTGGGAAAGATGGTGGAGCGTCTTTCAAGTGGAGGGCACACCAAGCAGGAAGTGGGCTTCCTGGCGATGGGAGATGCAGATGGAAAGGTGGTTCTGCGGGAGATCATCCTGACGCCATTGGTCAATCTGGGAACCGGAGACGTGCTGGGTGCCCTGGCTGCGGCGCTGCCTGCTGCAGTGAATCCGGATGAGCGAGGGAAAGGACAAGCGGAGGGGGCGGAACCGTTGCAGAGTGGCATTTGGCTGGAGGGTCGACTGTTTTCACCGACGATTCGTGAGGCGCTGGAACCCGCCATTGCGAGATTGATCAACGACCCTGCACCGCAGGAGTCCAAGGCGAATGTGCTGGCTGTTGATGGGGTGCCGCACTTGTTTTTTCAACGGGCCTTGAATCCAGGCTCGATGTTTCCACCAGCGGTTCAGGTGGGACTGTATTCAATGGCGGAGGCCGTGGCGGCAAAACGGGAACTCCGATTGCAGATCCTGAGCTTCAGTGCAGTCACGATGGTGCTTGGGTTGCTGGCGATTCGATCTCTGTCCCGCGGATTCAGTCGCCCCATTGAACAGCTGGCGGTGGCGACACGGCGCATCGCGTCAGGAGATTTCACTGTTCGGGTGCCGGCTCGGGGTCAGGACGAACTCGCGATGCTGGCGGGGTCCTTCAATGACATGGCGGAGGATTTGGCATTGAAGGAGAGGTACAAAGCGGTGCTCGCGCAGGTGACTGATGCCAGTGTCGCCGAGCAATTGATTCACGGCGGGGTGGCGCTCGGTGGAGAGGTGCGCCGGGCGAGCGTGCTGTTCTGCGACATCCGTGGCTTCACCGCGCTGACGGAAAACATGCCGCCGAAGGAAGTGATCGCGATGATGAACGAGCACATGACGGCGATGACGCGGATCGTGCATGCGCACCACGGCGTTGTGGACAAGTTTGTGGGCGACCTGATCATGGCGATTTTTGGCGCGCCGAAGACCTACGGAGACGATGCGCAACTGGCGGTCCAATGCGGTTTGGAGATGCTTTCCAAGCGGAAGGAGATGAATGAGACGGCAGGGAAGCAGATCGAGATGGGGATTGGAATTGCAACCGGAGAAATGGTGGCTGGCTGCATGGGGTCGGACGACCGACTCAACTACACGGTGCTCGGCGAGCGCGTGAACTTGGCGTCGCGTCTGTGCTCGAAGGCAGGCGTGGCGGAACTGCTCATCGATGAACTCACTCATGAAGAACTTGCTTCTTCGGTGAAGGCGGAGCCACTTGAGACGATGTCTCTGAAGGGGTTTCGCCGATCTGTGCAGGCCTATCGAGTTCAGACCGAAAGTGTTCGCAGCGAAGCAACCACAGCATCCAACCCTCCGCCATGCCCATGAAGATTTGTGTTTGCCTTGTCTCCTGGATGGTGATGCCCCCCATGGCGCTCGCTTTGGACCTTTTTCCGGCGGAGTCACCCGTGCAGGTGGGGTTGAGCGGTCGAATGGATCTGGAGACGTACGCCTCCGATGGTGCGCCCCCCGGGTTGTTGTTTTCAGACGATGGCTTGTTTTTCAATCCAAGGTTGTCCCTGTTTGCCGATGTCCATTTTGGCTCGCACTGGTACGGCTACGTTCAGGCGCGGGTGGATCGCGGATTTGATCCTGGCTCGGTGGCTGGCGGTCAGGGGCGGTTGGACGAGTATCTGCTGCGCTGGACTCCTTTGGATGAGCCGGTGGTGAACTTCCAGTTTGGGAAGTTTGCGACGGCTTTTGGGAATTGGGTGCCCCGGCATTTGGCGTGGGACAATCCGTTTGTCACCGCACCACTCCCGTACGAGAACATGGTCATCGTGGGAGACCAGGGGGCACCTCCGGGGGCGGCGGGATTTGTCGGGCGGCGAAATCGGACGGACTTGAAGCGTAGCTGGATGCCGGTCGTTTGGGGGCCTTCATATGCGACGGGTGCGTCGATCTTTGGGCGCGTGGAGAGGTTCGACTACGCCTTTGAGATCAAGAATGCGAGCTTGTCTTCGAGGCCTGCCTCGTGGGATTTGGACGAGGTGAACTTTGGTGCGCCGACATTCACCGGGCGATTGGGTTTCCGACCGGACGCGGCGTGGAATCTGGGGGTGAGCGGGAGCACGGGTTCCTTCATTGTCGGCGATCCCCTGGGGCAGCTTCCCGCCGGTGATGGGCGTGGGGACTACCGGCAGAGCACGCTGGGTCTCGACGTCAGTTACGCGCACGGTCATCTCCAGTTGTGGAGTGAGGTCATTGCGTCTCGATTCCATGTGCCAAATGTCGGCCACGCGGACACGGTCTCCTATTTTGTGGAGGCCAAGTACAAGGTGACGGAGAGTTTGTTCGCTGCACTCAGGTGGAATCAGCAGTTCTTCGATTCCATCTCCACCGGCGCGGGAGGTCGCAGCGCTTGGGATTCGCAGATGTCTCGCGTCGATCTGGGGGTGGGATACCGCCTGAACCGTCATCTCCAATTCAAGCTGCAGTATAGCTTCGGCCGCGAGAGCAAGCCCGGTGCCAATGCTGAAAACTTGCTGGCCACACAGGTGACTCTGCGTTTTTAGCGGGTTGATCGCCAGAGTTCGCTCCGAACAAGAACGGTCAGGCATTCGGAGACTGCTCGTTCGTGATCGACTGCAGGATGCTGTTGAGCGACTCCTTTGGAGGCAAAGATGCCGACGTCGATGTTGATCGTGGTGCCTTTGATCGTTGCCTTGGCATTCATTGATGCGACGTCCATGCCGCTGATTCCGCCTTCTTGAAGCTCGTCGAATTTCAGATCGTCGAACTCTTCGCCAAGGGCTTCACCCGCTCCCTCCATGGCGGCTCGTTTGGCACGGGCCAGATGAACTGGCACGCCGATTCTTTTTGAAGGGATCTGTTTTTCTGGAACGTCGGTTCACGTCCCACGGTGATCTTGCATCGGGGGTTGCCCATTGGCGGGGTCAGCGTAGGGTTCCCTTCCGATGGCAAATCAAAACACCGTTTCTTTTCCTGACCCTGCCAACCTTCGCCTGAGCATCGGGCGTTTTCTGGGGGGGGTGGTCCTGGTCGGCGTGCTCATTGGGTTGTTTTCCAGCTTTTACCAAGTTCCAACCAACTCGGTGGCCGTGGTGCAGCGCTTTGGAGCTTACTTGAAGACCGTGGAGCCGGGGCTGCACTTCAAATTGCCATTTGGGATCGACGAAAAAACACTCGTCGAAACGCGCCGTCAGCAGAAGTTGGAATTTGGTTACGGCACTGAAGGGGGCTCGAATTCCTATCAATACGCCTACAGCAGGGGCGAGCAGGAGGCGGAGCGGAACATGGTGACGGGGGATCGCAATGCAGCGGTGGTCGAGTGGGTGGTGCAGTACCACATCTCGGATGCGGTGGCCTATGTGTTTCATTTCAGGGAGCCGCCCCAGACGCTTCGAGATCTGTCGGAGTCGGTCATGCGTGAGGTCGTGGGAGATCGCACGATCGACGAAGTGTTGACGTTTGGTCGGCAAGAGATCGAGGTGAAAGCGCACGAGCGGCTGGAGAGTTTGGTGTCGTCTCTGGAGATGGGGGTCACCATCGATCAGGTGCAGTTGGGCAATGTGAACCCGCCTGCACCGGTACAGGCGAGTTTTGATGAAGTGAACCGAGCTCAGCAGGAGCGTGAGTCGATGATCAATGAGGCCAATGCGGAGTACAACCGGGTGATTCCGAAGGCGCGGGGTGAGGCGGAGCAGGTGGTGAGCGCGGCGGAAGGCTATGCTTCAAAACGAATCAATGAGGCCGAGGGGGATGCGTCGCGTTTCATCGCGCTTTTGACGGAGTACAAGAAAGCACCGGAGGTGACTCGAGAACGGATTTATCTGGAAACCTTAACCGAGGTGCTGCCGGCGGTTCGGGGAAAGGTGATCGTCGATGAGGACGCGTCGCAGTTTCTGCCGTTGATGCAACTCAAGCAACCCACATCCAAAGAAGGAGGATCGAACTAATGAAGGGATTTCTTTCGATGGGAGTGTTTGTGATTGCGGTGGCGGTCTATGTGTTGGCGAACACCATTGTCTACTTCGTCGATGAGACGGAGCAGGTGGTGGTGACGGAGTTTGGTCGGCCCGTAGGGGAGCCGGTCACCGATGCCGGGCTGCACTTCAAAAAGCCCTTCATTCAAAAAATCAATCAGTTCGAGAAGCGGGTCTTGGAGTGGGATGGTCCCTCGACGATGATGCCAACGAACGACAAGGTCTACGTCGTGGTGGACACTTTTGGGCGCTGGCGGATCAAGGATCCCCTGGTGTACTTTGAGAAGTTGAAAGACGAGCGGTCGGCCATTTCCCGCTTGAACGACATTCTCGGCAGTGAGACGAGGAACGTGATTGCCAAGCACGACTTTATTGAGGCGGTTCGGACGACGAAGGACCGGGAGGCGGTGCAGGATGATTCGATGGCGGAGACCCGTCTCGGAGTGCTGCCCAAGGTTCAGAAGGGGCGGACGAAACTGGAGCACGAAATTTTCGATGCGGCGGCTCCGAAGGTCCTCAGTTACGGCGTCGAGCTGCTGGATATCCGATTCAAGCGCGTGAACTACAATGACACGGTGAGTGAGACCATCTATGAACGGATGCGTAGCGAGCGGACGCAGATTGCCGATTTGTATCGCTCCGAAGGGGCGGGTGAAGCAGCGAAGATCATGGGCAAGCGGGAGAAGGAGCTCGCTGAGATTGAGTCCCAAGCCTATCGTCGCGTGCAGGAGGTCGAGGGCGAGGCGGACGCAAAGGCCACGGAGATCTACGCGAAAGCGTACAATCAGTCGGAAGAGTCAGCGGAACTCTTCGCTTTCTTGAAGACCTTGGAAGGGTTCAAGACCGTGATCACTGCCGACACGACGCTCGTTCTGACAACGGACAGTGCCTTCTTCCAGTATTTGAAGAATCCAATGCCCAAAAAGGAAGTTCCAGCGGGTGGGATCGAAGAGTCTCTGCGAGGGCTCCCTTCGCTTCTGGACGTTCCGACGGGTCGATAGAGTCTTGTCTCTATCGCAATTCCAAGCGCAAGCAGGGACGATTTCCAGCGTGGCCATGGCGTGTTCGGGCATTCCGCGTGAAATTGATCGGCTTCGAGATGGCCGGCTTTCTTGATGCAAGAACGGGGTCTGCAAGGCATAGGGAGGCGATCAGGCGCGGGAGGTGCCGACCATCCTGAAGTGTTGGGACGGGTGGGGTCGTGAGGAGATTGTCTTGCAAAAAAACGCCTATTCGAACAAGGTTTCCTCTAATGGACATGGTTTTAGGCCGTTTCAGCCTTGGAAATCAGTCTCAAATTCCACGTAATCCTACTATGAAAGTAAGCTCCAAACTCATTGCTGGCCTTTTGGTGGCCGTGCTGTGTGCCGGTTCCGCGATGGCGGAAGTTCGCACATGGACGGACAGTAAAGGTCGTCAAGTCGTCGCCTCCTTTGTCCAAATGGAGGGCGAGAACATTGTCCTCAAGACGGAGGACGGTGTCCTGCACAAGTTCCCTCTGACCATGCTCTCCAGCGAGGATCAGGCGATTGCCAAGGCGTCGAAGCCTCAGGCACCAACCGCGACCGCAGCGGCCCCGGCCGGACCAAAGGCGACAAATCCAGCGGTGGCCGCAGCCGCTGATCAGATTGACCGGCTCGTCGCGAATGGCATCAAGCGCGCCAACCCTACCCGCGCCAAAATGGGCAAGGAGCCGATCACCAGCTTCAACGCTTTGGCGAACGATGAGCAGTTTGTTCGCCGAATTTACCTCGACATCGCCGGGCGGATTCCGAACTACGATGAAACGAAGGCATTCTTGGCCGACGCGAATCCGCAGAAGCGTTCCGTGCTCATTGACCAGCTTCTCGACACCGAGGGCTACAATCAGCACATGTTCAACTACCTCTCTGAGATGCTCCGCGTGAAGTCGGACTTCGATCAGGCGTTGGTGCGTGGAAATGACTACGTGGCGTGGCTCAAGGAGCAGGTCGCTGCCAATCGCCCGTGGAATGAGATGGTGTATGAAATGCTCACGGCCACTGGGAAGATGTGGGATAAGAAGCCTGACGGCTCCAGCAATGGTGCGGCGGGCTACTTGCTCCGTGATTCAGGCATGCCCTTGGACAATCTCGCCAACACGCTGACCGTTTTCCTCGGAACAGACGTTGCTTGTGCACAATGCCACGACCACCCATTCGCCGACTGGACCCAGATGCAATTCTATGAGTTGGCTGCTTTCTTTGGTGCTACCTCCACCCGGATGGGCCGCGGAATGGGCAACGAAAATCTGATGCCGGAGATCGAAAAGATCGTCACCAAGAGCGGTCAAGACATCCAGCGTCTGCGCAATGGCATCAACAACTACATCGGTGCCAATCGCTACGTGATTCAGGACACGGATAAGAACATGCTCCGCATCCCTCATGACTATCAATACAAGGATGCGCGCCCGGGTGATGAAGTCCGGCCTAAGTTTGTCATGTGGTCTTCCGCAGACAAGAGCAACCCGGCGTACAAGCAGAACAAGTCGAACGAGGAGGGTCTTCGCGCCTCCTTTGCCAGCTGGTTGACCCATCCTGAGAATCCTCGTTTTGCGATGACCATCGCCAACCGGATGTGGAAGCGGGCATTTGGTGCCGGCATTGCCGAGCCTGTGACAAATATCGATGATCCAGAATTGTCCACGAATCCAGAGCTTCTCAAGCATCTGGCATCGGAAATGAAGCGCTTGAAGTTCAACCTCAAGGAATTCACGCGAATCATTCTCAACACTCGGGCTTATCAGTCCGAAGCGACCACCGAGAACATCGCGATGGGCGAGCCTTATTACTTCCAAGGTCCGATGCTTCGCCGGATGACGGCGGAACAGGCTTGGGATTCCTACATGACGATGGTG
>CAXBNA010000280.1:0-6987 GCA_963976915.1 uncultured Verrucomicrobiales bacterium
ATTTCGGTTCGTGCGTTCGCAGAAGTCATCGTAGCTAATGACTTCGAAATTTCCGTCATAGTCCTCCACAATCGCTGTGAGTGACTCGACCCAATCCCCGGAATTCAGGTAGTGGATGGCACCGATCTGCTTATTTGCCGGGCTGTGGATGTGGCCACAGATGATTCCCTTGCAGTTCTTCCACTCCGCGAGTTGTTGAAGCTGCTCTTCATAACGGCCCACAAAACTGACCGCCGACTTCACCTTCAATTTGACCCAACGGCTGAGAGAAAAACTCTGCTTCCCGCGCACCCGACGGTACCAATTGTACATCCGATTGATTTTCAGCAAGCCGTTGTAGCCGACTGAGCCCACCTTGGCCAACCAGGGATGATGGGTCGTGACCGCATCAAACCCGTCCCCGTGCACCACCAAATAGTCACCCTGAGCGGCCTTATGGATGTGCTCGTCGGTGATTTGGAAATTTTCCAGGTTGATCGGGAGAAAGCTGTCCAGGATGTCGTCGTGATTGCCACGGAGGTAGATCACTTGCGTATTCTCTTTCTCCATCTTCCGGAGAACGGTGCGGACGAAATGCGTGTGGGACTTCTTCCATCCACCCGAGCGCTTCAGATGCCAGGCATCAATGATGTCTCCGTTGAGAACAAGCTTCTCACACTGAGAATTGCGAAGAAAGTGCGAGGCTTGAGCCGCCTTGCATTCAGGAACGCCCAAATGAACATCCGAGATGAAGATCGTTCGATATTTCAGCTTGCTCTTGGGCTTCTTCGAGGGCTTTTCCACCGTATCCTGCGGAGGAAGTTCTTCAGCAACAGGCGGGGTTTCACTCATACACCAAGGGCAGGCACATTTGCCTGTCGGACCATCGCAGGCATGAATGCGCTCTCAAGCTCATTCTCGAATTGGTCCACCACACTCGTCCACGAATGAGGCATTGCAGCCTCCCTCGCACGCCTGCGAATGCCTGCGTCATTCCAGGCATTCGAAGCCTCGGCACACAGTTCCAAAAATGCGACTTCCTCACCGAGCGGAGCCAGCCAGCCATTATCCCGGTGCTTCATCAGCAACCGTGGTGCCGCATAATCATATGCAACCGTTCCCAACCCACAGGACAAGGCCTCAAGAACCACATTGCCGAACGTTTCCGTCACGCTGGGGAAGAAGAACAAGTCCGCGGACGCATAGTGTCGCGCCAGATCCTCTCCCGTCTTGGCTCCTGCGTAGATGAAATGAGGGAACTCCGCCTTCAACCACTTCAACTTGGGCCCATCTCCGACAAAGACGCAGGGCGCACCCGGGTGAGTTTGCCTGAACGTCTCAAAAGCCTTCACCACCACTGGCAGATTCTTTTCCGCAGCAATACGCCCCACGTAAATCGCCACGGGCTGCCCCGGCTCTACTCCCCAGGCATGCCTGAGTTCCTCATCCCGCCGTCCCGGATGAAAGAGATCCGTGTCGACGCCTCTTCCAAGCACCCCGACATTGTCGATTCCCCACGACCGCAGTTCTTTGGCCGTGTCCGCCGACGGAGTCAGCGTTCTAGAGGTCTGATTGTGCACCGTCCGCAAAAATGCTTGAGCAACGGCTTCCAAACCTGGCAAGTGGTAGTCCTCCAAATAACTGTGAAAATTCGTGTGAAATCCAGAGACCACCGGCACACCACGTCTCGCTGCCGCACGAATCGATGAAATCCCCAACGGCGTCTCAGTGGCAACGTAGAGCACATCAGGCTGAAAAGCGTCGATCACTCCGTCCATGTAACGCCAGGTCGTAAAACCGATACGCAAACCCGGATATCCCGGCAGAGGCACACTTGGAACCACTTCGCGCGGCAACTGGTCGTCATCGGTTTCAGTGGCTTCCAACGTGGTGACCACTTTGACCTGATGTCCCCTCTGCTCCAAAGCTTGTCCAAGCCTCCGCAATGTGCCCGCCACGCCATTGATATCCGGCGTGTAGGTGTCTGTAACGAGAAGCAGGCGCATAATGCTTTTGGACTCCCTTGAAAGAAGGCAACTTCTACGTCTCGCCCACCAATCAATTGTGACGAATGCGTCACACCCATTCAAACCTCTGCTCGCAAACGCCGAAGGGCTGTGACACCATCGTCACCAAGAATGGGTTGCCTCCCCCTATCGCAAACGACTATCCGGCACGCCGTATGAGCAAGATTCTTGTGGTTGAAGATGAGTCGGACATTTCTGAGCTGATCGCGTTGCACCTGTCACGCGAAGGGCACGAGTGCATCTGCATTCACAACGGTCTGGAGGCAATGGACGCAGTGTTGGTTCAGCAACCTGAGATCGTGGTTCTGGATCTCATGCTCCCTGGTCTGGACGGCATTCAGATCTTCCGAAAATTGAAAGCCGATTCCCGAACTCGATCCATCCCCGTCATCATTCTCAGCGCGAAGTCGCAGATGTCGGACAAAATCTCCGGACTCGAACTCGGGGCGGATGATTACCTGACCAAGCCTTTTAGCCCGCGCGAACTCGCCCTCCGAATCACCGCCATCCTGAGGCGAACCCAAAAAGTGACGCACGTTTCGGAGCTCCAAGTGGGTACGTTTTCGTTGGACCGGAAAAATATGAAGCTCTTTCTCTCAGGGGATGCCATCGATCTGACGACGACCGAGTTTAAGCTCCTCGCGGTGCTGATGGAAAACACCCGCAGTGTGCATACTCGCACCGAGCTCCTTCGAGAAGTCTGGGGCTACAACGATGAAGTAGCCACGCGGACTCTGGACACCCACATCAAAAGACTGCGGGAGAAACTGGGCGACTGTGGAAAACACATCGTCACTGTAAGAGGAACCGGCTATCAGTTCGTTGAGTCGGTCCAGGACTAATTCTCAATGGCAACCATTCTGTGCATCCTCTTTGCCGTCACTCTGGTGTGGATGGCAATCTACTTTCTCCGGAGGGAGCAGAGGTGGATTGAGGAGAAGGAGACCATCCGCCGCGCCATCGGAATCCCGGAGGGCGAATCGACCTCCATCACCAAACCTATTCTGGAGCTTCGAAAGTCCAGCTCCGAATTTGATAAAGAACAGTATCTTCGACGCCTGTTCGAGCACTTGTTGAATGAGATCCGTCAAGGAGTGGTCATCGTGAATGACTCTTTGGAGATCAAATTTGCCAACCGCACCGCCGCCCACTTTTTCTCAAGGGATTCAATCCAGCGCGGACGCACGCTCCTTGAGGAGTTTCGCGACCATCAAATCGCGGACACGGTCAAGGCTGCCCTGAGGAAACAACGACGAATGGAACAGCAGATCGAGGTGCTTTCCTCGACGGATTCCGAAAAAGTTCGCTCGCACCACTTCCTCGTCGAAGCCGCCCCGTTGCAGGGTGAAACGGAGAACGGTGCCTGGGTCATGATTCACGACGTGACGGAGACCACCATGACCGAACAAATCCGCCGGGATTTTGTGGCCAATGCCTCCCACGAACTGCGCACGCCCCTCACCTTGATCAATGGCTATATCGAAACGCTCCGAAGTGGAATGATTCGTGATCAGGAAGGAATCGAGCGCTGTCTCACCGTGATGGAAAAGCACGGACGCCGCATTGAACGCCTCGTCGAAGACATGCTCACGATCTCCCGCTTGGAGAATCACGATGCAGTGCTCTCCATGGAGCCATTCTCCGTACGATCCTGTGTCGAAGACGTTCTCGAGCGGGTCCAGGCGCTCATGCCTGACCGGGAATATGATGTACACGTCGATTTCCCAGCGGACGGCGGTATTTTTCACGGAGACCGCTTTTACTGGGATCAAGTTTTCGTCAATCTGATCGAAAACGCCATCAAAGAGAATCCGAAACCCGATCTTGTGATCGAAGTGTCGGGCCGCTGGAATGGTGATCACTGCGTTCTCGAAGTCAGCGACAATGGGGTTGGCATCCCAGCTCACGACCTCCCTTTTGTCTTCAAAAGGTTCTACCGTGGCCACAAGAGTCACTCATCCGAAATACGGGGCACCGGCCTCGGCCTGTCCATTGTACGCCGTGCCGTGGAAGCCCATGGGGGTACCATTGAGCTCACAAGCACCCCGGGAAAACGAACCACCTTCAGAGTCAAAGTCCCCCTTCTAAGCCGGTCGGACGATATCTCAAGGCCGACAATTCGGGACCCCCAGTCCAAACCGGGCTCGAACGGACCTGCCTCTTCAGAGTCGCGTCACTCAGTGGCCGGTGCCAAAACCGGCTCCTGAACCCCTGATGCATCAAAAACGCCGGGGACTGACCAGATCGCAGCACCAGCCTTGACGGATCCTAGTCCGGTGAATGTCGCCACGCCAACCTCACCTGCGTGGGTCTTGGCCTCTGCATCCGGACGACTGCTCAAAAACGCCGCAGCAGCCGCTCCATCGACACCTCCGGCGATCACACCCCTATTCCACGCTCGTGGATCGACCTCTGCCCACACCTTGCTAGACCAGTAATCTCCGCTCCATTTTTGAGTTGGGTTCTTCGGCGAGTAAATCGCAAATCGATCAAAAAGAATTTCGGGCAGGTAACGCCCACCAACCACCGAAACGAACGGCGGATTCTCAGGGTCAGGCCGCCCTTCGGTGGATTCTAGGAGAAAGTCTTTGTCGCCAATTTTCACCACGACCCAGGCATGCCCACCGATGTCCCCGTATCTCCCCAGCGCCACGCGTGCCTTGAAACCTCGGGCCATCAGCCAGTCGGCCAAGAAGATGGACGAATCCTCGCAGTCGCCTCTTTGAATGCGCTGGGTTTCCATGGCAGACTGCCATCTGTCCGTCTGCGCCCGCCGTTCGCCAGGGTCCTTGGTATAGGCACAATGGGCATGTACGGCCGTCCAGATGGTGAACATTTCATGGATCCGGGTGTGATTTCGGGAAAAGACAGCCGGAGGCGCATAGCCCGTCAAAAACTCATTCACATAGTGGAATTTTCCATCCGTCCCTGTCGCCACGACAGCATACGTCCGCCGACAATCCGGGCACTCCAGTCCCATGCTACGCTTCTCCTTGGTGACTCGAAGAATATGAGGGTGCTGGCAATGGCCACAAACACTGTAGAATGCAGTTTCGTCCGTGTCTGCGATGGCCTCAGGTGTGAAGTCATTGAGCCGCTGGCCAAGCACGATGACCACCTCATAACCAATCCCTCCCGTGCCCTCTCTAACCAAACAAGCCATGTGGGTCATTTCAGGCTGGGTGGTGTTCGTAAACTCATGAAACTGCTGCAACAGACCACGCAGACTTGGACCAAACGCGGAAGACACCGCCACACGAAAGTAGCGTGGCAGGGCATCTTGAACCTGCCGAGTGACATCATTCAAATTGGCCGTTGAAAGCGTCTCACGCTGCCCCTCCAACCATTCTCCAAGAAGCGGATCCAGAGAGAGTGACTTTTGCTTGGCTCCCATTCTCGGATAATTGAGCCGATCCATCAGATCCAGCCGAAACTGAAGGGGCGTGTAGCTCTTGGATGTCCCAGCCATCAATTCCTCAGCCCACATCGTCCAGCCCTGCAGACGACCGTCCTGCCACATCGCGAGGCCAGCGGCCAATGCGACGCCACCCAAGACGGAGGCTAGCAGAAACTTTCTCATTATGAAAATTATAACCTCAAACCTGCCCCGTTCAATGCCATTTCAACCCTTCACAAGATTCTTACACCCCAACCAGTGAGGCTCAAAATCGCCCAAGCGAGGCCGCTCAATCCGCGTGGTTCCCACGTTCAACGCTCCAGCCCTCAGCCTGCCATTGAGGCCACCCACCCTTTAGCACCCACACATTTTCCAGAGGGAACTGGTTCATCAGTTGCTCCCTTATCCGTCGGCTAGCCTCACAACGCTCCCCATTGCAGTAGATCACAACGGGTTGATCCGACGTCTGCAGCACATCCAGCAACTCCATCAGTTGGTCAAGAAAACCCTCTTCGTTTAGCAAATAGGCTCCCGGAATGTGGCCTTTGCCAAACTCGCTTTCAGGTCGCGCATCCAGCCAAATCACCTGCCCATCCCATTCCGACATCACGTGAGCTATCGAAATTTCATCGTCCCTAAGTGGTTCCTCCGTCAACCACAATGAGGGGGCCCTCGGGTGCCATAAATGCGTCGCTCCAGCTCCGGCGACCGCCAAAACCACCAGCAGAAGCCCCTGAATCAACGCCCTCATGGCTGCACCGGCTTGGCCTCAGCCGCCTTTGGACGCCGATAGACGCTGAAGAACGCCAACTGTCTCTGATACTTTGGAATCAGGCTGTCAGTCTCAATCTTCAGAGCACCTAACAACACTGCATCCGTCGAGGTGGGCTTGACCTCAATTTCGTAGACTCGACCTTCCTCCACTTCCCTCCATGAGAACTCAACGCTCTCTCTCGTAGAGACCACGTTCGTAATCTTCATGGGAGCGTCCCCGACCATTCGGACGGTGCAAAGCTTTGCCTCCGGTTCTTCCCCAACCCACCATTGAAGAGTACGCGGCTCGATCTCAATCACGACGGGCACCACCAAAACAAAAGGGATCTCCCACACGGGTTGAGTGGGGTGATCTGTCGTGATCTGAACAGACTTTTCATGTCTCCCAACGAAGCTGGCGACCTTGAATTCTGCCGACCCCTGCCCAGATTCACCGGGCTGATACACCTGCTTGTCCAGCACCGCACTCAGACAGCTGCATGAGGTCTCAATCTTGACGATCTTCACGGGAACATCTCCCGTATTGCGAAAAGTGAAAGGCGCCAAGGCTTGGCTATCCTCCGGGCTGGGGTGAACCTCAATGGTCCCTCCATCCACGATCATTTGAGCTTGGACTCCCCCGGCGGCGACTCCGAAGCCGACCACCACAAACAGAGCTTGGAGGCAAATAAGCGCTTCCCGCCGCAGACTCAGAATTCCACTTGATGTGATCTTCATTTCGGATCCGTGGGCAATACCTGAACAGTTTAATTGGTGGAGCATAGCGGGATCGAACCGCTGACCTCTTCAATGCCATTGAAGCGCTCTACC
>CAXBNA010000281.1:0-6947 GCA_963976915.1 uncultured Verrucomicrobiales bacterium
GTGCCCATCGCCGTAGAGGGTGCCGCCAACGGAGAAGGGGCGGAAATTGTGCAGGTACTGAATGACGGGCAGCTTTTGGCGTCTGGCGGCGTGGAAGAGGGAGGGGGAACCGACGGGGAAGGTGTTGTGGAAGAGGGCCACGCGGGCCTGGGAATCGTTGAGGGCGGCCTTGAACCGGGCTTTCGAGTCTTGATTGTAGAAGAGGCGGCGGGCTTGACCCACGGGGCCCGGGGCGTCCGGGCCCTGCCACTCGCGGGAATCGAACTGGCAGCGGGTGACGGTGTGTCGCTGCGAGAGGTGATCGCGGATGCGGTCCACGGAGACTTCCTCGCCACCGGGGTTGAGGTAGCGATTGAAAACCTGAAGGATGGGAACGGGAGATTGCATTCTGGGAGAGCCGGCGGAAGGGAGAGGGATTTAACCGGCATGGCGCTGAGCCCAAGACTCCAGCACAAAGAGCACCCATACGGACTGACTCAAGTGCCAGGATCGTTTTGTACCGTCGGAACTGCGAAAACAGGTCTCGGTGATCCGGGCCGTCTCTTGGGGAGAGATCCAGCCGCGGTCACGGCAGGCGGTGCTGGTAAGGGTGTCGAGGATGCGGTCGCGCCATCGGGGCGTGGTCATCCACTTCATCAGAGGCAAGGTGAAGGTGCGCTTCCGGTGATCGTCGGCAATCCACGGTGGGAGGAGGTCGCTGAATGAATCGCGGAGGATGCGCTTGCCGACGGAGCCGGAGAGCTTGGCCCCGGGCGGAAGCCGACCGGCGAGGGAGAAAAGGTGGGGGTCCACGAGGGGGATGCGGAGTTCGAGGGAGTGGGCCATGCTGGTTGCGTCATTGTCCCGAAGCAGGGTGTCGGCCAAATACGTATCTGTTTCACACAAAAGGAGTTGGTGAAGCCAGGAGCCAGGGGCGCGAGTCTCCATGGAGGGGGAGATGCCGGGAGGAATGGGCTTGCGATCTGTGAGCCGGGCGATCTGATCGGGGTCGAAAAGGGTGCGGGCTCGGGATTGCCACTCTTGAGGGGTGCGCCCCATGCCACCGCTGGCATAGAGGAGGGCTTTGGCTGTGGGGTGGGCACCGATGGAGGCCGGGAGAAGGCGGAGCACGCGCTCGACGGCGTGCCCAGCGGGACGTCCGAGACTGGCCTTGGCGATCGGTGAGGCCGCAGCCAGCGCAGCGAGGCGATGGTAATTGTAGCCTGCGAACCATTCGTCGGCACCGAGGCCGCTGAGGGTGACTTTGACCTGTTGGGCGGCGAGTTGAGAAGCGAGGTAGGTATTGAGCGCGTCGCCGGTGGGTTGGTCAAGGTGATCGAAGTAGCCATCGAGCTCACCGAGGAGGTCGTCGGAGGTGAGCTTGCGCGCGGTGAAGTCACAACCGAGGTGGGCGGCCGTGTCACGTGCGGTGTCGCTCTCATCGGGAACGCCGGAGCCGGACTCGAAGCCGATGGAGAATGCCTGCACGTGCTCTTGACCGAGATGCCGCATCGCGGCTGCCATGAGGGAGGAGTCGAGGCCGCCACTGAGGAAAACGCCGACGGGCACATCCGCGACGAGATGGGCACGCACGCTGTCGAGAATGGTCTCGCGGACGGCTCCGCGTTGAGCGGCGGGATCGGTGATCCATGCTTCGGGACCGGGCCATGTTGGCGTAAACCAAGTCTCCTCCGTGAGGGTGCCGTCACACCAGCGGAGGAGATGACCTGGCTGGAGGCAACGGATGCGGGAATCGAGGCTGCGGGGCGCGGGCACGGAGCCGGTGCGGAGGAAGCCGTCGAGGGCTTCTTGGCAGAGCTCGAGCGGGCCACCGAGCCAATGAAGCAGGGGCCGCAGCTCGGAACTGACGAAGAGGGCTCCGTCCGCCGCGTGGTGATAAAAGAGAGGCTTGATGCCGAAACGGTCGCGCGCGACGACTGCCTCGCGTTTTTCCCGATCCCACCAAGCGAAGGCGAACATGCCGCGAAGCGTGGGTAGAATCGTTTCGACCGGATCGCGGGCGAGAAGGCTGCCGAGCACGGCGGTGTCGCCAGAAGAAGGAAGCGATGGTTCGTGGAGAGCGGTGTGGCGGAGTTCGCCGAAATTGTAGATCTCGCCATTGAAGGTCAGGGAGTAGCGCCCGTCACCGAAGGACATGGGCTGGCGACCGGCGTCACTCAGATCGAGGATGGAGAGGCGGCGGAAACCCATCCACCAGCCGGGGCCGTCGGCGTCTGAGCTGTCATCGGGCCCCCGGTGCACGATGCGGTCCAGCGCCGACGCACAGCGGCCCGCGAAGGCCTCAGCGCGTGGTGATGGAGTGGGTGAAAACCAGCCGAGAAATCCACACATGACGGAGAGCAGGCAATGAACACCGGATGGTCATGGGAAGCGAGGGCGGAGATGAGGCAATCAGACGGTCAGACCATCTCGAATGGATACGCCGGGTGGTCCGCACAGTCTCCTGTGCGACTCGTTGCAGGCCAGAGGACAAACCTACTCCACAGAGTACTGCAACGGACCCCTGCGGGATTGGGAGTGCGGTGAGGGATCACCGCTTTGGCTCTTGAGGCTTCAAGCAAGAATCTCTTTCGCCACGGAGCCGTAGACGTCGGTGAGGCGGAAGTCGCGACCGGCATAGGGGAAGGTGAGCTTCTCGTGATTGAGGCCGAGGAGGTGGAGGACGGTGGCGTGCCAGTCGTGGATGTGCATGCGGTTCTCGACGGCTTCGTAGCCGTAGTCGTCAGTGGCTCCGTAGTTCATGCCGCCTTTGACGCCGCCGCCTGCCATCCACATGGTGAATCCCTTGTTGTTGTGGTCGCGTCCGTCGGTGCCCTGACTGTGGGGCGTGCGTCCGAATTCGCCACCCCAGATCACGAGGGTGTCCTTGAGCATGTCGCGTTGCTTGAGGTCGGCGAGAAGGCCCGAAATGGGCGTGTCGATCTCGCCGCAGTTGTTTTCGAGACCGGTCTTGAGGTTGAAGTGCTGGTCCCAGTTGCCGTGAGTGATCTCGATGAAGCGAACCCCGGCCTCGGCAAACTTGCGGGCCATCAGGCACTGCTTGCCAAACGTATCTGTGGCATCGTCGCCGATTCCGTAGAGCTTCTTGGTGCTGGCCGATTCATCGTCCAAATTCATCACGTTGGGAACCTCCGTCTGCATGCGAAAGGCGAGTTCGTAGGACTCGATGACGCCCTCAACTTCCGGGCTGAAGCCGCCGTCGAGCTTTTGACGGGACTTGTTGAGCGACTGAATGAGGTCGAGTTGCTCGCGTTGGGCGGCGGTCGAATAGCGGCTGTTCTTGATGTCTGCGACCGTGGCCGTGGGTGCGTTCCCACCGAAGCGACGGGCCAGCGCCCCGCCTCGTCCTCCGCCGCCTGCGATCTTGGTGCCTTGGTAAATGGCGGGAAGAAACGCGCTGCCATAGGTGCGGGTGGCATTGCCTGGAGGATTGATGGTGACGAAGCCGGGCAGATTCTGGTTTTCCGTGCCGAGGCCGTAGAGCGTCCATGCGCCCAGAGAGGGACGAATGAACTGAGTGGTGCCGGTGTGGAGCTGGTTGAAGGCTTGGGGGTGGGCGGGAATGTCAGTGGCCATTGAGTTGATGACGCAGAGGTCGTCGGCATGTCGGGCGACGTTGGGGAACAACTCGGAGATCCAGAGGCCGCTCTTGCCCCGTTGCTTGAACTCCCACGGCGAGGCCATCAGGTTGGCCCGCCCGTAGCGGCCTGCGGTCGAGGGGGCAGCTTTCCCGGTATCGGATTGGAGCTTGGGTTTGTAGTCAAAGGTGTCCACGTGAGAGGGCGCACCCTGCATGCAGAGGAAGATCACGCGTTTGGCTCTGCCCTCAAAATGTGGGTTCTTGGGAGCAAGGGGCCCCATGGGCTGAGGCGCAGCACGGAGGGCTTGCTCACCAGCGAGGGCGGCGAAAGCGAGGTAGCCGAAGCCGTTCGAGGTCGTGCGAAGAAACTCGCGACGAGAGAAAGGAAAAGTGTTCATGGTGTTGATTGATGGGATGGCGGAATGAACGAGGGGTCGGTCGGAATCAGTTGAGGAGGCGGAATTCAGCGCTGGCGAAGAGGGATTGGCAGAAGGCGGAGAGGGCAAGCCCCTGGGCTTCTTTCTTGCCTTCGGCGGAGTATTTGGACGCCCGCGTCTGGACCGTTTCTGGGAAACGCATCCAAAAGGCGCGGATCGCGGCAAGTTCGTTCTCGGTCGGGCTGCGGCTGAAGGCGAGCATGTAGGCGTGGGTCAGTCGCTCCAGAGGTTCGCCTTGGAATTTGCCGATGCGTTGGGCAAAGGCGTCGGCGAGTTTGAGCGCTTGGGGATTGTTCAGGAGGAACAGGCTCTGCGAGGGGACGTTGGTGGTGTCGCGGCTGCCGTTGACGAGGCTAGCGTCCGGGAAGTCGAACACGGTAAGGAATTCGGGAATCTGATCGCGGATGATCGGCTGGTAAATGGACCGGGTCTGTCCGGGGTTCGCGGCAAGCTCACCGAGAAGCTGTGCCAGTCCGCGACGATCTTCGCTGACACGGGCGACGGGAGATCCCGCTACTGGATAAGGGTCGAGAGTGCCGGAAACGGCGAGCATGGCATCACGAATGGCCTCGGCATCCAGACGGCGCTGGTCCATTCTCCAGTGGAGCTTGTTGTCAGGATCGGCCGCGTAGTTGGTCGCATCGTACGTGGAACCCATTTGATAAGTCCGGCTCAGCATGATCTGGCGGATCAGGCTCTTGATGGACCAGTTGTTCTCCATGAACGACACGGCGAGGTAGTCGAGCAGCTCGGGATGGGTGGGCTTCATGCCCATGATGCCGAAGTTGTCCGGAGTGGCGACGATGCCCTGTCCGGTCAACTTGAGCCAGATCCGGTTGGCCATGACGCGAGCTGTGAGGGGATTTTCCTTGGAGCCGATGAACCAGGCGAGATCGAGACGACCACTGCCCTCGGCGATGCTCAAGGGTTCACCCTCGGCGCAAAGAACCTCGACAAGTCCGCGGGGAACGATCTCCGAAGGTTGGCTGATGTCCCCGCGGACAAGGAGGGGACTGTTGATGGGTGTGGGCTTGTCGAGCACCCCCATGGCGAGCGTGCGCGGTGTGCCGTCGGGATTGAAGAGTTGCAGGTCGGCTTCGACTGCGGCGGCCCGGTCGCGGGCGGCCCGGGTCTGAAGGAACGTCGCGACGTTGTTCTGCGTGCCTCCTTGCTGGCGCATGGCTAAGGCTTCGCGCTGCATCGTTTGGGCAGTTTCGGAGGTGGACTCAAACTGACTCTTGAGGCTGGCGAGTTCTGAGGCTGAGATCGGCGCGATGGCGGCGGGCAAGGCCGCTTCGGGATCCAGCTCAATCAGTGTGGATGGATTGTTGTTCTGCTGTTGGTCTGGCGTTCCATAGAGTGTGTCACTGCTGAGGAAGATCCCGGCGAGCGCATAGTAGTCCTTCTGGGTCACGGGATCGAATTTGTGATCGTGACAACGGGCACAGGCCAGTGTGAGGCCGAGCATGGACTGGGAGAGGGCATCGATCTGCTCGTCCACCATGTCTGCAGTGAACTGACGGCGATCCCGGTTATTGTGGCCTTTGGGTCCAATCGCGAGGAAGCCTGTCGCGACGATCTTCTCAGCCTGGTCACGCTTGTCCTCGAAGGTGAGGAGGTCTCCGGCGATCTGCTCACGGAGGAACTGATCGTAAGGTTTGTCAGTGTTGAAGGCATCGATCACGTAGTCCCGATAGCGCCAGGCGTGGGGGTAGGGGATGTTGCTCTCCTTGCCGGAGGACTCGCCATAGCGGGCCACATCCAACCAATGACGGCCCCAGCGCTCGCCGAAACGAGCAGAGTCGAGATACATGTCGATCACGCGCTTCACCGCTTCGTCAGACTTGTCCTCGACGAAAGCCCTGACTTCATCGGGAGTCGGTGGCAGACCGGTGAGATCAAAGGCGATACGGCGGATGAGGGTGGGCCGATCCGCATCGCGCACCGGATGCAATCCAGCCTCTTCGATGCGGTTCAAGACAAACAGGTCGATGTCACTCTTGGCCCAGCCGTCGGTCTTGACGGATGGTGGAGTCGACTTCTCGGGTTTTTGGAAAGCCCAGTGCTTCCGGCCTTCCGCCATGTCGATCTCGCGGCGCCCGCCCGTGGCGTTTGCGACCTGAGTCTCACGTGGATCAGGAGCGCCCATCTCGATCCACTTCTTGAAGTTGGCGATCACGTCGTCCGGAAGCTTCTGCTTGGGAGGCATCTGCATGTCCTCGTCCTCCCAAGTCATGGCGGTGAAGATGGAGCTGTCGTGAGGTCGGCCGGGAGTTACACCGGGGTCACCCGTCTCTCCGCCAAGGATCGCTCCTTGTCTGGAATCGAGCAGGAGTCCCCCTTTGACTTTATCGGACTCAGCTGAGTGGCATTTGTAACAGCTCTCGATCAGAACGGGTCGGATGTTCTTCTCGAAGAACTGAAGGTGCTCCTGAGAAATCTCCTGCGCAAGGCTGGTGGCCAGCGGCAGGGTCAGGCTGATCGAAACGATGGCGGGGCGAAGGTTCATCATGGGAGCGAAATGGGTTTGACGGTCTAACACCGACGTTCCGGATGAGTTTCATCCCCACTCAAAATGGACTCCAGGGCTGGAGCGATTCGCTACTCGTGGCGCAGTGCCTGAACAGGATTCATGGCGGCGGCCCGGCGGGCGGGGTAGATCCCAAAAGCGATGCCTGTGAGAACGGAGATCGAGAAGGCGAGGGTCGGAGCCCAGGCTTTGACCACGGTCGTTACCCCGGCGACTTCTTGAACAATGATGGGAATGGCGATTCCAACGATGACGCCAATCACTCCGCCTGCCCCGGAGAGAAGGACCGTTTCAATGAGAAACTGGACGACAATGTCTGCTTGTCGGGCACCCAAAGCCCGGCGGATGCCGATCTCACGGGTGCGCTCGGTCACGCTCGCGAGCATGATGTTCATGATGC
>CAXBNA010000282.1:0-6934 GCA_963976915.1 uncultured Verrucomicrobiales bacterium
CTCAGGAGGCGCATTCAAGTACATGAACCAGAGCGCTTGAGTCGATCCCAGACGCCGCCACAGTGACTCGATGCGTCGCCTCGACCAGCTACTGTCCTCCCTCGGCTACTGCAGTCGCAGGGAAGTGGCGGCCGTGGCGAAGGCGGGCCGGGTGACTGTCAATGGGGTGGTCGCGACCAAGGCTGATCTGAAGGTCGATCCCCACAGCGTTCTCTTCGATGGCGCGCCGCTCGAAGCACCGGACGGACTTTTGGTGATGCTCCACAAACCGCTCGGCTATGTCTGCACTCACGCCGAAGGTGAGGGGCCGACGATTTACGAGCTTCTCCCCAATCACTGGCTGTCCCGCAAACCCGCGGTGACAAGCGTTGGCCGGCTCGACAAGGACACCACCGGACTGATCCTCATCACGGACCAGGGATCGCTCGTGCAGCGCTTCACCTCGCCGAAGTCGGAATCCGAGAAGGTCTACGAGGCTGAAGTGGACGGCGATCTTCCGCTGGAACTCGTCGATGTCTTTGCCTCTGGCGAACTGACCCTCCGCAACGAGACCCGACCCTGCAAGCCCGCTCGACTTGAGATCCTTTCGCCCCGGAGAGCCCGGCTGACGATCACCGAGGGGCGTTACCATCAGGTACGGCGAATGTTTGCCAGTCAGGGTCTGCATGTCACCGCACTGCACCGGACGCAGTTCGGACCCTACACGCTGGGGGACCTTCCCGAAGGAGAGTGGCGGATGCTTACGCTGTGATCCAGACTGGCGTCCCGACCGGTACCAGATCGTAGAGCTCGATCATCGGGGTGTTGGCCAGCCTCACGCAGCCATGGCTTGCGGGACGGCCGATGCGATCCTCTCCGTTGGTGCCGTGGATGTAGACGTAGCGTTGGAAGGTGTTCGCATTGTGCGGCTGAAGGCCATCCAGCCAAAGGATCCGTGTCAGCACCAAATCGCTCTCGGTTTCGTCTCCGGGCTTCCACAGGCCGACCGGCTTTCTACCCTTGAGGATGGTGCCCCACTCAGCTCCGTCGCCATGCTTTTCCCGAATTTGAAAAGCCCCCAGAGGCGTTTTGAAGCTGCCCTCGGCTGAGCCGAGCCCGAACTTGGAGGTGCTTGCCGGCCATGATCGCACCTGCCGACTTCCATCCCAAAGGGTCAGAAGCTGAGGCCCGACACTGACTTCAATTCTTGGCTGGCTGAGTTGCATCACGGGAAAGACCTCTTACAATGCCCGCCCCCCAAACCCAATCAACCCTTCTTCCATGAGCCAATCCCTACACGTCGCCGTCGTTGGCGCCACCGGTGCGGTCGGAGCCGAAATGCTTCGCTGCCTCGATGAGCGCACCTTTCCTGTCGGCAAGCTCACCCTGCTTGCCTCCGCCCGCAGCGCGGGGAAGACGATGACGTTCAAGGGCGAGACGATCACCATTCAGGAACTCACCCCTGACAGCTTTGCCGGTGTCGACGTGGCGCTGTTCAGCGCGGGTGGTGGCATTTCAAGGGACTTCGCCCCGCATGCGGTGAAAGCCGGTGCCGTCGTGGTGGACAATTCCTCAGCCTTTCGCATGGATCCGGATGTGCCGCTGGTGGTGCCGGAAGTGAACGGCGAGGACGTGAAGACTCACAAGGGAATCATCGCCAATCCAAACTGCTCCACGGCCATCGCCTTGATGGCGCTTTATCCATTGCACCAAGCGTTTGGCGTGAAGCGTGTGATCGCCTCCACGTACCAAGCGGTCTCGGGTACAGGTGCTCAGGCCATCGAGGAATTGGCTCGCCAGACCCGTCACTGGGCTTCTGAAGGTCGTGCTTGGGACGACGTCCATCTTCCGGCGGATCAGATTCAGGTCTATCCCCACCAGATTGCATTCAACGCCATTCCTCACGTGGATTCCTTCCTCGACTCAGGTTACACGAAGGAGGAGATGAAACTTGAAAACGAGGGTCGCAAGATCATGCATTGCCCCGATTTTCGCGCGTCGGTCACCTGCGTGCGGGTGCCGGTTTTCCGTGCGCATAGCATCGCCGTTTCGGCGGAGTTTGAGAAATCCGTCAGCCTCAACGAGGCGCTTGAAGTGCTCAACAAGGCGCCCGGGCTTGATGTGATCGACAATCCATCGCTCAAGGCCTATCCGCTCGCCATCAACGTGGCCGGGAAGGACAACTGCGCTGTGGGTCGCCTGCGGATCGACTGTGCGCTCGACAACGGCCTCAGCTTCTGGGTCGCGGGAGATCAACTCCTCAAGGGCGCGGCGCTGAATGCCGTTCAGATTGCGGAGTTGCTGTAGCCGGGGTGGCGACATTCCTGTCGCCAGCATCTTCTGTGGACGTCGGCGGTGTGAATGCCGACCTCGAGTCAGCGGCTCAACATCATCATGAGCTGCTGAGCGGCACCGAAGTTGGGCTCAATTTGCAGCGCCCGCTGTGCGGCCGCCATCGCTTCCATCTTACGACCCTTCTGCGCGTAAATCGTGGCGGCGGCGTAGGGGATGCCGGGGTCGGTTGGAGCGGCGGTTTCACCCTGACGGAGGGCATCGAGTGCCGCATCGGTTTGGCCCAGGCTGTTGCGGGCGAGGCCGAGATTGTACCACGCGCGACCCAGGGTGGGATCGATCTTCACCGCTTTCTCCAGTGAGGCGGCGGTTTCGGCAAGTTGACCGATCTCACTCAGAGCGAGCCCGAGCTCGTAGTGGTACTGCGCCTCGTTGGGACTGAGCTTGATCGCGTCCTTGAGTTTTTCAATGGCCTTCGGGGTGTTGCCGTTGGCGCTGTGGAGCATGGCCAGGTCGTGATGGATCGGCGGCGAGTTGGGATCCCAATCAATGGCCGTCTCCATGTGCTGGATCGCCTGCGCCATCTCTCCGCGTGCGTAATGAAACTGGCCTTTCTGCATCTGGCCGCTCGGCTGGTCGGCATTGAGCTCCAACATGCGAACGAGGTCTTTCCCAGCGGGGGAATCCAAATCGACGGTCTCCCTCAAGGCCCACGCTGCGGAAACACGGACGCTGCGGGCGGGGTCGACGAGTAATTTTTCGAGCTCGTTGCGGACCCCGCCGCTTTGGGGAACGAGCGGTTCCAAGCTGCGGATGGCGGTGGTGCGGACGAGCGGGTGTTCGTGCTTGAGCTGGGCGCGGATGGAGGCTGCGGCGGTCGGGTCTCCCAGCCAGCGCTCAAGCAGGAGATTCGCACTGGCTTTCCAGTAGGGGATCTCTTCGCTGGCAAGCAGCTCGATCAAGCCTTGGCGCGCGTCGTCATCTCCTCGTCGGGCCTTCGCAAAGAGCGTCGCCCTGGTGCGTGTGATGCGGTTCATTCGGTCGCCGTACCATTTCTCTGTGGCTTCCAGAGCCCAGTCGGTGGTTTGATCCTGATGGCACTTGTTGCAGGCATTGGGGATGCCGAATTGCTTCGTCAGCAGCGGATCGGGGATCGTGTAGCCGTGGTCGTGCCGCCAGTGGCGCTGCATGTAAACGGTCTGCGGCATGTGGCAGTTGATGCACTGGTTGCCCGTGCTGTCGGCACCGTGAAAACTGTGCGCCTCGGGCAGGATGACCGGGGCATTGGGGAAGCCGCCCTGAGTGTGGCAGCGCATGCAGAGCTGGTTGCCGGGCAGGATCGTTTTCATGCTGTGCATGTCGTGGCAGTCCATGCAGCGCACGCCCGCATGGTTCATGCGGCTGCTCAGAAAGGAGGCAAACTCGTAGTTCTCATCGCGGATCTGACCGTCGGGATAGTAGATGTCCGAGTGGTCGACGATGGTCAGCAGGTAGTGATCCCAAAAGGAATCGCCCGGCTTGAAGTCGCCTGTGATTTCGCCGCGGCGCGCATGGCAACCGGCGCAGTTCTCTGTGTGCTGGTCGCGCGTCCAGCCGGGAAGGGTTGGGTCTTTGTCCTCTGGCTTTCGTGTGGCAAGCGGATAGTCTTTCTGCCAGTCGACGTGCGCTTTCATCGGACCGTGGCAGGACTCGCAGCTCACGGTGAGTTCCGCCATCGACGTATGGTAGGCGTCGGTCTTGAGGTCGTAGTTCTTGCGGACCCGGGTGTTGTGACAGCTCGCGCACATCTGATTCCAAACCATCCCTCGTCCCGTCCAGTGACCCCACTCGCCGGGCACGCGATCTTCGTCGCCATAGACGTTGAACCATTCCTTCGCGTGAGGATCCCAGCAGGCTTCCATCGCGTGGAGACGTCCCCGCTCGCCGTGCACGAGGAACTGGCGCAGCGGATCGTGACCGATGACCCGTTCGACAGGATACGCCTCGCGCTTGTTGTCGAAGCCGAGTGACACGAGCTCATAGGTGCCGTCCTCCTTCAGGGCTTCGGTGGTTTGCGTGCCGTGCTTGAACTCATGGGGTGGTTCGAAGCCAGCCAAATCCAGCTCGTCGTTCGGCGGGCGCTCGGCGAGGCCGTGATTGGAGTCGATCCACTTGTCGTACTCTTCCTGGTGGCATGCGATGCAGGACTCCGATCCGGCATAGGTGGCGAACACCTCCGTCTCAGGCTCCATGACAAAGGCCTCAATTTTGGGCGGAGGCGCACTTTCCACCAGCTCCGGCACCGGCGTGAACGCCTTCGACGGCCATAGCGCCCACGCGATCAATCCGATCCCGCCCAACAAGACGGCACCAAGCACCAGTCCGGCACCGATGGAGGACGACTCGGCCCTTTCTTCAGAGGGCTTCTTTGGCCCATCAACACGCCTTTCCCCGCTGGGCTGTGGAGCCGACGAGGGCGAGTTGCGTTTCTTTTTCTTCATTCAGAGGGTTTACGAGGGCCGCAAGGCTACGGTTCCTGGTTCATGGAATCAACTCTGGATCGGTCGGCCTCTACTTCAGCAGGTGATGCTCAAACCGCCGCCAGTAGATGAAGATCAGCGGTGCCAGCGCGAGGAACTCGTGCCCGGTCGCAGCGATGTCGGAGGTGGTTCCGCTTTCTGCTGCAGACAGCACAAACAAGGTGCCGACCAAGGCCCCGGCTCCCACCAGGAACACCGCGGGGGGGGAGATGGTGGCACGGCGGACTGACGTTTCCTCGTCCAATCGCAGGAAAAAGTGATGCGCGACAAGAGCCAGTACGATGATGGAAGCCCAGTCCATCCCCTCGATGTCCGAAATGGCAGCGTAGTCGTAAAGCCCATGCGCGATGACGACGGCCAGAAACGTCCCGATGAATCGTTCCGCCTCCGCGAATCGAGTTCGCAGCATGCGATACAGCGCGAAGCTGGCCAGAGCGGTGAGGGCGATGTGAAGAAAGTTGGCGGAGAGGAAACGCGCCCAGGCTGCTCCGCTGCCGAAGTCTTGGAAGTACCCGAGGTTTTCCTCCAGCGCGAAGCCAAGCCCGGTGAAGGCTCCCGTCAGCAGCGCGGCTCCACCATTCCGTCGATACAACAGCCACGGAAGGAACAGGGAGAAGAGCGCCAGTTTCGACAACTCCTCCCGCAGACCCACGCCGCCGATGAAGTACCACAGGTCGTGGGGAAACGGCGCGTCCTGCGTGAGGCCCAGTTCCAACTCCTGATATGCCGCCAAGGCCAGCGTCGGCCAGATGCTGACGATGCCCGCCATGACCGGGAAGATCGGTTTGGTCCACCGCCAGGGCACTGCCTCGGTGTGCATCACAAGCAAGGTGTACCACAGACCCACCGTCAATATCGTGAGTGCGATCCAACCAATCGGAAAGTGCGCCAGCCGATGGTGGATCAGCCCCTGCCACTGCCAGCGCAGGTCATTGAGCAGCACGCCCACGTGATGAAGCAGAGCCGGCGGACTGCTCTCGATCCAACCCGGTTGTGCAGCCATGGCGCGCAGTTTTTCCACGTCACGCAGATCGACCGCCAGCCGCGTGGCCGATTCACGCGACTCCGCCGCGTCGGGGTAGGCCAGTCCCTCCGCCAAAAACGCTGCCAGCGCGCCCTCTCGATCACGCACCATGAGGTGCAGGGTGGCCAGGAACTCGTTCGCCATCGCAGGTGGGGGTTCCTGGGCGGCCCTCGTCTGCAATCGATGCGCCGCGTCCTGCCCGTCCGGCGTGCCTTGGGCGAGCGCCGACAGGATGAAATCGGTCATCAGTTCGGCCGTGGCGGGTGCCGCGGCGTGCAGATCCAAAAGCCGCCGCACATCCCATACGCCGATTCGCCCTTCATTCGTGAAGTCCGCCAACCGATCTGCTGCCTTGGAGTCATGAATCCGGGGTGAAAGCGCCACGGCTCTCAGCCACGCACCCAACCGGCGCGGATCTGCCTCGGATTCCCTCGCCAGTTCCAATCGCCGGTACTCCTCCCGCAACTCCTGAAACCGCTGACTCTCCGGATCGAGCTCCCTCCATGGGTCCTGCGGTTCGTTGACGGAAACGATCAAGAGCGCCAGGGCCAGCCCCCCAGCCGCAAGCCCGCCCGCCAACCGAATCAGAAGACCCCGGTCGCGCGACGCCACATGCCACTGTGCCCTCCATCCAGACATTCGTGAAGAGTGGCAGAAAGTAGGACGGGCTTCCAGCTTGATTGTGCGTCTTCGTCCCCTACACCACTCGAAGTTGTTGCCTAACTCGCTACCTCGATGTTGTCGATCAGGCGGGCTTTGCCGAAGTACATGGCGGCGGCGATGAGGCCGTCGTCGGTGACGGGATCGAGGGGCTGCATGGAGTTGCGGTCCACGATCTCAAGGTAGTCGATGCGGCCGGAGGGAGCCTTTGCTTCGAGCAGCGTGCTGCCACAGGCCAGGAGCTGGGCTGCATCCGTTTCGCCCGTCTGGTAGGCGCTGCGCATGGCCAGCAGGGCAGCGCGGATGGCCGGTGCCTGGGCGCGCTCCTCAGGCGTGAGGTAGCGGTTTCGGGAACTCATGGCGAGACCGTCGGATTCCCGAACGGTTTCCACGCCGTGGATTTCGACGGGGAAATTCAGGTCGCGCACCAGGCGGCGGATGATGGCCAGCTGCTGGTAGT
>CAXBNA010000283.1:0-6789 GCA_963976915.1 uncultured Verrucomicrobiales bacterium
CAATGGGGACCTGAATGAGACCACCCGTTCCACTGGCTTCGAAGTCCACCGTTCCCTCGAACTCGGGAATCAAATCGCCGTTGAGGTCGCGGGCGCTAATCGAGACCGGAAAGTCCGCCCCGATGTACTGCGGGCCTGGGATGGTCGCCCATTCGAAGTGGTCCAAGCCGGGCTTCACGCTGAGAGCAACGGGAACCTCCACCACGGGACGAACGCCATCGTTTGAGCTGATGGTCCAGTCGGCCGTCACCTCGCCTGCGGATAGCGCCGTCGCATTGAAGCTCAAGGTCACGACAAAAGACCCTCCTGCAGGAATCGTTCCGCCTGCGGTGTCGCTGGAAAGCCACGGCACGGACTCGGATCCCGTCCACGTCAACGGATCGCCACCCCCATTCTGAATCGTCACCTGAGTGGTTGTGGAAAAGCCTGCGGCCACCTCAGCCGACACCGCCGTTGGCACGACCTGCAACCTCGCCCCTTGATCCACATCAAAGGCATTGCTGACCCCGGACGCTGAGGGCGTTTGCACCGACAGCACCACGTTTGTGTCTGCCGAAAGCACGCGCACGCTCCCGCTCCACACTCCGTCGACAAATCCGTCCAACTCGGCGGGGTCGACGACCAGCGGGCCAAGGTCTCCAGCGGCCGAGAGGCTGACCGGTCCCGCCACGCTCTTCAGCGGTTGATCGCCGACGGCGAGCGCGGTGATGGTCACCGGAAACGCGATGCCTTCTTTTTGAGGTCCGGCCACCTCGGCGATCTGAAGGGTCGCCGCATCATTGTCGAGCACCACCACGGTACCAAACGCCTGTGTCAGTCCCGCTGCCGTCGCGGTGATCGTCACCGAAAAATTGCCGTCCGTATCCGGATCATCGGCCACATTCAGATCAAACGTCGCTGAGCTCGCACCCACAGGAATGGTGACCGAAGCAGGCACACCGATGTCGGTGACGTTCGAGGAAGACAGCGCCACGGTGATCTCTTCCACCGCTTCACCGGTCAGGCCAACGGTCCCTGTGATCAGGCCATCGCCCTCGCTGACTTCGACCGGCACCGTGAGGGAGAGATTCGGAGCTTCGTTGTCCCGAAGCTCCACTTGGGCGCTGCCACCGGTCCAACCGACAACGGTCGCGATCACATCCACCGTCACGTCACCATCCAACAGGCTGTCGTCCACTGCCGTGAGATCGAAAGCTGCCGAACTGGTTCCCGCCAATACCGTCACAGCAGACGGCACCCGGAGTTCACTCTCATCCTGGCTCGTCAGTGTGACCACAACGTCTTCATCCACCGGCTCGGAAACCTCCACCAGACCCTGTCCAACCAACGTCCCTTGATCCTCGGTCATCACCGGTGGCAGCGTCAGGGTGAGCTCCGCTGACTCATCGTCATTGACGGTAAAGGTGGCTTCGGAGCGATTGAAGGCAGGCGCGGTGGCCTCGATTCTCACCAGTTGCGGTCCGTCCAGCAATGCGTCATCGGCAATTTGCAACGGCCCGGTTGCCGAGGTCTGGCCTGCCGGAATCACAAGGGTCGTCGGCGACATTTCCGTGAGGTCGTCCGGCGTCAGGTCGACGGTGACATCCACGCCAACGGCGAAGGACAGCGAAACAGTTGCCACCTCAGCAAGGGCCCCATCTCCCTCAGCGCCCTCCACTTGGCTCAACGTCAAAGTCAGATCGCCAGACGAAAGTACTTCGAATAGATTGGACTCCCCGGTGCTCCCTCCGGCGTCGGTGACGCCCAAGGCCATCACGGGAACGGGCTGGCGAACACGCACATTCCCGGTCCACACACCTGCCAAAAAGGTGATGTCCACGGGATCAATCTCGATGGAGACCAGCGTGCCCGGGAACGGAACCGTCATGGTTCCATTCAATGTGCCGATGGAAGGTGATGCGGCGGTCCAGTCAGCCGCACGCTGAAGGTCTTCCTCGCCTTGACGTGTGTAGGTGAGGTTCGAAAAGATCGGTACGTCGGCGGGAAGCCCAGTCCATTGATCGGGCGGGATGGGCAGCGGCACCGCGATCGCCCCGGAACTCAAGCTTCCCCCGCACATGAAATCCGCAATCGTGTTGTCCGGCCGCTGCAGCATCAGGCCAACGCTCGAATTGGCGGTCCAGTTGATGTTCGCTCCGTAAAGAAAGTCCGGGGCGACTCCGGGTGCTGTCCCAAATTCGGTGACGGTCACCGTCTCCCCGGCAGCGCAAACCGTGCCGTCTGGAAAGACGAACGGGGGCTTGGGTCCGGGTTCGCTGTCCACATCGTAAATCCACAGGGTCCATCCCGACAGGTCCACCTCACCATCGGAGACATTGGTCAGTTCAATGACGTCGGGCGTATTCGGCTCCACCTCACTGATCACCATGGTCGTCGGAGTCGAAACCGGCGCGAGCGTGGCCGGGCCATTCCACGGCGTGACCACGTTGTCCAGATCGTCGTAAGCCGTGATCGTGACCGGAATGGGTGAATCCACCAGCTGCTCGGACGAAAGCGCGTCCCACTGGTAGCGCGCCACTTCTCCGATGGGAGGTACCGTGAACTGCCACACCGGCCCAGCCGTTTTGATACCCGCCCGATCACTGTGGATCTGCCAGTAGTAGGTCGTGCCCGGCGTCAGCGTCGCCAGCGAGTAAGAGCGCTGGGTGGTGTTGGCCAGAAAATTGGCTTCCTCCAGCGGAAGGCTGGTGCCAAACCAGATGTCCGCGCTGCTCGGCGTGCCTCCCGTCGTCAGATCATACTCCCAGGCGAGGTCGCTTTGTGGGTGCGCGCGTGACTCTTGATCCACCGGAAAAGGAGACGTGGCCAATGCGGGGGTCTCATTGTCGTAAACCAGCACCACCGCCGAACCATCCACAAACCCGGCGCTCGATGCCGTGATCTGCACGGACTGAACGCCATCCACCAGCGCGTCATCCACCGGAGTCGCCGTGAACGACCCAACCACCTGCCCCGCAGGAATAGTAACGGTTCCAGGAACCGCAAGTTGGGTCGGGGCGGCATTTGTGAGCGTCACCTCCAAGATCGATGCCAAAGAACCGGCCAAACGTACTTGCCCCGTCGCAGTTCCCTGGCCTTCCAACATCGCCGCAGGCAAACTCACCATCAGATCGAGAGACTCGTTGTCCTCCACATCGACCGATGCGGAATCTCCGGACCATCCGGGCACGGAAGCGGCGATGGTCACTGGCTGGGTGCCGTCAATTTGACCATCATCCGGCACAAGGAGATCAAACGAAGCAGACGTCGCACCTGAAGCCACGGTCACCGTTGCCGGAACCTGCAACTCCCCGGGGTCGTCTGAAGCCAACTGGATCTTCACATCCGCACCGGCGGCTTCCGCCAAGGTCACCGTGCCTTGACCGGCCAGCCCGCCCGACCCCTCGATCACGGTGGCAGGCAACGTCAGGGACAACGTGGTACTCTCATTGTCGTGAACCGCCACCTCCGTGGTCCCGCCGATGTAATCGGTGGCGATGGCATCGATCCTGATGATCTGCGTTCCATCCAACAGGGCATCATCCACGGCGACCACGTCGAACTGAATGGAGGTCTCGCCCGCCAACACCTGCACCGTGGCAGGGACAGTCAACTGTGCCCCATCGGAGACCACCAAATCAACCGTCAGGTCTTCCGTCGGAGCCGGCTCCACGGTCATGGTCACCGGCACGGTGGCGCCCCCTTCCGTCACTTCCACACCACCTGGAAGATCCAAGATCGCCGTGGGAATGCCAAACAGGGTGATGTCGTCCAAGTTCCAACCCGACAGCGGAAACGCTCCCGTCGAGCCAATGCCGTAACTCCACCGAATCCAGACTTCCTCCTCTCGATCGGCAATCGCCGACAGATCGTGCTCAAGTCGCACCCACGCATTGTCCGTCACGGAGAAACTGCCGTTGGTCCAAACCGTCGTCCAAGTTGTTCCGTTGGTTGATACTTCAACGTTCGCGGACACCCAGGGCTGATAGTCGGTGTTCAGCCAGCGAGAATAACGGAGCGACGTGGTGTGGCGTTTGGAAAAGTCAAAGGGGCCAGCGGTGACATAGTAGGGACCGCCCAATCCGATGCTGTAGTCACCCGACAGATTCACGCCCAAAACGTTGTTGCCCGTAGCCCCCGAGTCAGGATCAGGAAATCCATAGCTCAATCCGCCCTGACCCAGCGGCACTCCAAAATCCCACTGCCCGGTACGCGGCCATCCGGGATCGGTTTCCAAGTCAAAGGACGCCACCACCGGCGGGGTGACCGTCAGCACCACCTGGCGTTCCAAAATCCGGCCCGAACCCACGTTTTCGAAACTCAGGGTCGCCACATGTTCATCCGGTGGCAGATCCTCAGCCGCAGGCTGCATCGTCGCGGTCACCGTCACGCTCTCGCCTGGATCCAGATTGCCCAAGGCAGGCGACAGTGCGATCCACGCCTGATCGGAACTCGCCGTCCAAGACAGCGATGCGGTGTCCCGATTGGTCAGCGTGTAAATCCTCGACGCAGGATTGAACGGCCCGCCGTCAGGACCCTCCGACACAAACGGCGTCGCAGGTGACACCGTCAGACCTGACGCGGCCTGCATGGCTTCATGGGCATTCAGACGCCCCCCCGTGATGGTGGTCGTCTCCAGCGCGGGCACGAAGTCGACCGTCTGCAGAATGATCTCCCGAATCTCAAGGTGGGTGAGGTCCGGCTTGAAGGCCTTCAGCAAAGCACACGTGCCAGACACGTGCGGGGTCGCCATCGAGGTGCCATTGAAGGTCGCATAATTGCCTCCCACCACCGTACTCAGGATCTCGCTGCCCGGAGCCGCCAGGTGGACGGTCGTTGCGCCGTAATTGGAGAACGACGACAAGGCATCCGTCCGGGTCGTCGATGCCACCGAGATCAGGTTCGGGCTGTCGTAGTTCGCGGGATAACTGCCCACGATGTCGTTGTTTGAGCTCTCGTTGCCCGCCGCCGCGATGAAAAGTTTCCCTGCCGCGTTTGCCTCATCGATCACTTCTTTGAGCGCCTGCGAAAAACCTCCGCCTCCCCAGGAGTTGGATGTCAAATCGACGCCGAGATTCGTCGCATAGGCTGTGGCCTCCACCGCATCTGAAGTGGCGCCGCTCCCGCTCGCATCGAGAAACTTCAGCGGCACCAGCGACACCTGCCAGCACACGCCGGCCACGCCCGCGCCATTGTTTCCCAACGCTCCAATCGTTCCCGAGACGTGGGTGCCGTGATTGTGATCGTCGATGGGGTTGTTGTCATCGTTGGCAAAATCCCAGCCGCGAATGTCATCGATGTAGCCATTGCCATCATCATCGATGCCCGGCGTGCCGGCGGCTTCGGCCGCGTTTGACCCGATATTGGCCGAGAGTTCCGGATGCGTGAAGTCGATCCCCGTGTCGATCACACCCACGCGTACGGTGCGGCTTCCAGTGTGGAGCTCCCAAGCCTCCGGCGCGTCGATGTCCGCGTCTTCGGTGCCACCACTCTGACCCGTGTTGTTCATGCCCCAGAGCGTTCCAAAACTCGCGTCATCTGGCTCGATCGTCGCGTGAGCCAAGTAATCGGGCTCGGCGTAGAGAATCAGGTCCTGATGTTTCGCGGCTTCGGCCAGGGCGTCGGGAATGGTGTCCAAATTCGGCTCGGGAAAGGAAACCAACCAAATCCCGGAAGCGGGCATCTTCTTCCGCAGCGAGCCGCCCAGACTCACAAGACGAGAGAGCACCGCCGCCTCATCCAGCGTCGGATCAGTCGGCTTCATCAACACATGATCCGCGACCATCGCCACCTGGGAGACCATCCGTTTTCCCGCCGCATCCTCCACCCACTCCTCCTTCACGCGGATCAGCGGGTACTTGAAGCCGTCCTTCCGCACCAGTTTCAGGCGCTCGATTCGCTTCACCGCGCCCTCGGCCCGCGCCGACTCGCGGACTTCCACCACGGGCAGACCTTCGTAGCGATCACGCACGCCTGAGGCGGCCGCGTCGCTGGCGGCACCTCCGGTCTCGCCTTTCGTCGGCGCCGCGTCCGGCGCAACAGCTTCAGGCTGAACCGAATCCGACTCCTTCGCCGGAGCGGGCGGGATAGGGTTGGCCGGGTCTGGAGCGCCAACCCACCAAATGGCAATCGCCGCAAGGACGAGAAGGCAGGCGAGGAGGAGACGATTCATGGGGAGGCGGCGTCTAAGCAAGAGAGGGCAGCCGCCCCCGGTATTCATGTATTCACAAAGACTTTACCAGAATCTATAAGTCCCTGGCAACCCTGGGGTTGCAACATTTCAGAGGCTGCCACAAGGCCTTTGCGACCCACCATGGGACTCTCATCGACCCTCCGATGTTCAGTTTTGACGATCTTTCCCGGATTGTGGCCCAAAACGCGCTGACCAGTCGTATCGCCAACCCGCAACCCGTCTCCCAATCCAACCATGAAACTCTCCACCGATCGCGTCCTCATCATCGGCGCCAGCGACAAGCCAGACCGCTACGCTCACAAAGCCATGGTCGAGCTGCTGCGCTACGAGCACGAGGTCATCCTCGTCCATCCCCGCCTCAAACAGATCGAGGGTCGGCCCGTCCATGCCGATCTCTCCACCGTCGAGGGCCCCATCGATACCGTGACGATGTACGTCAATCCCAGCATCTCCACAGGCATGGCCGACGCCCTTGTCGCCCTCAAACCCAAACGCGTGATCTTCAATCCCGGCACGGAGAACCCCGAGCTCGCCCAAAAACTCTCCGAAGCAGGCATCTCGACCGAAGACGCTTGCACCCTCGTACTCCTCGCCACCGGTGCCTATTGAACGGGCAG
>CAXBNA010000284.1:0-6771 GCA_963976915.1 uncultured Verrucomicrobiales bacterium
GAGGCGGCGAAGTTCTTCGAGCCGCTCGAGTACCACACCACGCACCGCTTCCACTTCGATTCCGATTACGAAAACACCGAGGCGACCGTGAAACTCCGCATCGGCGATGAAAACGTGTACACCGTGGACGAAGGCGACGGTCCCGTGAACGCACTCGACATGGCCTTGCGAAAAGCCCTGGTTCCCCTCTTTCCGGAGATCGCCCAAATGGTGCTCCTCGACTACAAGGTGCGCATCATCGACAGCCGCAGCGGCTCCGCCGCCAAGACCCGCGTCCTCGTCGTCTCCGGCGACGGCGAGACCTCCTGGGGCACTGTGGGCGTCTCCACCAACATCATCAATGCGAGCTGGCTCGCGCTCATCGACAGCATCGAGTACTTCCTGCTGAAGCAGAAGGGAAAGGCATGAACCAGATCGATCTTTCCCAACGTCGAGCCGTCGTCACCGGCGGTGCGCGCGGCATCGGACTTGCCATCGCCCAGCGGCTGGCGTCCTCGGGGGCCTCCGTGTGCCTTTGGGATGTGGATGCCGAGGCCCTCGTCGAGGCAAGCACCAGCTTTGAAAACGGCGTTCAGACCGCGGTCGTGGATGTCACCGACATCGCGTCCGTCCGTGCCGCGACGGAAGCCACGGTTGCAGCTCTGGGGGGGGTCGACATCCTCGTGAACAACGCGGGCATTGCCGGAACCAACGCCACCGTTTGGGAAACCGACCCCGCCGAGTGGAAGCGCGTCGTCGCCATCAATCTCGACGGTCCCTTCCATTGCTGCCACGCGGTGGTGCCCGTGATGTTGAAGAGCGGCTACGGCCGCATCATCAACATCGCCTCCATCGCCGGAAAGGAAGGGAACCCCAATGCCGCCCACTACAGCGCCTCCAAGGCAGGCGTCGTGGCGCTGACGAAATCCCTCGGCAAGGAACTCGCCACCTCCGGCATCCTCGTCAACTGCATCACTCCCGCCGTGATCGAGACAGACATCTTCAAGCAGATGTCCCCGACCCACATCGACTACATGCTGTCGAAGATCCCCATGGCTCGGTTTGGCAAGACCGATGAAGCCGCCGCCCTCGTCGCCTGGCTCGCCTCCGAAGACTGCTCCTTCACCACCGGTGCCGTCTTTGACCTCTCCGGCGGTCGAGCGACGTATTGAGCCTCGGCTGGTCCGCGCAGACTACTGTGCGGAACGTTCGTCCCTCGATCACAGGGTGCACGGCCCCCTGTCTTGCTGTAGCTGAGGCCGAGCGGAATGGGAATGAACCCGTCTCACGCGGAGCCGCAAAGGCGCAGAGGACTGACTGGCGACTGATCGCTGACGAAGGGGGGGACGTAGCGGCATTCGTGAGAATGCCATGGGGTGGCGGGGCGAAGAGGAGCGGGCAACTCAAGGAGCGGCGGTTTCCAGCCGCCGGGGCGGGAACTGATGAGCGGAGCCATTCGCGGCGTTGCTCCCAACCAACCCATCGAGCCCACCGGCGTTTACAAACGATCCCTCCGATTCGAATGGCCGGGAGGTTGAGGGCGCAGGATCATTCCATACGACCATGAAAGAGCCCCATCACGATCCTTACCCCGCCACTTTGAACATCGAGATCGATCGTCCCCGTTTGAAGACCTATCTGCGCTTCAATTGGTATCGTTGGTGGCTTGTTCCCCTGGTCCTTATCGGCGGGCTGCTGGGTTTCTCCGGCATTGTCGATGCCCTGGATGCGGGCGAGCTTCAGCGCTCTGAGATCCCATGGATTATTCTCCGGCATGTCGGTGTTGGCATGGCCACGGGAGCTGCCTTGGCCACGCTCTGCTACTTCGTCTTCAGCCACTTCACTGCGGCGCGCTATGCGGACAGTCTGGAAGTCTCGGTAGAGGGACCCTTCCTCCGGGTCCGCCAGCACTTCGTGACCCGATCTGACCGGAAGCTCCACTTCCGCTCCATCATCGACTACGCCACCACCCAGGACTTCCTGATGCGCCTCCTCGGAATCGAGGCGCTTCGGATGACGACCACCGCTGCCGGTCCCTCCGCCTTCCTCAGCATCCCCGCCGTCAAAGACGCCCTCCGCGCTCGCGACCTTCTCGCCGACATCGACCGCCTCCGGGAGGTGAACTAGCGAGGGCAAACCAAGGAGCGGCGGTTTCCAACCGCCGGGGCGGGAGCTGGGGGGCGGAGCCCTGGGAGCGCCGTCTTTCAGACGGCTACGAAACTTACGGCGAAGCCCTTTTTGACCGGGACGGCAAGAATGCCATCCCTCCTTGGGGAAGGGACGTGGCGCGTTGCGCTCATTGAGTGCGAGCGGAGGACGTAGCGGCATTCGTGAGAATGCCCGGGTCGGAGGGGCGGGGAGGCGAAGGCTCCGAAGGGCCGAAGAGCTCCACAAGACGCCGCTGTTCCAAGTCGGGATCCGGCAGTCCTCCGGTGGAGAAGGGCGGGGGAACCCCGCCCGTTGAAAAGGATTCCGGCGGGCGGCAGACCGCTTCCGCGGGACGACGGACCGCTTCCCCTCAGGGAAAAGGGGACTTCCGCCGCCGAGCCCGGGGTTCCCGACGCTGAGCCCGGGGTTCCCGACGCTGAGCGCGGGGCCTCCGACGATGAGCCTGGGGTTCCCGACGCTGAGCCCGGGGTTCCCGATGCCGAGCCCGGGGTTCCCGATGCCGAGCCTGGGGTTCCCGATGCCGAGCCTGGGGTTCCCGATGCCGAGCCTGGGGTTCCCGACGGCGAGCTCAGGGTTTCCGACGACGAGCGCGGGACTTCCGACGGCGATCCAGCGGTTCCCCTGAACGAGCCGGCGGAGGCGATGGGAAGCCCTGGGGCTGCCTGGGGAGGAAGTTCTTTCCTTGTCTTCGACTTTGGCATGAACGGCGGGTTTCTCCCCAATCAGTGCGGCAGCGGTTGACGACTCATCCAAGAACCGCTTACGATCCTCGCTAGATTGAGCACCCAAGAACAAGAAGCCCGCGAAGTGATTGACCGCCAGCTTGAGGCGGCCGGTTGGGTTGTGCAGAGCATTGATCAGCTGAACCTCTCGGCGGCTCTGGCGTCGCGGTGCGGGAGCTTCAATCCCACGGCGGCCCCGCCGACTACGTCCTCTTCGTTGACGGCAAGGCCCTCGGCGTCGTCGAGGCCAAAAAGGAGGGCAACCCCCTCTCCCATGTCGCCGAGCAGAGAGCGCGCTACACCCACGCCCGCAAGTGGATGCCCCAGCGCTGGGCTGATATCCTCGGTAAATAACACCAAATCGTCGCCGAAATCGAAGCCTGCACCACCGCCATCGACCACCTCGAAGCGGAACTCGGCCGTTAGATCACCCGCTCCAACCGCCTCCACTAATCAACTCTCGCTGCTGCATTTTCAGGCAGTCTCTGAGTCATATGAGTATCACCGCACTCACAATTAAAAATTTCCGTTCAATAGCGTCGTTCGACCATTCTATTCGCGACCTCAATATATTCGTCGGTCAGAATGACGAGGGAAAGTCGAACATCCTGCGCTCTTTGGATCTTTTCTTTAACCACGATAAGCCGCAAGGCTACAAACTAGATTGGGATCGGGATTACTGTGCCTTCGCTCCCATACGAGTGCGGAAGGCGGAGGAGATTTCCATCCAGATCGAGGTAAAGCCACCCTCGTCGTTTGCCAACCAGAGTTCCGTAATCTGGCACAAGGTGTGGCGTAAGTCTGGCATTCATTCCGACCAGTTTTCCCTTAAAGACCGTTCGTCCGTTAGTGCTAAATCGAAGATCGCCGCGTTCCTCCGGTCGATGCGTTTTGACTACGTTCCGGCGATCAAAGGACCGGATTACTTTCAGTCGCTGATGGCGAAACTTCACGATATGCTCGAAGCGACAGTTGAGGAACAAATTAGAGAAGCTTCCAGTTCGTTCACCGCCACGATAAGCGATAACACTGCTCAGATCCTTGCCGACATTCGTTCTCGTCTTGGGCTAGAAACGACCATCGAATTGCCTGCCAATCTGAGGGATCTGTTCAGTCAGCTGGAATTCACGTCTATTTCGTCAGACAAGAGTTTTTCTTTGGCACAACGGGGCGATGGGATCAAGGTTAGGCATATTCCCATCGTGCTAAAATGGTTGGCTGATCAGGCAAATCATCTCTCAGCTCCCGGGCGTCCAAAGGCAGTTACCGTTTGGGGATACGAGGAGCCGGAGAACAATCTAGAGTTGAGACGCTGTTTCGAACTCGCAAGTCAGTTGGTCGACAACTGCGGATCAATCCAAACATTGGTGACTACCCACTCACCGGCGTTTTACAGCGTGTTTCGTGAAAGCGATCCTGCAAAGGTTGGCCTTTTTCTCGTTACCAAGAGTGTTGAGCAGCCTCTATCGGTGGTCCGTCCCATTGGTAATTTAGATCTAGAGGAGTTGGATTCTTCGATGGGCTTGATGATGTTGCTTGAACCCCACTTCAAAGAGGCGCGACGAGAGATCACATCTTTGAAAGGGACAGTAGAGCGTTTGAACGAACTTGCATTGCCCGCACTTCTAACTGAAGGGCCTACAGACGCAAAACTGATCACAGTCGCGTGGAATAAGCTCTACCCGTCTGTAACAATGCCATTCACTCCCGTAGGGTGCGGGTCAGATTCTGGTGCCGGAGGGGCAAAAAATCTGAATGCTTCGCTCCGTTATCTTACCGCCATCTTTGGGAAAAAGGTTTTGGCGATCTTCGATAACGACCGAGAGGGGGCAGGTCAGTTCGATGGCCTGAAGACGCCTGATTTTGTCCAAGGTATCGATTCTTCTCACAAGCGCCATCGAACGAAGGATGTTCACGCCATTTTGCTGCCTACTCCCGCAGGTCGCGAGGCTTTCGTGCCATCTCGATCAACTCACCGGGTACTAGAGATCGAGCACTATTTCAGCGACGCTTTTTTGGCGACTCACAATATGAAGGAAGCTGCAATCTATCAGGGGGCGGATGTCTTCGAAATCAAAAAAAAGAAGACTGCGTTTGCAGATGCCGCCACATCGTTTCATTCCAGGGAATTCGCGCAGTTTGAAGATCTATTCACACGGTTGAAGACCATCTTTTCCATTTGAACCCGATGAGTAACGACTCCTCGGTCATCGTCTCCAAAGTCTGGAACTACGCCCACGTCCTCAAGAACGCAGGGGTCGGTTACGGCGATTCCATCGAGGTGCGAGCCGCACGGGCGTTGATCACCTACCTGCGCTTCTCCAAGCTGGCCAACCAGGACTCCGAAGACTTCAAAGCCTGCCCTTTAGGTAGGGCGGGCCGTCTCTTGCCCACCGCCTCCCGAGCCGACGGGAATCAGCGCCCTGCCTTGAGGGACCGCCAAGCGCAAGGAGTCGAGGCGCAGCCGAGACCGCCGAAGGCAAACCGACCGCTTCAAACGCTACACCTACGACGAGATCGTCGCGCGCGACAAAGCCAACCTCGACATCTTCTGGCTCAAAGACGACAGCTTGGAAGACAGCGAAAACCTCCCGCCCCCGGCCGAACTGGCCGCCGAGATCGTCGAATCCCTCGAAGCCGCGCTGGCCGAGTTCCGCGCGGTGGAGGAAGCGTTGCTCACTGAAAACTAGAACATCATGGCCACACCCACCTGGGATCAATTGATCCAACCCGTCCTGCAACTGGCGTCCAAAGAACCGATCACGCGCCATTCCGCTCAGGCCCACGTCTTCCGAGTGGTTCCAATGACCGATGAAGAAAAAGATGAGCGCTTGAAGTCCGGCATGCTACGCGTGGGCAACCGGGTCGGTTGGGCGATGAGCCATCTGACGAAGGCAGGTCTCATTGAGAAAGTGGCGAAGGCAACCTACAAGGCCACCCAAGCAGGGATGGAGTTTCTCAAGAAGCACGAGGGGCATCCGGTCAACTACCACGACTTGAAGGCGGTCGACGGCTATGAAGAGGCGTGGCAGAGCGCCAGTAAGGCAAATCAATCGGCGAAACAATCGAAACCGACCCCGTCCGGCGAGACGTCTGATAGCACCCCAGAAGAATCCATCGATCAGGCGGTCGAAGAAATGGAATCGAGTCTCCGCGCCGAACTCTTGGAACAGTTGATCACCGTGGATCCATATCGTTTCGAGCGCATCGTGCTCGATCTTCTTTTTTCCATGGGCTATGGCGGTTCCCGTGAAGAGGCGGCACAAGTCACCAAAAAATCGAACGACGAAGGCATCGACGGCATCATCAATGAAGACCGCCTCGGACTGGATGTGATCTACGTGCAGGCCAAGCGTTGGCAGAACACGGTTGGCCGTAAAGAGATCCAGAGCTTCGTGGGGGCGCTCGCCGGCCAACAAGCCAACAAGGGCGTCTTCATCACGACGAGTGATTTTGCCACGACCGCCACCGATTATGCCGCTGCGGTGACCCAGAAGATCATTCTAATCGACGGGGAACGCCTCACTGATCTCATGATCGAACACGACGTGGGCGTCTCCACGGCGCGGACCATCGCCATCAAGAGAGTCGATTCGGATTACTTTGAGGAAAGTTAGTCGGTGAGGGCAGGAGCACTTCGCTTCTGCCGATCAGCCTGGGGGCAATGCGACGCATTGCTTGTCTCAGTCGCCCGGATGCTTCGGCTCGCAGTTTAGGCAGGAGGAGCGGATGAAGGAGACCGGGGGACGAGGTCGGCAACAGATAAAGGAGGCGGCTCTTCGCGCTTCCCCTTTTTAACGCGAATGGGCACGAAGATCCGCGAATTTTTGGAAGGGGTGAGGGGGAGTGGTTCCTGATTCATTGCCTTAATCCTTGTCTTATTCTCTGTCTTGGATCGGAG
>CAXBNA010000285.1:0-6765 GCA_963976915.1 uncultured Verrucomicrobiales bacterium
GTCGGTGGCGGGCTGAGTGCGCGCGGGCGGAATACTCGATGAACCACGTCCTTGCCGACGCAGCTGCGGGCGGGCGGCTACTCTGCGGAAAGGTCGACCCGAATGATCTCTGAGTCATTCCGCACGAAGCAGCTCTTCATGGCGTAGGTGGGATGCGACCAGACGATGGGGCGCTGTCTCATGTCGAGTCCGTTGGGAGAGATTACCTTGGCGCGGGAGATCTCTTCGTAGCCAGCGGGTGAGAGTTTGGCGATGGCGAGCTCGCCGGTCTCACTGAAGAGGAAGTAGCGGTCCTCATGCGGCGTGACGAAGACGGTTCCCCAGCGGACGGGCTTTTCAATGCCGACAGGTTTCAGGGACTCCCACACGCGCTTTCCGCTCACAAGTTCGAGGCAACGGAACTCGCCGTACGAACACGCTCCGTAGAAGTGCCCGTCCGAGATCACGGCGCTGTTGATGATGCCATGCAGATGCTCAGTGCGTTTCTCGCTGGCCTTTTCCGTGCGCCACACGATCTCTGGCGTGTTCTCGCCGTCGAGCTTCAGCAGCATGGAGCCATTGTAAAAACAGGTGAATAGCAAGTGGTCGCCATCGAGTTGCGGACTGGGTACGCTGAGTCCGGATCGTAACTGCCAGGGAACTGTCCAAATGAGTTCGCCGGTCGCGGGATCGAGTGCGTTCGCGGACTCGGGATGCCACAGGAGGAGCATCCGCTTGCGACCATGTTCGATGATCTTCGGCGGGCAATACCCCGGCTCCTTTGCTGAGAGCGCACGCCATTGTTCCTTGCCGGAGATTTTGTCAAAAGCGATGGCCACGCAGCCATCGCCGCCTGCGAGGCAGATGAGGAGATTCCCGTCAATCAACGGAGACGCGGCGTAACCCCAGGTCGGTGTTCGCGCACCGGGCAGTTCTTTGAGTTTCTTCGACCAGAGCACTCCACCGTCCTTCACGGATCGGCAGAAGAGATCGCCCTCGGCACCCACGGTGTAAACGCGATCACCGTCGATGGTGGGGGTGGTGCGCGGTCCGGCGGCGTAGCTGACCGTGTAGTTCACCGGCTCGCTCTTTTCCCAAAGGATTTCGCCCGTCTCCGCGTCGAGGCACAGCAAACGCTCATCTCCGGGAATCTCGCCGCGGTCGAAGGCATTTCCCGGAGCGTTTTTCGGGTCGGCCATCTGCCGGTCGAAGACGAAGACCTTTCTGTCGGCGACAGCAGGTCCGGAGTAGCCACGGTGGATCGGCCTGCGCCAGAGAACCTTTGGGCCGCCTTCCGGAAACGCCGTCAGGATGCCCGACTCCCGCCAGATGTCGTCGTGTTCGGGACCGCCCCAGTGAGGCCAATCGTCGGCAAGGGACCTCGAAAATGAAACCGTGAGGAGCAGAGCGATGGTTGCGAGCGGAAGACGTTTCATGGAGCTGGGGATTCGAGGTGTTGAGGGCCGGTTGGGGCAGTCGTAGGGGCGATCAGGCACAACGCGGGGAACTTATATTGCACGAACGGCCCGAACGACAGGAGTATCGATCCGCCTGCGTTTACTACCGCACTCCAACCCAACCCACCATGATTTCACGTGCCCGACTTCTGCTGTCACTCGCCGCCTTCGCTTTCTCCCTCGCCGCCACCCAAGCGGCTGAGAGCGTCAAAATCGTCCTCGTCGCCGGACAGGTCAAAGAAGTCGATAAAGTGGGGCATCATGACTACCTCGGCGGATGCCGAATCATGGAGGCGCTTCTGAAGCAGACGCCGGGCGTCGAAGTCGTGCTGGTGGAAAAGGAGTGGCCGGCGGATGAATCGGTGTTCGATGGCGCCGCATCGGTCGTGTTTTACACCGATGGCGGTGGCAAGCAGGCCTATCTCGCGACACCAAGGCATGTGGCGTTGGTTCAGAAGATCGCAGACGGCAAGACGGGGCTCGTGAACCTTCATCAGGCTGTGGAATTCCCTCCGGAGTTCTCAAAGCAATCGATGGACTGGACGGGCGGTCTTTACAACGCGCTTTCCAGTCGCGGTCACTGGGACAGCGTGCATGACACCTTTCCCGAGCATCCGATCACGCGTGGCGTCACGGCTTGGGAAATCAACGATGGCTGGTTGAACCGGTTCAAATTTCCCGCCGGGATGAAGGGCATCACGCCGCTGGTGTGGTCGGGCAAAGAACACCTCGGATCCCCTGAAGGCGGCGACAAAGACATCGTGTGCTGGACCTTTGATCGCGCCAGCGGCGGGCGGTCGTTCAACTTCAGCGGCCTCGATGCACACCATGCTTGGGAACTCGATGGCATGCGGAAACTCGTCATCAACGGCATCCTCTGGAGCGCGGGTGTTGAGATCCCTGCGGACGGAGCCATGTGCGAAGCCGACAAGGCCCTCGTCGATTCCTTCCTCACCCCGCGCATCCCGCCTCCACCGAAGAAGGCCAAGAAGTAATGGCACGCATTCCAGGCTGGCTGAAATCGACCGGGTTGCTCTGGGCTGCGGGCCTGCTGGCGTGGTTGCCCTCGTCGTTGTCAGGGACGGAACCAACGCGTGACCTGCTTGGTTTGACTCCGGAATTCGCGGACCAATTGACGCGGGCCGGACAGGCGGGACTGATGGAGCTTTGTGCCGTTCACCTGCCCCCCGACGATGCGGGCAACTGCAATCACTACGGTTGGCCGATCGCGACCATGACGGGCGGCACGTTGGTGGTGATGCACCGTCGCATTCCCGGTCATCGGGCGGCTGGGGCGGGCGATCCCGCACCGGAAATGTCTTACGGCATCGTGCTCTGCAGCAAAGACGGAGGGCAGACTTGGTCGGCACCTTACGACCTGCGAGATTGCATGAAACCGGCGGACCGCGAGCGCGGAGGACTCGTTCCCTTGTCGCATCGCGCAAAGTTCGATCCAAAAAACACCTCGACCGAGGGCTACAAGGTGCACCTGCACGCCATCGGCACCACGCGCAACGGCTCGGTCGTGGCGGTGAACAACCACGGCGTGTTTCGCTCCGACGACGCCGGGCAAACCTGGAGGCATTTCTCCGCCGCGTTGCGTGACGACACCTTTCCCCATCCGTTGATCAACATCGGTCCGCGCGTGCTCGATTTGCCGCATGCCGGACTCACGATTTTCGGAAACTGGTTCGGTGCCAACGAAGCGCAGATCAAAAAGAATGGGCTACCCCGGTATTTCGTCGCACTGTCATCACCCGACGGAGGTGCGGAGTGGACGGTGGAGGAATATCCGGTTGGCTTTCCGCAGTATGAGCCAGCCGCCTTGCTCCACGAGGGGCGTGTCCTCTTCGTGACCCGCGATCAAGTCCAAGTCCGCTCGCACAAGCAGATGACTTGGCAGCCGGGGTCGGCACCCGAGATCATCGACACGAACCTGGAAGACCCGCGGCTCGTGGACACGGTCGATTTCAGTTTCAATCCGGTGACGAAGCGGTTCGAAATCGTCCGCAGCGAGCGCCATCGGATGGAGCTTTGGCTATGGAGCATGGACCCGGCGGACTGGGACAGGGGCGAGTGGACGCGCGAATGCCGGTTGCTCGCCCGCGAGGGAAAGTTCTACGCCGCCGCCGACGGCTTCCATCCCGCAGGCGCTGTGCTCGACCTGCCGAACGGCGTTCAACACATCTTCATCTACTCTGGCCACCCAAACGGACCCGCCGGGGTCTTTCGCATCACCCGAACTCTCGACACACCCAGGCTGAGAGCAACACTAGGCGACTGAGTACGATGTTTCAAGGTCTCGCCCCAGTCACCCGTCGCCGATCAAAGTGCGTGCGGCGGCTTGCCCTCCTGCTGACGGGGTTGCTGATTGCAACCGTTGTCGGCCTCTATTACACGGTCCCGTCCGTTCTGATGAAACTGCGGTCCGCACCGAAGCTGGAGCGCATGGTCTGGACGGGGAGTGGGACGAGTCATCGGGTGATCGATGAGGCGGGAGGTTGGTTCAACGACGGCAAGCCCACCGAACTGGTGATTCGTTCCAAGAAGACGTCTGACGGTTGGGATCGTCCGGAGGACATCGTCATTCGGAATTGCAGAATCCGCGGCTCCATTCGAATCCTCGGTCTCGGAGTGAATGGCGAGGCGGAGGGAGTGCGCGCGTCCTCGGTGGAATTGGGCCACACCGAACGCGCGCAAGCGGCCGCACCGACCAACATCCGGATTTCCAACGTGGAGTTCGACGGCGTGCGCCGCATCCCCATTTACCTCGCGCCGGGTGTGACCCGGGTGACGATTGAAAACTGCACGTTCTCGGGATGGAGCGTTTCCACCGCCATCTATCTCGACGCCGAGAGCGCGGACAACGTCATTCGCGACAACCATTTCAACCTGCGCACCTACCGGGAAGTGATCGCCGTCGATGGATCGGCCAACAACCGCATCGAGGACAACACGTTCGCGCATCCCGATTGGGGCGGGATTTACCTCTATCGGAACTGCGGCGAGGGCGGCACGGTCCGTCATCAAACACCGCACGGAAATGTCATTGCCGACAACCGCCTCGACCTGTCGTCGCTTACGTGGCGTAGCTATGGGATCTGGCTGGGTTCAAGGAACGGACGTCGTGTTTATTGCGAGTGCGACGCCGGTCACGACTTCGGCAGCAGCGCGGACAATGGCGACTTTGCCAACGACAACCTCGTGACCGGCAACGTCTTTGCGCCTTCACACGAGCGCGCGACTCGCGACGACGGCAACGACAACCGCGTCGAGTGACGAACCCAGCGGGTGTGCGCCTTTTCACACTCCCGGCGGCTGTCCGGTCAAGACGGGATGGACTCATGGATGTAACATGGCCTAGGCTTCATGAAATCCCACCAAGTCCTCTTCCTCTTCCCCGCTTTCTTGTTTCTGTTTATGAACCCTGTCGCTTTGCCAGCCACCGATGCGGATCCCAATCTGGAGGCCCTGATCAAAAAGGCGGACGAAGGTGACCCTGAGTCCATGCTGAAACTGGCCATCCGTTACCGCGATGGCAAAGGCATCGAGAAGAACGATGCCGAAGCCATGAGATGGGCGCATCAGGCGGCGGATCAAGGAAATGCCGAGGCGCTGGATTTCGTCGGCTTTGCCTATCTGCGCGGTGCAATGGTCAAACGAAACACGACGGTCGCGTTTGGCTGCTTCAGGGCGGCGGCGGAAGAGTCGGCGCAGGCGGCGTGGAATCTCGGCCAATGCTACTTTGGTGCCCAGGGCACGGAGCAGGACTGCGAGAAGGGCCTTGAGTGGTGGGAGAAGGCTGCGGAGCGCGGGCACGGACGCGCCGCAGCGGCCGCTGCGATGGCTTATTGGTCCGGTGAAGGCGTGGGACCGAACGCGGACAAGGCACGCCAGCTCGCGGAACGTGCGGCGGAATTGAACAACGCCTCCGGCTTGGTCGTGCTGGGTGAGATGCATTTTCAAGCTGGCGAACTGGAAGCCGCGAAGGAGTGCTGGACCAAGGCCTCGAAACTGGCGCCGACGGGTGAAACGGGCCATCCCGCGCAGCCATCCGACAATGCCTCGGCCCAAGAGGGTGCCGATTTGCTGAAGCTGATCGACTACCGCCAGCGAAAGAGTGAGCCCGGCAATTTTGCCTTCGTTCAGATGCCGCACATCCATCAGGGCTACAACAACTGCGGATCGTCGGCTTGCGCGGCCTTTGCGCGATTGCAAGGCAGCGACATCAGCGGCTGGGACTTCAAAAAGCTGTGTCCTTCGCCACTCGGCACCGGCACCGATTGGTGGCATCTTCTCGACGCGTCGGAGAAGATCGGGCAGAAGTGGCGGCTCGTGACTTACACGCCGGACGACAAGGGTTTCGAGGAAGCCACGGCGATGCTGAAGAGCGAGCTCGACGCGGGTCGGCCCGTCGTGGTGGATTTCAAATACATCGGCCCCCAATACGCCGGCGGTTTCGCGGGGCACACGTTGAACGTGTGCGGTTACATCGCCGCCGAGAATCTCTACATTCTCTGCAATCCCGCCGTCGCCAGTCCCGGTCTCCAACTCATCACCGCCGAAGACTTGAAGGACTTTTGGCGCTCCGACTACTATGGCTCGCGGGCCAATGCCGTTTTGTCGCGTCCCGCCTTTGTGATCGACGCCGGGCGCTGACCCGGTCATCCTTTCCAGCATCATGCGCGCGTTTGTTCTCTTCCTGCTCATAGCGGTCCAAGTCGAAGCCGCGCCTCTTCAAGTGTTCATCCTCGCCGGCCAGTCGAACATGCAGGGCCACGCCAAGGTCAGCACCTTCGAGCACGTGGGGATGGATCCGGCCACCGCTCCGATGCTGGCCGAGATGCAGGATGCCAACGGTAATCCGACGGTATGCGACCGCGTTTGGATTTCCTCGATCGGTTGCGCCGAGACCGAGCAGACGGGCAAGCTGACGGCGGGTTTCGGTGCGAGTCAGAATAGTCCAAAGATCGGCCCGGAGTTCACCTTCGGACTCCACCTGCAAAAGGTGACCAACGCTCCGATCCTGATCATCAAAACTTCGTGGGGTGGCAAAAGTTTGAACACCGACTTTCGCCCGCCGAGTGCCGGTCCGTATGTTTTCGACGCAGCCCAGCTCGAGCAGTTGGAAAAACGCGGAAAGGACATCGCTGCCGTCCAGGCAGAGAAGAAAGAGGCCACCGGGCACTACTACCGGCTCATGATCGGGCATGTGAAGTCGGTCCTCGCCGACATCCAGCGAGTGGTGCCGGGCTACGATGCTTCCCAAGGCTACGCGCTTGCCGGTTTTGTTTGGTTTCAGGGCTGGAATGACCTTGTCGATTCCGGC
>CAXBNA010000286.1:0-6749 GCA_963976915.1 uncultured Verrucomicrobiales bacterium
CGTCGTTCACGTGGTTGGACCAAGAGACGTACTTTTCGCGAACGCGGGTGGTGGGGGCGGCGGGTGATTCGTGATGCGTGATGCGTGAATCGTAACCGGTGCTGAGCTGCTGGGTGTAGAGCTTGCGTTCTTCGTCGCTCGGGTGGCGGGTGAGGAGTTTGAGGAAGAGTTGGTCGATGAATTGATCGAGGGATTGCTCCTTCAATGCGAACTGGGTGATGCCGTGGTCGTCGCTCAAACGCGCGAGCCAGACGCCGAGGGTGCCATTGCTGAGGATGGCGGGTTGCAGGACGTTGGGCTCGGCATCGCGTTTGTGGACCGGGTCCTGACGTGCGCCGCGCCAACCGAACGCGGCGAGCACGTCGCTCACAGCCTGAATGCGCGGCAGGGCGAGGCTGGGGCGGTCGCGTTCGTTGCTGGTGCTGGTGAGCATCCATGAGCGATGCGGTTTGCCGAGATGAATGGCGTTTTGAATCTCGCGCGTGTTGTCGATGTCGAGGCAGACTTCCTCGGTGTGGAAGGGCTTGCCGGTGGCGGCGAAGAGGCTGTCCACAATCTGCTCGGCCTGCAAACGACGCGGCGCGGGGCTGGTGTAGAGCGGGCTGGTTTGCTTCAGCTCGCTTTCCGTGGCCCTCTGGTAGGCGTGGCTGTTCAGAATCAGCCGGGCGAGGTGCTTCGCATCGTAACCGCTGCGCACAAGTTCGCGCCCGAGCCATTGCAGCATCTCAGGATGCGTGGGTTTGCCTTTCTCCCAGTCTTCCACGGGTTCGACGATGCCGCGCCCCATGAAGCGCGACCACACGCGGTTGGCGATGACCTGCGCGAAGCGCTCGTTCTGTGGCGCGGTGATCATCGCGGCGAGCACATCGCGTGTGTCCTTCGGGTCTTCGGCGAGTTTGGCAGCAGCTTCGTCGCAAAATTCGGCGAAGGGCCACTTCGGCTGCACTTTCGTGCCGGGCTGAAGCGTGACCTGAATGAGCGGCTTGCGGCCAGCGGCATGGATGCGGTCCATCGGCACGCTGCTGGTCTTCGGCACTTCGATTTCCTTTTTGCCGAGCATGGCGGCGAGTTCGAAGAGATCCTGCTGGAGCGACTTGCCCGTGGGCGAATCGTGGCAGCGCGCGCACTTCATCTCCACGCCGAGGAAGGCCGCGCCGATGATCGTGCCCTTGGCGGCCATCGGCACATCGTTTTGCGAAGCGGTGGCAAAGCCTGCTGGTCCGCCAAGACGCTCGCTGCCGCGCATGCGCAGCAGTTCGGTGACGAAGAGATCCATCGGCTTGTTGTCCTTCAACGATTCATAGATCCACCAGCGGAACGGGCCGGTGTTGTTGAGCGTCGGGTTGAGGATGTTCGGATTCTCGGCGAGGACATCGAGCCAGCAGTCCATCCAGTTGTCTGCCCAGCGCGGGTCACTGATAAGTTTGTCGATGGTGGCGCTGCGTTCGGGGTTCTTTTGAAAGGCGTCGATTTCCTCCAGCGACGGCGGCACACCGACGGTGTCGAGATAGACGCGTCGGAGGAAGGTCAAATCATCGGTCAAAGGCGTGAGCGTGAGATGATCCGCGCGGATGTCCGGCCAGTGCGCACCTTCTTTGATCCAGGTCGTGAGCCTGGCGATTTCGTCCTTGGTCAAAGGCTTGCCCTTCGGCGGCATGATCTCGACTTCGTCATCGGAGGTGATGCGTGCGATGAGTTCGCTGGCATCGGGATGGCCGGGTTTGATGGCGGTTGCTGCGTCGGCGAGGGAGTCGAGTCGCAGATCGCCCTTGGCCTTGACGCCGCGATGACATTCGATGCACTTCGATTCGAGGATGGGCTGCACATCCTTGAAATAGTCGATGCTGCCCTTGTGCGAGTCCTGCGCCTTCACGCCATCGATGCGGGCGGCGATGAAATGATCGATCGCATTGCTCGCAGGGAATCCTTTCGGCAATGCAGGCACCGGAGGTGATGGGTTTTTGGCCAGCCATGCCTCTGCGGCTTCGCGACGCTTGGCCCAATAAGGATCGGACTTTGCTCGCAGTTCGGCACGCTTCTTTGTGTTCACGGCATCGTAGTGCGCGTTGCGTTCCTTCTCGTAGTCGGCCCAGCCGGCGTCGTTGTAGGGAATGATGCGTTTGCCGGGAGTGACGAGTTCCCAAGTCTCGGTGCCCTGCCTCGACCAGGCGACCACGGTTTCGCCGAGTTCGGGGCGGCGGATGTTTTTGCCGATGTAGCTGCCCACCAGCGTTTCCAGCACGAAAAACTGCGGTTTGCCGGTGCCTTCAAACTCGCACCAAGCTTCGCGATTTCCCGGTGGAGCGAAGCGGAAGTCGGGGCCGAGGTTCAGATAGTCATTCTGTTCGGAGACGAGATGATGACCATTGCTGTCCGTCGGCGGAAAGGGCGTGCTGAGCACCGTTTTGCCATCGATGTAGAGGTTCGTGGCACCGCGAGCCCGCAGCAGCAGGCGATGCTTTCCTTTCGGAAACGTGACGCTGGCTGCGGCGCGAAAAAGGAAGGGCACATGCCGGTCACCGCGCACGCCGGTGTCCACATACTTCTGCGGCACCTCCATGAAGCCGAAGACGTCCTCCGTGTAGGTCTCGCCGACTTTCGGTGGTTCGTTCGGCCACGCGTTGGCATCCGGCATGCCCTCCTCTGCAAGCTGCACAAGCACACGGCCTGCGGGCACGTCCTTCTTCGCGATGGGCGGCGCTGGCTGGACGAACTGATACTTCGCCGTCAGCGCCGCAATGTCGATGTGGCCGCGATAGATGGCGACTTCATCGAGCCAGCCTTTGAAGGAATGGGGCGCGGTCAGATTGTAGCCGCTGCCGATTACCAAGGCATCGCCATCCGTCACCGGCGCACGATCCGTCGCGCCACCCGCATCCCAGACGCCATCGGTGGGACGGCCGTCGATGAAGCCCCTCATGCTCTCCGGTTTGCCGAACGTGTAGGTCAGTACAATGTGATGCCAGCCTTTGAGCGGCATCGTGTTGTTCGACCACCAGCGATGTCCCTCGCCCTTTTTGCCCGGCAGATCCCCGCTGTAGAATAGGAAGCCGATCTGAGCTCCGCCGCCCTTCACCGTCTGCAGCCGCAGCGCGTAGTTTTGATTGCTCCCGCCGAACTCCTTCGTGCCGAGCCGGCCTTTGCCGATGAGGTAGGGCACCCCATTGGCCTCGGGAGCCATCACCCAGGCCTCCATCGTGATCGTATCGTTCAATCCGAAGCGCAGCGCCTCGCTGTCGGGAATCTTGAGCGCCTTCTTGCCATCGCCATCGAAGCGACGGGCGGTGTTGTCCTTGGAGAATCCGGGGAATGATGGCGAGCGCGGTCCGGCATCCTTCGCGTCGTCAAAACGCCACTGCATGACGGGCTTGGCGAGCGGTTTGTCCTCGGCATCATTGCCACCGCTGTCATTTTGGGAGAGGGCGGTGGTGACGAATGCGAGGAAGGTGAAATAGCTGGCGCGGAGCATCATCACGTCATTAACGGTGAATCGGTATCCATTTCAGCATTTCGAGCTCCACTTTCGTGAGGCTCAGATTTGCACCCTCCCCCCTTCAAATTCACCCGCAAGGAAACGTGTGTCGCCAATGAGCGAAGCTCTTTCTGTGCCTCTCTCAGAGCATGGGGCAAGCCCCCCGGGCGTGGGGAGATGCAACCCCACGCCTCTCGACGTGGTCATCCATCTCCGGCCAATTGGGCTCACCGGCGGTTGAGTCTAGGCCAGCGTGTAGCAGTCCGCCCACTCGGCCCGGGGTGGAGCACCTGCCAGAAGCGCGTTGGCCTCATCGTTGCCGACGAAGCGCTTCGTCTCGGGATCGAATTGAAGGTCGACGTTCAGGTATTCGGCGATCATGCCCAGGTTCAACACCTGTGTCAGCTCACCCGCAATGCTGAATGGGGATTCCGTGGCGGCATTGCCCATGCAGGCTTGCACAAAGCTCTCGAAGTGGCTGAACTTCGGTGGGTGGAGGGCCATCGCGTCCTTGAACTCCACCATCTTGGCCCGCGGATACACGAGCGAGTGGCTGTCATGGTGGGCTCGTTGGACGAGGTAGTCGCCCTGCTTGCGGTGGAGCAGCGTCCCGGTGTTGCCGGGATTTGGAATGAAGGTTTTGCCGTCCTTGCTTGGATCGCCGTATTTTTCCTCGATCTCGACGGTCGTGTCGCCGCCCGCTCTCCATCGCAGCTCCACGGCAGGCAGTTTTTCGCCACGCTCGGGAAACTCAAAACGAATGTCGGAACTTAGAGGGAAGCTCACTTGATTGTAGTCGGCGAGAGCGAGGGGGGTGATGCGCGTGGGCAGGCCCAGCTTCAGGTGGTGATGGGCGAAGTCGATGATATGGGCGCCCCAGTCACCAAACATGCCGCCGCCATACAGATGAAATCCGCGCCAGTTGAAGGGGTGGTACAGTGCGTTGTAGGGCTTCACCTCTCGGGGGCCGCACCACAGGTCCCAGCTCTTCAGGGAGTCGGGCATTGGCTCCTCAGGCGGGAACCCGGAGATGCGTTCTCCGGCATTCATGAACCAGAGTGAGGGCGACTTCCAGGCGTCGATCTTCACCACGTCATCGACGATTCCCGCCGCGAGCATCTGTTTGAACTGATCCGCACCGGCGGAGGTGTGCCCCTGGTTGCCCATTTGCGTGACCACTCCGAATTTCTTCTCGGCCCGCATCAGGGTCGCCGCCTCCTCAAAGGTGTGCGTCAGCGGCTTCTCCACATACACATGTTTTCCCAATGCCATCGCGTGGATGGCGGCGGTGAAGTGAGTGTGATCCGGCGTGACGACACTGACGGCGTCGATGTCGCTTCCCATCTCATCGATCATCGTGCGAAAGTCTTGGTAGCGCTTCACATTCGGAATTGCGGTCAGGTTTTTCTCGATGCCCCTGGCGGAGGCGAAATCGACATCGGCAAATGCGATCGGCGTTGCGGAGCCCTCGGCGCAGAGACCCGGGATGACGCTGGAGGCGCGCCCGCCCACACCAATGCAGCCCAGATTGATGCGGCGGCTCGGCGGCAGCTTGGGATTGTCCGCTGCCCGAGCACTGGTGAGGTAGGCGGGGAGGAAGGTGAACCCAAAGCCTGCGGACGCGGATTTTTTGAGGAAGGTTCGGCGTGACGGGGTGGAGGCGTTGGGCTGGGTCTTCATGAGTGGAGGCGTGGCAGAGTGGTGTCGAAAGTCTTCTTTTGCGAGAAGGCGTTTCATTCGGGGTTGGCTTGTCCGGTCGTTTGCAAAACGGAGACCCGGGCTACTCGCGTCGACGGCGGAGAGCGGCAAAAGCTCCGGCAAGGAAGAGGAGGGAGGCTTTGCCCGGCTCGGGAATGGCGGTGCCGAAGAACTGCACTTCGCCAATGCCGGCGTAGTTGCTGCCGCCCGCGAAGTTGCTGTTGGCATCAATCGCGATGTACCGAGCCGTGATGCCCCCGAGGGCTATGGTGTCGGGGCTGGCATCGCTGCCGTTGCTTGGGCCGAGTGTGAACGTCTGCGAGCCCGCCGTTCCTAGCAAGGTCCAGCCGGTGGAGTCAAAGGCGGATCCATTCAAGTGAGTGTTCGATCCGAGACTGTCGGTCCGGTAGTAAATGTCTCCCTGCTGGATGCCCCGGCCGTTGTTGGTGTTGGCGGTTCCTGAGGTGCTGAAATTGAAAAAGTTCAGGAAATCGAGGAGGTATGAGCCACCCAAATCCACGGCCAACCATTGAGCATCGGGCCCTGTGTTGGCACTCAGCCAGTTGACGTTGAATTGGCCAAAGTTGTTGCCGCCACCGGTGTGGGTGTATTTGGACGGATCGCCGTCCTGGCCAGAAGTGCCGATGAAATTGAGGTTGCTGCCGTTGGTGGCATGGATGGCCGCCCGGTCAGCCGATACCTCGCTCGAGGCGAAAGTGTTGGTGATCGCGATGAGCGCCGCATTGGCTGCCACGGGCAGCAGAACAAGAGAACTGAAGACGATGAGGAAACTGAGCAGGGGGCGGCCGACGGATTTCATGGGTGACTTCGAGGCTAGGGAGAGACGCCCGGGAAGTCAATCCATACCGGGAATTCAGGTGCCCCGGAATCCGCGCCGCCGCCGCATGCCGACAGCGATGAGGCCGAGGCCCATCAGGCTGGCGACTGCGGGCTCGGGAATGGACGCAAACGCGATCAGGGCGGGATCGATGCCGGTGTTGGTGAAGCGAAGGCCGCGCACGTCCGCAATGGCGGCGGTGCCGACGAAATCCGAGGCAGCGAAAGAGAGTCCTCCCAGATCGTTTCCGAAATCGGCCCCTGGAGGACGTTTCCAGGTGGAGCCCACCACGTCATGCGCCAGCCCCCAATCCGTGGCGGCCAAGGTGACGGTGAGGTCCAGAGGACTTCCGCTGCCATCGAGGGCGATGACGTTGGTTGCCTCGCCAGTGGTGCCGTTGTTGCTGCGCACGAACAGGAAGAACCGATCCAGGCTGAGCGGGGCGTCGGTAAAGAAAAAGTCACCCGTCGTGTTGAGGGCACCGGTGAACGGACTTTGATCGCTCAGTGCGGCTCCGTTGTTGGCGGGAACGGTCGCGTTGATGCCGCCCGTTCCCTCCTGAAGCGCATAGGTGTTGGACGTCGTTGCGGAGCTGTACGTCGTGAACGTAAACGCGGAGAAGGTGTGTCCTGCCGTGGTGACCGTCGCCAGATTGTAGGGATCAGCCGCTGCGGTGGTGAAATCGGCCGCCGTGATGGCGGTGATGGCTGCATGCGCGGGCACCATGCAGGCGAACGGGGC
>CAXBNA010000287.1:0-6722 GCA_963976915.1 uncultured Verrucomicrobiales bacterium
GGCTCGGTGACGTGGGCGGCCGAACCTGCGGTCACTTCAAATACTTCTCCACGACCAACGGGATCGCGGCTCGACACCCCTCGCTCCCTTTGTCGCCACAGTTGGTGAATGCCGCCACGGCCGCATTTCTCTCCGGGGCAATCCAGATGGAGCAGTGGTTCATCGTGTTGGACCCGTCGTGGGAAATGGCCGGGCCCTGAGACCATCCGGTTTGGGTGACGATCCATCCCCGAGCGTAGTCCCCGTTGTCGGGTACTGCGGCGTGCAGAAACTCGAAGCTTTCCTTGTTCTTCAAAACCGGGCCGACCTCACGAGCGGCATGCATGGCGATGTAACGCGCGATGTCCTTCAAGGAGCAGTGAACCGTACCCGCAGGTCCGATCACCCAACTGTTGTCATCGCCCAGCCCCGGAGGAACGGGCGTCGTCGCGTTCTTGTGTGGCCAAGGTTGCGTGGGATTTCTTTTGTCACCGCGGGCGGCGTTTCCAAAGCCGGAGGCATCCATCCCAAGCGGTTTGAAGATTCGCTCCTCGATCAGCCTTTCCCATGGCTTGCCCGTAAGCGCCTCCAGCATCGCTCCCGCGACGACAAAGCCTGAGTTCGAATACTCGTAGGCCGTCCCAGGGGGCGTTGTGGGCGGCAGATTCAGAACCGCTTCCACATACTCGGCACGCTGCTTTAGAAGGTCCCGGTCGCTCAGATCCTTGACCTCAGCGCCGAAGTCGACCCCAGCATACACGGAATCCGGCACCGTGCCGGGCACTCCACCCCGATTCGCCAGAAGCAGTCCCAGCGTCACTTTCTCGTAGTCCTCGAGCATCTTCACTTTCTTGCCCAGCACTTCGGACAGCGTGGTCTCCCAAGTGATCGCCCCCTCCTCCACAAAGGTCGCCGCCAGCGTCGCGGTCATCGATTTCGTGCACGATCCCAGATGCCACTTGTCTCCAATCCCCACCTTCTCTGAGTCGCCAGCTTTCCTCATCCCAGCCGCCCCCATTCCCTTGACCGCTCCGCCGTCGATCACGACAGCCGCGATGGCCGGAATCCCCACGTCCGCAGGAATCCCCGCGATCAACTCCGACAAGTCATCGACACGGTCCGTCGCAGGCGGCTTCGCGACGTATTGCGCGATCCAGTCCAAGTCCCCTGGCACGAGATCCGATTTCTTCACTTCGAAGACCACCCCATCCGCGTCCCGCCGAATCGAGACCGTTTCATCACCAGCCGAGACCATGGCGCCTTCAAACTGCCGCCCCGTCGCCTGACTCGTCCACGTTCGAGACTCCTCCGCCAAGCAATTTCCTCCGAGCATGGCCATTGCCGTGACACACAAAATGGAATGGATCTTCATCATGAAGTTTGGGTTCGGTGTGGCGGCCCTCAACAGACCATCCTGCTCTGCGCAATTCCTGGTGATTATGCCCAACCCAATCCAATCGCGACAGAACAATCGTCGTCGTCCGCGAGTGCCCTCGCGGTGAACAACCAAACGACGCAGCTCCCCTCAAGTTCGTCAGATTTTGAATGAAGCGCAGGGAGCGTCACCCACAGGCAGGCGTTTTGGCGTTTCGACCTGTCCACTGCATCGAAACTGAACTGAGCGATGCCAATTTGCCGGACCAAACCGAAAGAATCCAATGGCACACTGCTGTCAGCCCATCCACCGGGACATCCCACCCCAACGACTCCCCGGCTTGCACCCCCGCTGAAACCCGCTAGTTTCCCGCCCCCAATTATGTGGAAAGGGCGATTTCAACAGGAGACCAGTCAACTGGTCCAGGCTTACGGCGAGTCCGTCTCGTTCGACTGGCGGCTTTATGCCCATGACATCCGCGGCTCGATCGCTCACGCACGCGGCCTCCACAAGGCGGGCATCCTGACCGAGGACGAGCTTTCTTCCATCGAAAAGGGCCTCAACGAGATTGGGCACGACATTGAGCATGGCGACTTTGAGTTCCGTTCGGACCTCGAAGACGTGCACATGAACATCGAGTCGGAGCTGACTCGCCGCATCGGCCCGGCCGGAGCCAAGCTCCACACGGCGCGGAGCCGCAACGACCAAGTCGCCACCGATGTGCGCCTCTACTGCCGCGACGCTGTGGAAATGCTCATCCACCGCGTCCAGGAACTCCAACGCGCCCTCATCGAAGCCGCCGAACGGGCGGGCGACGCCGTCGTGCCCGGCTACACCCACCTTCAGCGCGGCCAGCCCGTGCTTTTCGCCCATCACCTCCTGGCCTACGTCGAGATGCTGGACCGCGACGCTGCGCGGCTGCAGGACGCGCAGAAACGAATCGACGTGATGCCCCTCGGCTCCGGCGCGCTCGCGGGATCGACCATCATCCTTGATCGCGAATTCGTCGCCAAGGAGCTCGGCTTTTCCACGATCTCCCAGAACAGCATGGACGCCATCAGCGACCGTGATTTCGTCGTCGAGATCGTCTTCGCCATCTCCCTCTGCGGCGTTCATCTCTCCCGCCTCAGTGAGGACGTGATCCTCTGGTGCAGCAGCGAGTTCGGCTTCATCACGCTCAGCGACGCCCACACCACCGGCTCCAGCCTGATGCCGCAGAAAAAAAACCCCGATGTGGCCGAAATCACGCGCGGAAAAACGGGCCGCCTGACGGGCAATCTCATGGCCCTCCTGACGATCATCAAGGGGCTGCCGATGACCTACAATCGCGACCTCCAGGAAGACAAGGAACCGCTCTTCGATTCCATCGACACACTCAAGATCGCTCTCGAAGTCTTTGCCGAGATGATGGCGGGCATGGAAGTCCGCGCCGACCGGACCCGCGAGGCCACCTCAGACCCGATGCTTCTCGCCACGGATCTCGCCGATTACCTGGTCAATCACGGCGTCCCCTTCCGCCAAGCCCACGAAGTCATCGGCAAACTGGTCGCCTTTTCCCTCAGCGAGAAACGCGCCTTCAGCGATCTGACGTTGGAAGAATACCAGCAGTTCTCCACCGCCTTCGAAGCCGATCTTTTCGACTGCCTCAACGTCGAAACCGCCCTTGCTGCCCGCAAAGGCATCGGCGCGCCATCCCCAACCAACGTCGCCGCCCAACTGGCCCGCTGGCGAGATCTCCTGAGCACCACGAAAGCATGAGCGATCCCGTGAGCGCCACCATCACTGTGCCCGAGTTTGAGCTCTTCCGCGTGGAGGACCGCGACGGCTGGCAGAAGGTGGATGGCGAGATGGTGTTCGACAATCCGCACATCCAGATCGAGAAGGCTCACTACCTCACGCCCCATCGCCAAACCACGCCGGTCCCGTGGATGGTGGCGCATCGGAAGTCTGCCGTCGCCATCGCACCGGTGCTCGAAGACGGGCGCTTCGTCCTCATCTCTCAAGAGCGTCTCCCCGTGCAGCAAACGCTGTGGGAGTTTCCCGCCGGGCAGATCGACGAGCCCAACGGGCACGAGAGCCGGGAGACCATCGTCCGCACCGCCCTCAACGAGCTCCGCGAGGAATGCGGCTGCGTCTTGGCTGAGGGAGCCACTTTGGAACCGCTCGGATGGTTCTTTCCCTCGCAAGGATTCACCAACGAACACGTTTACCTCTTCAAAGCGGAACCTGTGTGCGTCGCGGGCCAGCCTGAACCGGAGGGCAGCGAGCACATCAGCGACGTGCGCTTTGTCAGTCCAGGAGAATTGCGGGGGATGATCGCTGCCAATGAGATCACCAACGCCCTGACGCTGGCATTGTTCGCGCGGATGACTGCCCGAGGGACGATTTAACCTCCTTACTCTCTCTGTCTTATGCTGTCCGGAATGCTTCACAAGGTCTTCAAAATCCGCGAAAAAGTCGCCGTCAATCTCGGCGGCAAGGAAGACGAAGAGAAACCCTTCCTCGAACACTTGGAGGACCTCCGCACCATGCTCGTGCGGATCGCGATGACCTTGATCATCTCCGTCTTCGCGACCTTTGCCTTCAACCAGTGGCTTACCGACACCGTTCAAAAACCCTATGTCTGGGCCATGAACAGCGTCGCTGAGACAATCGCCGCCGAGGTGGCCGAGGATCCCAACGCCTACCCGACAGATCGCCCACCTTTCGAGTGGAAAATGCCCGGTACGGTCAAGCCGCAGGAAGGCTTCATGGCCAGCATCAACGTTTCGCTCGTGGCTGCCGTCATCGTCTCCTTCCCGCTTCTCCTGATCTTCGTTCTGCAGTTCGTCATGCCTGGACTGCGCGACAATGAACGTAAGGTTCTTTGGCCAGCGCTAGGCATCGGCTTCGGCCTGTTCCTGACCGGGGTCTTTTTCTCGTACTTCTCCGTCCTTCCCCGCGCGCTCGAATTCTTTGCGCTGTGGAACTACTCGAAAGGCTTCGAAACGATCTGGATGCTCGGTGACTACATCACCTTCTCCACGCGGTTTATCCTCATTTTTGGCGTCTCCTTTGAATTGCCCGTCGTCGTCATGGCCCTCGTGAAGCTCGATTTTCTGAGCTATCAGGTGATGAAAAAGACGCGCAAGCACGCCATCGTCGCCATTGCCATTTTCTCCGCCGTCATCACGCCGACCCAGGACGTCATGACGCTGATGCTCCTCGCGGTCCCGCTCTACGTCCTCTATGAGATCTGTATCTGGTTGGCCCGCGCCATCGAAAAGAAAGAGCGGGCACTGTACCCTGAGTTCTACGCCGAGCAGGACGCCGATCAAAAGGCCATCGAAGAAGGCTCCGACGACTGGGACAACCCGGACTACAACCCGTGGTTCTCCGACGACGATGATGATGACGACGACGACCTTGGCGGCAGTGGTGCCGGAGCCAAGCCCCACGCCGGCATGCCTCCGGAAAAAACTGAGCCGTCAGAGTCCGCAGACGGCACCACGGTGACGGACGAGTCGAAGGCCGATCCCGATCCCGATCCCGATCCTGATGCCAAGGACGCCTCAACGCCGCCCGATGAATCCAAGTCTGAGCCGGAAGCAGAGGCACCATCAGCCGCTGAGTCGGAGACGGAGACGGGGACGGGGACTGAGAAGCCAAAGCCAAAATCTGACTCTGAGAAGACTCTCGAGGACTTCTCCAAAGACGACGAAGGCACCTAAGCTTCTTGGAACGCGCCGAGGATCGACGCTTGGGATTTCGTGGCAGTCCCGGGCGTCGCGGATTCCAGGAGCCCCGGCTGGACTTCGGTCGGAATCCAATGCGGTGATGCTCACCGCCCGCCAAAACCCTACCGCCGATTGAACCCGGCCACGACTCTTTGGACCTCACGCATCTCCGTGCGCTTCTTGATGTCCTGGCGTTGATCGCCCTTGGTCTTGCCTTTGCCGACACCGATCTCCACCTTGACGATGTGGCCCTTCCAGTACACACGCATCACCGGCAGCGACAACCCCTTCTGATGCGAGTAGCCGAATAGCTTGTCGATCTCCCGTTTGTGCAGCAGCAGTTTGCGAACCCTCCGGGTCTCGTGCTGCTCATGACTCGCCTTTTCATAAGGCTGGATGTCACAGTTGAACAAAAAGACCTGCCCCTTCTCCACCCGCGCAAAAGCATCCGAGATGTTGATCTTGCCGTTGCGGATGGACTTGACTTCGGTCCCCCGGAGTTCCACCCCGGCTTCGAATTTCTCTTGGATATGGTAATCCCGAGGCGCTTTGCGATTGGTCGAGATGTCGTCCATGATTGGGACCGTCGTTCACCCGGCCTGTTGAGACTTTAGGAGCCGGGCGCGGTCTTCCTCCCTTGTGAAGGAGCTGGAAGCCCTTACTCTTCCTCGTGGACGTTGTCGACCGCGATGATCTTGCCCTGAATGATTTCCAAGAGGGCCAGATCCGCTTCACGAAGGCCGGGACGACGATCCACCAAGGGAGCGCGACCGGAATTGATCTGCTTCACACGCTTGGACACCATGTTGATCAGACGTTGAATGTCCGGAACGACTTTGTTCGCTTGTTCGACCAGATCGGCTCTCATACAGGAAGGATAAACTTGGGGCTCAATCCTCAATACGCCATCGCGGCGTCTTGGGGGTGGGGACACTAGCGAACCTTTCAGCGCCCGCAAGGGTAAATAAACAGGCAATGCTCAGAACCACTTGAGGTGCAGAAACCCGCTGGCGGCCACTCCACCAGCCGAAAGAAGAACCCAACCCACACCCTTTTCCCTTGCCCAATCCGGCAGGCTATAGTCTGATCGACCTCCCTCAGATTTTCATGAAAAAGGCATTCATCACCGGAATCACCGGCCAGGACGGCTCTTACCTCGCCGAAATTCTTCTCGAAAAAGGCTACGAAGTCCATGGCCTCATCCGCCGCGCCTCGACCTTCAACACCGCCCGGATCGACCACCTCTACAAGGATCCGCACAATCCTGCTGCCCGCCTTTTCCTCCACTTCGGCGATTTGACGGATTCCTCAGCACTCGTGAAGCTGCTTTACGACCTGAAACCAGACGAAGTCTACAACCTCGGCGCTCAAAGCCACGTCCGCGTCTCCTTCGACATCCCTGAATCGACCGGCGACATCGTCGGTCTAGGTACCCAGCGCATCCTTGAGGCCATCCGCGAGAGCGGACTCAACAAAAAGGTCCGCTACTATCAGGCATCGTCCTCCGAAATGTTCGGCAAGGTGCAGGAAGTCCCCCAAACTGAAACCACCCCCTTCTGGCCACGCTCACCCTATGGTTGCGCCAAAGTGTACGGCTACTGGCTCACGGTGAACTATCGTGAGTCCTACGGCATGCACGCCAGCAACGGCAT
>CAXBNA010000288.1:0-6721 GCA_963976915.1 uncultured Verrucomicrobiales bacterium
GACCTGCATCAACTAAATCAACATTCCGCTGGCAACTAAACCAAGACCACTTCACTCTACTGGATCGGTTCGTTAAGCGTCGGTTCAGCCCAGCAGAATCAACCAAAAGCGAACAAGCCGCGTCACTCAACCCCTGACCGCGCCCATGTTTTTGGATAGCTTTTTATGATTACAACTTTCAACCTGTCATCGACGCTTGCCCCCAGTCAGGGTTGAGTGCGCTTTGACGTTCGTCCCAAAAACTTTCCAACCGCTAGCAACCATGTTCAACCTCTTCAAGAAGAAAGCAGCAGCCAGCGAGCCTCATCCGCTCAAGATTCATTTCGCCAAGACTTATCTGCCCGGGGCGCTACGGGACATGCGGACTGGGTTTGTCAATGCAATGGCTTCCGATGAGGCAGTCGGCGTCCTTTCTCGAAGTTGGTCCAAGTTCGGACTCTCCAATCTCACAAAGAGTCAGATGATCGAGCCTACCGGAATGGATGTGAACGTTTTCAAGGAAGGCGATCAACTGCTTATTGTTATAACCCTACCTGCTCCGAGTTTCACAGGTGAACCCTACTATGCAGCGGCTGTCATAGGGCCGACTCAGAACGGTCAATGGACTCAAGATGTCTTGGACACTGCTCCCTATCGCTATTTTGTCGCGACAGCGACAGCCGATGCCGGAACTGAGATCGAAGAGTCGGCAGGCGAGTCTTTCATCACTCATGGGACGGGCCCAGAGCCCGATCTACACCTATTTATCGAGTGGGTCATGAACGCTGCCGTCCGAGAGTCAAGCATTGTGAGTGTGCGCTCCACAGACGATGAGATGGAGAACGCAATTGCAAGCGCTCGCAACAGCCTGCCTGACATCCTGGAGCGGTTTATTGCGGGTGAGCTAGAGGCATTTACCGTCAAGGTGAGGATCTCGGATGGGCAGAACTCAGAACATTTTTGGCTCTCTGACCCGAAATATCAGGACGGGACGTTTACCGGAACCATAGAGGCTGAACCGCAGTCAGTCAGTGGAATTACTGAAGGGCAAGTCTACAAGGCGTCCATTGATGACGTGACCGATTGGATGCATCTTAACGACGGCCTTATGCACGGCAACTATACCCTCCGTGTCTTGTTGCCACGGATGCCGAGAGAAGAGGCCGAGAAGTATGCCGCTCACCTCGCTCCAATGGACTAACAAGTCGGCGCATGACAACCCCTGACCCGCTCTGAGTTCCATGACCACTGGTAGCATAGCCCTCAGCCCTCAGCCCGCAGTCGAAATCGCGCCCTCGGTCAGGGGTGCATGGCCTTTGACGTCCGCTGGAGAAATGATGGATCATGATCAGGGAACTGGAAGGTCGTTGGGCCACGAGATCGATGAGGAACGTGAGGGATGCGCATCGCGGGGCCCGGCCAGTGGGCGATCTCCTCGTACTCGTGCTGAGTACGACCGTCTGATCGGTTTTTGGGTCGTACTCGCCGTGCGTACGACTTCCGAAACGATTTTCTGCTCGTTGGCGTCCTGAGTACGGCTTTCTGGACGTTTTTTTGGTCGTACTCAGGACGAGCACGAGCTTCTGGACGGCATTTTGGTCGTTCGCGGGATGAGTACGACTTTCGAGGCGTTCGCGTGGTGATGCGCGGGATGAGTGCGGCCTTCGGGTCGATTTTTGGGTCGTAGGCAGGGTGAGTACGGGGTTCGGACCGGTTTTTTGGCCTGTCTCACCCGGCGCCGCGCCTTGGGCTGAGCTGTGGATGAGGGCTTGTGTTGTGGCCCGTCCAAAAGGCCCGGGCCACGCATCCACCCCCCGAGATCCAAGGCGAATCCCCGACGTTCAAGAGGTCGTGCCCTTTCGGCTTTCGAAGTGATTCACCGATCGGAAGCGTGACGCCGCATCCATTGACACGGGGGAGCCGCAGCCCCATGCTCCCTCTGAATTCCATTCCGTGATCTGCATGAAAAGCGATCTCTGAGTGGAGGAATCAAGACTGTTTGCTGAAAAAATGAATCCCGTTGAATCACTGGACGAAGCAATTCACCTAGCGATCGGGAAATGGTGCAAAGAAGACATTCCATTATTGCCCGGCGCGGAGGAGGCCGACATCCGGCGAATTGAGAAAGCCTATTCAATCACTCTGCCGTGGGATCTCAGGGCGTATTTCCAGGTTACGATGGGCATGGATTGCTCCGAGTTCTGGCCGATGGACAAAGACATGCTGACATTCTGGCGGCTGCCTTCGGTAGAGGATGTGGAGACGAAGAAAGAGACCCCTGGCTACATCGCGCCGCTGCCTCAGGTTGTAGCTGATGCGACCGGGTCACCCTCGGACTTGGTAATTGGCGACTGGAGTATTCTTGCCTTTTGGTTCTTCGCTGCCATCTCGAGCGACCATGGGGCTCCGACCCAAATTTACTATGGAGATGGAGAGCAGGCGTATTGCGTTGGTGAGACTTTTGAAGATTTCTTGCGGGCATACGTAGCGCGCGGGCTCGACGCATTCTGGTCACCAGACACCACCTCTGGAACCACGAAGGCAGAACAAAAAGCGTCATGACAGCCTCTGCCAGCGACTCTGTTTGGATGACTTTTCGCAACTACAAGACTACCCAGCGTTAAACTCTCGTGCCTGCTGGTAGGGGTATATATGCTCTGACGTTATGCTTAGAATGAAACGCGCAATACTCATCACGGCAATCATGGGCGCACTCCTAGTTTTGGCTTTCGCCTTCCTTTGCATTCCAGTGAGATTTAGGCTGGCATCTTGGTCGCCGAGCGGAGCGGCGGTTGTTCAGGGCTTGGCGTTCCAAGGAAGCTCGCCGCATGCCCTGGATGAGACGCTTCGGCTGTTCGTGAGAGACAAGGAAGATAGGTCAGGAGAGTGGACGACGAAGATTCAAACCCACATTCGTTGGGATCGTAACCTCGAAATCATATGGCGGGAATCTGGGGCGCCAGAGACTTTTGCTATCCGGCAGTCCGGCGAAGAGTTGATGGAATTTGTGATTACAGAAGACGGCGTTGAATGCACGAGTGGTTGGGAATTCCTCGCACCAAATCCCGTCATGGCCAATCAACCAATGGATAGCTTAGACGTTGACCAAGGCATTGTTGGAACTCCCGGCGAGTGTTGTCGGAGCGAGTGAGGCTGCTGTGGGGTGATTGCCGGGACTGGCGTTGTGCGCGAGGGTCTCACGGATTGAGCACCGCAGAGATTGGATGGCCGCAGAGAAGGGCCTTTCGAATCAAGGCTCTGCGCCCTTCACAAGGGGCCTGTGGCTGCTTTCATTCGGCGATCTGGGCGTCTGTCTGGCTGTACAAGGCGATGCGGGCGGCGTGGTAGGCGATGCGGCGGAGCCAGCGGTGGGCGTCGAGGGTTTCGTCGAGTTGCTGGGCTGTGGTGACGCGGGCGGCGGCGGATTGGATGGCCTGGTGCCGGAAGCCGGATTTGTCGTTCTCGAGCTCGGCGGCGAGGGTTTCCATGACGGTGGACGGCGTGGACTCGGTGGCGGGCTTTTCGAACTGATCGGCGAGGAGGCGGAACTCGTGGCCGACGGCGGTGGTTTTCTCGGCGAGGCCGGGCACGGCCCGGGCAGCTTGGAGGCGTTTGCTGTCGTGGGCGCGGTCGAGCATGCGGTCGAGGTGATCGAGGATGTGGATGCAGGCGAAGATCCGACCGGCGTCGATGTCGGCATGGTCGGACTCGTGCTCGCCAATCTCGATGGCGAAATCCCGGGCGGCATCGACGGCGGAGCGGAGGCTGTCGAGGGTGGTCTTGGCGAAGCCGGGGGTGTGGGCCCCGGGGCCGAGGGCGCGGGCCGCCTCGGTCATGAGGACGGCGGTGAGTTTTCGGCAGCCGCTCTCCAGGGCGGCGACGGCGGTGTGGGGATCGTCGAGCAGGTGGCGGGGAAAGATGGCGGTGAGGGGCTCTTCTTTTTCGGGGATGAGTCGCTCAATGAAGCGGCCGAAGGGTCGGGTGAAGGGCAGGACGATGGCGAGGCCGAGTACATTGAAAGTGGTGTGGAACATGGCCGCGATGGCCTCGGGGGAGCTGGCGGTGGTGCCTGCGAACCAGCGGTGGGCGGCGGCGAGGTAGCCGGGGAGGAGCAGGAGGGCGGCGACGGCGGCGATGACGTTGTAGAAGAGGTGGGCGAGGCCGGTGCGGCGCGCGGCGGTGCTTCCGCCGATGGTGGCGAGCAGAGCGGTGGAGGTGGTGCCGATGTTGGCCCCGATGATGATGGAAGTGGTTTGGACGAGATCGATGAGGCCGGTGTTCAGGCCGGTGAGGGCGGCGGCCACGGCGACGCTGGAGCTTTGGGTGACCATGGCGATGACGGCCCCGATGAGGATGAGGGCGAACTTTCCGCTGACCGAGTCGCCACTCCACCGGGAGAGATCGAACTGGTCCCCGTAGCCGCCGAGACCGTCTTGAAGGTAGGAGATGCCGAGGAAGATGAGGCTGAATCCGGCGAGGGCTTTTCCAAAGCCTCGCAGACCTTTGCTGGTCTTGAACAGATAGGCGAGGGAAGCGATGAAAAGAAGGGGCAGGGCGGCGGTGGAGAGCTGGAGTTTGAATCCGACGAGGGCCACCAGCCAAGCGGTTGCGGTGGTGCCAACATTGGCACCGAAGATGAGGCCCAGAGACTGCTGGAAGGTCATGAGCCCGGCGGAGACGAACCCGATCACGGTGACCGTGGTGGCACTGGAACTCTGGATGACGGCGGTGACGGCGGCGCCGGTGACCGCACCAGAAAGGGGACTGCGCGTGGAGGCGGCCAGCCAGTGGCGGAGGCGATCCCCCGCGAGCTTTCGGAGGCCGGAGGTCATGGCGGCCATGCCGTAGAGAAAGAGGCCGAGGCCGCCGAGAGTCTGAAGGAGAGGAGTCACAAGAGAGGAGGCTAGCGGAAGTGAGTGGCTTTGTCTTGATCCTGTCCACTTTGTGAATCACGCGATGGAGACGATGCTGTTCGTGGCTGAACTCGGGAATAAATCCAGCGTTGTGTTTTTCACATGGCACTCCACATTCGCCCCGAATGCTCCGAACCCTTCTTCATTCCAAAATTCACCGCGCCGCGGTGACCGATGCCTCCGTGGATTACGAGGGCAGTTTGGCCATCGATGTCGAACTGATGGAGGCCTGCGGGATGGTGCCGTACGAGCGGATTCTGGTCTCGAACATGGCGAATGCGGAACGCTTCGAAACGTACGCGATCGAGGCTCCTGCGGGCAGCAAGGCGATTGAGCTCAACGGGGCGGCGGCCCATCTGGGCAAGCCGGGCGACCGATTGACCATCATGAGTTTCGCCTCGCTGACCCCCGAGCAGATGGCCGCTCATCATCCTCGCGTGATCGTTCTGGACGAGACGAATGAGATCGTCAAGCGTCGGGGTAACTGACCGACGGTTTGCCACCCTTGAATGCTATGGATGCCCTGACGCCCCTTGCCGGCATCTTTGAGGAAATCTTTGCGCTGGATGTGGTGTTTCAGCCGGACTGCTGGAAGCTCTGCGGGGACGCGCATTGCTGCAGTTTTTCACGGCACAAGGCCCGCTTCCGCATGCTGGGCCGGATGGGGCCGGCCTCTCAGGTGCTGCCCCTTCTGCCGGGCGAGTATGACTTTCTGACGTCCCAAGGGTGGACCGCCCAGTTTCAGGATCACGAGCGTTCACGGGTGCCTTACGACTTCGGACCGGCGGTGATCCATTACGACACGTTGACCAGCACCCGGCCCCACTGTGCCTGTGATCACGACACCCGGACGACGGTGTGCCGCCTGTATCCCCTGCTGCCGGTGTTTGACGAGGGAGGAAAGCTAACGTCGGCGGCACCGCTGGGCGTCTATGAGGAGCTGGAGATTCTCGATGAACTCAAGCCAGCATGCGAGCTGACGTCCATGCCCTTTCCCCAGCTGAATCTGTACCTGCAACTGGCGGGCAAGCTGAGCGGGCATCCGGTGCTGCATTTCCATTTGATGGCCTACGAACTGGTGAAGCGGCATGTGGCGACGCGGATCGGGACGGAGAAAGAAGCGACGGGGCGCACTGCGTTTGCCTGCTTTGAAACGGCGATCATCCGTCGGCGATTGTTCGATCATGAGACGCTGAAGTCTGATCTGGCGGACTTGTATGGCCGGTTTGTCGCCCGCCATGGAGCCTCGTTTTCTCAGGCATTGGCCAACATCTAGGCCGTGGAGGGTTGCGTCCCTCTCCTTGAATCTTATAATTGCCATAATTTGAGTTGGCTGGTAGTTTGGCGGCTTTCACTATGCTCACGAGCCATCCGCGTTGCGCGATCACTCTGGCCCTGACTGCCTTTTGGTTGTCGGTTCCGTTGGCGCGTGCGGAGTTCACGAACCTTTGGACACTGGGGGTCACCGACGGACGTCCGTCGGAGTTTGGGGACGACGTGTGGGGGACACATCCGGCCCCTGGCAGCGCTTCGGCACGGGACGACGACTACTACTTCGCGGGGACCTATCCGGCTCCGATTGGCACCGTGGCCGCCGATGAACCCATCACCGACATGGAGAGGGCGATCACTTCCAGCAGTCCAGTGACGCGGATTCACTTCCCCATGTCGGCGGCGCAGGCGAACTCCGAGTTGCGCGTTCGACTGCTGATCCTGTTCGTCGATGGCGGCATGTGGGATGTGGTGGCCGACGATGTGGGTCGCGGCTTTGGAATCCACCAGATCGAGGTGCGGATCAATGGTTCTCTGGTGGGCACCCAAACCCATGA
>CAXBNA010000289.1:0-6675 GCA_963976915.1 uncultured Verrucomicrobiales bacterium
GAGCCGCTCCCGCATCGGCAGACTGGCGGAAACGATGGTGTCGTCGAGGGCCGGGATGTTTGGCGGTGGCGGTGGCGTCGGGGTGCCGAGCACGTTTTCCAACAGCCAGTTTCCCCGAATCACAGGAGAGGTGCGGTTCGCATACGACGTGACGCTGAGGATGCTCGCCTGCCGCAGCAAGCCACCCCGGTGTGCCTCTGGCGGGAACTCGACGCGACGGAAGCGACTGCCGCGAATCCCGGGGATGCCGTAGTGCTTGGCCAGCCGCTCATTGAGGAAGCTGTAGTCCGCGCTGAGCAGATCAAAGATGCTGCGATCCTCCCGCAGGATGCTTTCCACGAAGAGCTCCGTCTCCCGCCGCATCGCCAAACGCAGGTTGTCGTCAAAGTCCGGGAACATTCGCAGATCGGGCGCGAGCGAATCGAGATTCCGCAAATGCAGCCACTGCCCGGCGAAGTTTGACACCAGACTGGCCGAGCGTGGATCGGCCAGGAGTCGGCGCGTCTGGGCTTCGAGCGTCTGCGGATCGGAAAGCTCCCCCTTTTCCGCCAAGTTCAGAAGCTCGTCATCCGGGAGGCTGCTCCACAGGAAAAACGAAAGCCGCGATGCCAGCGCGAAATCGTCGAGCGGATACACCGCGCCCGATGCCAGATCGGCGGGATCTTTTTCGATGCGGAAAAGGAATCGCGGACTCACCAAGACCGACGCCAGCGCCGACTCCATCCCGGCCTCAAATCCGCCGTCCACCGCTGCCTCACGGTAGAACTCCATCGGCCCCGCAAGCTCCTCCGCGCTCACCGTTCGTCGATAGGCACGCCGCATCAGCTGAGACAGCAGCGTGCGCGCCTCCGCCTCGCCGGCCTGAGTCCGGTCGGCATCGCCCAGCACGCGACGGCGGCTCGGGGTCGCACTCACCGCTGCCGCATCGTAGGGCCCGGTAATCGAGATTTGATACACGGCGGGTGAGCGACGCGGATGGCGATGCGCATTGAAATTCGCATCGTAGGGCAGCCGCTTCGTCTCCAGCAGCGCAGTGAGCTGTGCGGGAAAAGTCACCACGACGTCATGCGCCCCCGCCGTCACCGCCACGCGGGTCTTGAGGTGCGCATCAACCTGGCTGTGATCCCTGCCTTTCGCGGGCTTGATCGTGAAACGCTCCACCGGTTCACCATCCAGCAGCACGTCCATGTCATGCGGCCTCGTGAGCCCTTCCACCTCCTCATTCCGATCCCGCGTCAGCCGCACTTCGATGTCGTATTGACCATCGGTCGGAAACACATACGGAATGCGCGCGCCACCCCGCGTGCCAGGCGGCAGGCCCTCCACGTGATCCTCCTGACTGCGGTCCGGCGGCAGGCGCTCGATGTGGGCCACCGCCGATCCGGGCGAGTGCCCGAGCGCCAAACGGCTGATTTTTTGTGCCGCGGAGACATAGCGATTCAACAGCGTTGGCGACAAAGTGCCCACCGTGATGTTGTCAAAGCCGTGGCTGGATTCGTCCTTCGGCAGCAGCTCGGTCACATCAATCTGCAGGTCGAGCAAATCGCGGATCGCGTTCTGATACTCCACCCGCGTCAGCCTGCGGATTCGGTCTGGCGATCCCGGGTCGGGATGCTCCGCCGCCAGCGCGTCCAAATGCCCGGCCAGCGCCGCCACCGCAGCCTCATAGGCCGCTTCATCGGGGCGATTCTCTTCATCGGGCGGCGGCATCTGACGCGCGTCCATGCGAAGCAGGGCGTGCTCCCAGGTTTTCAAATGATCCGCCATCGGCGCCTCGAGGAGGGCTTCCAGATCCAAATCGCCCCGCTGCAGGCCACCGTCATGACACTCCAGGCAGTTGGTGGACACAAAGCTCTCCACCGCCGAGTCGATGGCTCCGTCCACGCGCCCACTCATCGCGCCGAGCATGGCGGCGATGGCAAGGGTGAAACGAGGCGAGTGCATCGGCATGAAAACGCCGGATGGCGGCTGGGCTTCCATCCTTTTTGGCTCAATCGGGAGAGGCACAAGGAAGAACGGGCTGGGTGATCGGTGAAAAAGGTTCTAGCTTCAACCCCTCGATGAGAGCTTGCCGAATCCATGCCCCCTCCCTGCTGCTGATCCTTGCCGCCGTCTGTGCCCTGCCTCCACTCACGGCCGCAGAGCCCGAGGGATTTCGCATTCCCATCCAGATTCATCTCGTGTCTGATCTGGAGATGGCCCAAAAGGGCGTCACCATGACGAACTGGCTCACTGCCGAGATGATCGAGCAGACCGTCATGCCCGAGCTCAACCGCATCTGGTCCCCTGCAAAGATCGAGTGGGTCTTGAAGGGCGTCAGCCCAGAGACCACTCACAGCGAGACCCGCGATGAAACCGTCGCCTTCCTCCCGCAGGCCAGCCGCGACAGCCAGGGCAAGGCCGATCCAGAACGCGTCAAGAAACTGCAACGCCTCCTCAAATCCGAACTCGCGGATCCCCACGCCGTGAACATCTACGTGATTCCCTACCTCGGCGGCACCTCGCAGGGCGTTGCCTCCCCGAGCCGAAAGCGGGTCATCATCGGCCAATGGACCGACAAACCCTCGCGAGGCATCCGGCCCCCGGAGCGATGCCTTCTCATCGAACGCGGCGAGTTTCGTCAAGGGTCCTTCAGCCGCACCCTCGGGCATGAGCTGGGTCACATCCTCGGACTTCCCCATCCCGAAAAGGGCAAGCCCCCCTTCCAACGATTGATGGGCGGAAGCCAACCGGGCAACGCCCTGACCGCCGACGAAATCACCACCGCCCGCCACCGCGCCGCCCGCTTGAGCGCGGAGTTCGAACAGCAGTGAGTCCATCCATTGCCGCTTGCGATCCACTGAAAACCCGTTGGCAGCCGCTTCGTTTTTACCCACCCTCCCCTCCACCATGAAACTCCTCCTCCCCCTTCTCGGCCTCCTTTCCACCACGGCCTTTGCGCAAACCCCGCCGACCACCAAGATCAGCGAGCCCACCGAAGTCATCGTCGCCACCCCCTTCGATCAGGACGCTCCCAAGACCCAAAAGGGCGCGATCAACGGCTGGCAGGCGGGCATTGGCGAGTGGTGGGTGGCCGAGGGTGCGCTGCACGGCAACGAACTCGAAGAGAACCACCATCCCTCCTCCTGCACCTACAAATTTGAAGCCACCGATCTCATCATCACCGCCGAGTTCCGCCTGGGAGACTCCCCACAGATCGCCTTTGCCTGCCGGGACAACGTTCCGCCGAGCCTGCACCTCGGTCGCACCTTCATCAGCCCCGACGGCATCTGGGTGACCCGCATGAGCGGCATCGCCAAAACTACCAAGTCCGAAAAACTCGCGGAGACCAAAGCCAAGATCGATCCCGACAAATGGCACACCATCACCATCGAGATCATCGGCGACCACTACCGCGCTCAAGTCGATGGCCACGTCGTCGAAGCCACCCATGAGCGTTACAAGGACGGCAAGGGAACCGTCGCTTTGGTTTCCAAAGGCGAAGGCGCGCAGTTCAGAAACGTCAGTCTCTGGCACGCGAAGGCGAAGTGACCTCACCTCCTGCGCCCGCCGTCTGTCACGCCCTTCGCCACATGCCCATGAAATCTGCACTCTCGGCATTGCTCCTTGTCCCCCTGGCCCACCTGCCTGCCGCCGATCCCTCCCAGCCGACCGGAGACAAGGCTTGGCTGATGGAACGCGGAGCCCTCCTTTTCCACGACGCCTTCGAGCGTGAAGAGGATGGAAACCTCGCCGCCGCCATCGGCAATGGGTGGAACAGCGCCACGGCGAACCGTGTGCCCAACGTCAAAATGGCGGACCTCGATGAGGGCATCCTTAAAGTGGCCAGCGCCTCCGAGGCCGCGCGTCATTCCGCCCACATCCATCACGAGGCAGGGTTCACCGATGGGGGCGCGGTGATTCGCTTTCGCTTCCCCGGCCTCAGCCAGAACGAATCGGTCAAACTCGGCTTTGTCGATCGTGAAACCACAGGCATCCACGCCGGTCACCTCTGCTACGGCACGATCAGTGCCAGCAGCATCACACTGAGTGACTACAAGACCGGCGTCATGAACCTGGCCATCAAAAAGCAGCGTGAGGAAGCAGCCGCCAAGAAGGAGAAACTTCCGGCCGAGTTGGAGGCCGCGCTGAAGACCAAACAAATCACGGTGCTGTATCAGGCCGACACAGAATGGCACGAGCTCGTCCTCGTGACCGAAGGCGATGAAATGCGCCTCAGCATCGACGGCACCCTCCTCGCTCAGCATCGCTCGGAAGGCTTTGCCCATCCGATGAAGCGCTGGTTCAGCTTCCTGATTCCAAACACCGTCTGGATCGACGACGTGAAGATCTGGAAGGTGCGGTGACGCAAAACCTCACTTCAAAACTCCACACTTCGGGATTCCCATCGACTTCGCCATCCCTCATCCTTCCTCCCATGAAACCTCTCTTCGCCCTCTTCGGACTTCTCATGGTCTCCCTCACCGCTCAAACCCGTGCCGCTGAAGACGACGCAGGGTTCGAGACCCTCTTCGATGGTTCCAGCTTCGACGGCTGGAAACAGAGCGGCAATTGGGTCCTCGAAGACGGCGCCATGCACCGCAAGGCCAAGGGCGGCGGCATCAGCTATGTGGCCCAACCGATTCCCGACGACTTCGAACTGCGGTTTGAATGGAAAGTCGCCAAAGGAACCAACAGCGGCGTCTATTATCGACCCGGACAATACGAGTACCAGATCCTCGACAACGCCGTTCACAAGGACGGTCACAATCCCCGGACCAGCGCGGCCTCCCTGTACTTCTGCATGCAGCCCTCCCACGACGCCACCCGCCCGGTGGGGGAATGGAACTCTGGCCGCATCGTCTGCAAAGGCTCCGTCATTCAGCACTGGTTGAATGGAGAAAAGGTCATCGACATGGACTACGCCGATCCGAAATTTGCCTTCCACGTTGACCTCCTGGCCAAGCGTGGAGGCGATCTCGCCGCACGGGGAGCCAACCTGAGCTTCCAAGATCACGGAGATCCGGTCTGGTTCCGCAACGTCCAGATGCGCGCTTTGGGCAGCGATGCCGTCCTCGACAAAACCCCCGTCACTCCCGCCGAGATTGCGCCCGAGATCCTCGCTGCAGAGAAGGAGAAACTCGACGGCATCGTCAAGCGGCGGGAAGAAGCGGCCGCCAAATCGAAGAACTGACTTCGATGAGCACTCTTCCCAAAGTCGTCATCACCGACTTCATCGCCGAACCGCTCGATCATGAGCGCCGGGTGCTGGACGGCCACGCAGAAGTCACCGCCCTCAACGCGATGTGTGAGGAAGATCTCATCGGCCAAATCGAGGATGCCGACGCGGTCATGGTCTATCATTACTTCCGCTTTACCCGCGCCAGCATCGATCGCCTCCAGAAGTGCCAAGTGATCGTCCGCCCCGGCGTCGGTTATGATGGGGTCGACATCGCCGCTGCACGCGAGCGCGGCATCCCCGTCTGCAACGTGCCCGACTACGGCACCGAGGAGGTGGCCGACTCCGCCCTCACGATGGCGCTCTCGCTCGCTCGCGGGACGCACTTTCTCAACAGTCGCCTGCGCCGTGGACTCGGCGATTGGACTGTCGATCAGGCCAAGCCTCTGCATCGACTGCGGGGCCGCGTCTTCGGCGTCATCGGCTGCGGCCGCATCGGCACCGCCGCCGCCTTGCGGGCCAAGGCCTTCGGATTCGACGTCGTGTTTTATGATCCCTATCTTCCCGATGGCGTGGAAAAAGCGCTCGGGGTTCGCCGCGCCGACTCGCTCGGCAGCCTGCTCGCCCAGTCCTTCATCGTCAGCCTCCATTGCCCACTCACCAATGAGACCCGCGGCATGATCGCGGCCGAGGAGATCGCCCAAATGCCAAAGGGCTCCTTCGTCGTCAACACGTCCCGAGGAGGCGTGCTCGACACCGCAGCCGCCATCGACGCCCTCGCCTCTGGCCAACTTGCTGGAGCGGGCATCGACGTCCTGGAGCAGGAACCTCCACCCGCGGATTCCTCCGTCATCGCCGCTTGGAAAAACCCGGATCATCCCGCTCACGACCGACTCCTCCTCAATCCGCACGCCGCCTTTCACTGTGAAGAAGGGGCCGAGGAATTCCGCACCAAGGGCGCTCAGGAGGTCTTCCGTGCCCTGCGCGGAGAGCCGCTGCGCAATGTGGTGAATTGAGCAAGGTAGCTACCTTCCCTGACCCTTGCCGTAGGTTCGGATCCAGTCGATCTCCAATTCAAACGGTCCCGGTTTCTTGTCGCCCAGCAGAATGCCCACACGCTGAATCTTCGCCGGATCGAAAACCCGATCCGGCAACTCGCGGCCTCTCCATCCCCCCTTGAAATCAGAAAACGGAATCTTCACCTGCTGCCACTTTCCCTTCGTCGTCTTGAACTCGGCCGAGAAAGCCACCTCTCCGCCACGGTAGCGTTCGTCGGTGGAGAGACGCGCTTGATAGGTGCGGCCATCGCCCTTCGCCAGCATCAGCAACCCAAGATCGTCGCTCAGATCGAGCTCGACATCTTGGCTGCGGAGACTCGAGAAGCCGCCGTTGTTCTCCAGCGAAAGATTCCCCGAGAATTTCATCGTCCCCGCATCGGTGAAATCGAGCTTCCCCTGCGACAGACCACCCATGACCCCGTCATTCACGATGGTCCAGCCGAAGGCCGAGTTCTCACG
>CAXBNA010000290.1:0-6665 GCA_963976915.1 uncultured Verrucomicrobiales bacterium
TCACGCTCACTGAAATCCTCGACTTCGAAAAGCGCGGCATTCTCTGCAACGCGGACTACCTCCGCAACGACGGTCAGGATGACTGGGTCCATGTGCAGACGTGGATTGCCGATTGCGCTTCCAAGGCAAAGGCACCCGCCGTGAAGAAAGCCAAGGCCCCGGCCAAAAAGGCCGCTGCTCCCGCGAAGCCCAAGGCCAAGAAGGCACCTGCCAAGAAAGCCGCTGCGGCGAAGCCGAAGGCCACCAAAAAGTCGGCATAGTCCGTCTTCAGTCCGGCTCTTCCTTGAGGCCCTCTTCTGGAAACGGAAGGGGGCTTCCGGGTGCCGGTGCAGCCTTTCATCGGGAGGAGGGACCCTGGAGCTTTCCGAGTGAAATGTGGATTTCTGAGGGACGTTGGTGGTCTGGTGGTTCTTGACGTTGGGGGCGTGAAATGGCTAGAACGTGAGCATGGCAACCATTGCAGTTCTCGGAACACTGGACACGAAAGGGCAGGAGCACGGATTTGTGGCGGATCAGATCCGCCAGCGCGGGCACGACGTGATTTTGATCGACACGGGCACCGGCGCGCCGCCGTCGATCCAGCCGGATATCTCCCGGGAGGCGGTGGCTGAAGCCGGCGGGGTGGACTTGGCGGCGATCGTTGCCAAACAGGACCGGGGAGAGGCCGTGACCGCCATGGCGGGGGCTTCGGGGGTGCTACTGGCTTCCTTGGTGGATGCGGGCCGGATTGACGGCGTGATCTCCCTCGGCGGTGGCGGCGGAACGGCCATCGGAACCGCCGCGATGCGGGCCCTCCCGCTGGGCTTCCCCAAGCTGATGCTTTCCACGCTGGCGGCCGGGAACGTGGCCCCGTATGTCGGCACCAAGGACATCGTGATGTTTCCCAGCATCGTCGATGTGTCCGGGATCAATCGCATCTCGCGCCTGCTCTTGACGCGTGCGGCGGGGGCCATCTGCGGGATGGTGGAAAGCCAGCCCCAGGCTGGGGAGGATCGGCCTCTGATCGCGGCGTCGATGTTTGGAAACACCACGGACTGCGTGAATCTGGCAAAGGCCCAGCTCGAAGCGGCGGGCTTCGAGGTGCTGGTGTTTCACTCGACCGGAACCGGCGGGCGCATCATGGAATCTCTGATCGAGTCTGGCCTCATCGCCGGGGTGCTGGATGTGACGACGACTGAGTGGGCGGATGAGTTCGTGGGCGGCGTCCTCGGCTCCGGCCCGACACGGCTGGAAGCCGCCGGGAAAGTCGGTGCGCCAACGATCGTGACACCCGGCTGTCTCGACATGGTCAATTTCGGTGAGCCTGCGACCGTGCCCACCAAGTTTGAGGGCCGCACCTTTTACCAGCACAATCCACAGGTCACCCTGATGCGAACGAACGCCGAGGAATGCGCCGAACTGGGCCGAATCCTCGCCGAGAAAGTCAATGCCTACACCGGCCCCGTGTCCGTCCTCCTGCCGACAAAAGCCATCAGCATCATCAGCGCCGAGGGGCAGCCCTTTCACGACCCCGCCGCAGACAAGGCCCTCTTTGAAGCCATCAAGACCCACCTCAACCCCGAGATCCCTGTCCTCGAGATGGACTGCGCCATCAATGACCCCGCCTTCGCCGAGGCCTGCGCGGGGGAGCTGCTGCGGTTGATGCAGAAGTGAGGCGGGGAATGCGGAGGAGGGGGCTTGCGCAGAGCTGCGGAGACGCAGAGCTGCAAAAGCGCAGAGACAATCAGACGATGAGAGGGGGAGCCGAGCGCCGCGAGACAGCGTGAGCGAAGCGAGGGCAGATCAAGGAGCGGCGGTTTCCAACCGCCGGGTCGGGATCTGGTGGGCGGAGCGACGAAGCGAGAGCAAACCTGGGGCTTTGCTTTTGGACGCGAATGGTTGCGAAGGGTCGTGAGGGTCCGCGAATGAATCGAAGGGAGTGGGAAGGCTTGGGAACTGGGTCCTTAGGGCGGCTGCGACACCCACGGCGAAGCCCTTGTAAATGATGAGGGAACGTAGCGAGTGGCACCTGCCTCCTTGGGGGCTTTGCGGCGATGACGGAGGGCCGGGGACGGCGAGTTGGGTGAAGCACGCACTTGAATTCGGGGGGCGGCGGGGCGAAGTGGGATCTGACCTGCGGCCGACCATGCTCCTCATCATCGACAACTACGACAGCTTTACCTACAACCTCGTGCAGTACTTCGGCGAGATGGGGGCGACGATGGAGATCCGGCGGAATGATCAGGTGACGCTGGAGGAGATCCGCGCGATGAAGCCGGATCACATTTGCGTGTCTCCAGGGCCCTGCACGCCGAAGGAGGCGGGGATCAGTTGCGACGTGATCCGGACCTTTGGCGAGACGACGCCGATCTTGGGCGTGTGCCTGGGGCACCAGTGCATTGGGCATGTGTTTGGCGGGGAGGTGATCCGGGCCGGGCGGCTGATGCACGGGAAGACCTCGATGATTCATCACACGGGGGCCTCGGTGTTCAAGGGGCTGCCGGATCCGTTTGAAGCGACGCGGTACCACTCCCTGATCGTGAAGCGGGAGACGCTGCCGGACTGCCTGGAGATCACGGCGGAAGCGGGGGACGATGCGTCGGAGATCATGGGGCTGCGGCACAAGGAGCTGCCCATCCATGGCGTGCAGTTTCACCCGGAGTCGATCCTGACGCTGGAGGGGCGTCGGTTGTTGAAAAACTTCTTGGAACTGGAGGCTTGAGCCTCTTAAGTTCGAACGGGCGGCGCTTTTGACTGTCTGTCCCACTCTACCCGTGCCCATGTCATCCCTTTCTGCCATTCGCGAAGCCCTTCGAGACAATCCTGAGAGCGTGGCGCTGTGGCTGCTCCTGGGACGGGCCTCGGTGGAGGACCTGCAGATTGAGGATGCGAAGGAGGCCTTTGAGAAGGCGCTGGCGCTGGATCCTGAGCGGGTGGATGCGCACCTCGGTCTGGCCAGGGTCCTGATGCTTCAGGGAGATGCCTCATCGGCGGCGGTGCGTGCGGAGCGTGTGCTGCAAAAGGATCCGCGCTGTGCGGCGGCGCATCAACTGCTGAGTCATGTGTATCTGAGTGAGGGAGATCGCGACCGTGCGGTGGAGCACTTTGATCGTGCGGTCCAAATCGATCCCGGCCTGTCCGACCCGGCGCTGGAGAGCGATCTTGGGCGATCGGTGCGCGAGGCGAGGAAGAGTTTTCAATCTCCGGCGATGGGCGAGTCCGCCCCGTTTGAGTCGGGAAGTGATGCGGAGTTCACCGCCGAGGAGTACGACGATTTTGACGATGAGCCGCCTTATGCGTGGTCGCCGGAGACCTTCCTGCTTCCCGGGGATGCGGATCGCTCCCTGGTGCGCTTTTCCGATGTGGGCGGCATGGAGGATGTGAAGGAGGAGATTCGGCTGAAGATTCTTTATCCGCTGCAATACCCGGATCTTTACAAGGCGTACGGGCGCCGGGCCGGTGGCGGCATCCTGCTCTACGGACCTCCAGGGTGTGGCAAGACGCACATGCTGCGGGCGGTGGCGGGCGAGGCGTCGTGCAACTACTTGTCCGTGGGACTGCACGAGATCTTTGATCCCTACTTTGGGAGTTCGGAGCGCAACCTTCATCAGGCCTTCGAGATGGCGCGTTCCAACGCTCCCTGCGTGCTGGTGTTTGACGACCTCGACTCGCTGGCGCTGGATCGGCGGCAGGTGAGGGAGGGGCATCTCCGCAACGTGGTGAACCAGTTCCTTCACGAGATGGATGGCATTCGCGGAGAGAACCAGCGGGTGCTGGTGATCGGCGCGACGAATCAGCCCTGGGCTCTGGATCCGGCTTTCCGTCGTCCGGGGCGTTTTGATCAGGCGATCTTTGTCCCGCCACCGGATCACACGGCGCGGATGCGTGTCATTGAGCTGCTGGCGCGTGACAAACCGGTGTCGCGTCTCGATGTGGCGGAGCTGGCGCGGGTGACGGCGGGATTTTCAGGAGCCGATCTGCGGGGTGTGTTTGATCGGGCGGCGGAGTTGGCTTTGGCGCAAACGATTCGTCAGGGGCAGCCGGTGCCGATTCGGATGGAGACGCTGGTGGAGATTGCCGCGAAGCAGGCTCCGAGCACGCAGTCGTGGTTCGACGGCGTCAAAGGTGCGCCCGAAGCCATGGGTGGAGAGAGCCTCATGGGCGAGGTGCGGAAGTTCATGAATGCGCCGACTCCGAGGGAGCGCTGACGGGCGTTTGCAAGCCCTGTTTTCAATGAAAAAACGGGTTGCAACCCGCATCGCAAACCGTCACAGTCATCTTGTTCCTGGTTGTCCCAATCAGGCAAACACCCTGGCGCTGCTGTCAATCCGCCAACCTTCCGTTTCTGCCGCGCGATGCCGCTGAAACAACCCTTCTCGGGTGGTATCCCGGTATGGACTGACATGCAGCACCGCAGCGAGGCCGCTGCTCAATCGTGCGCGATGACCCCCAGTATTCCCCCAACAGGGATGCGCCTTCCGTCTTGGACGAAGGTGCGCCCATACCAAGACAAGATCTGATCGTTCCTATTTTGTGACTCAACATGGCTGGACATAACAAATGGTCCAAGGTGAAGCATATCAAGGCAGTGGTGGACGTCCGCCGCGGCAAGGTCTTCAGCAAACACTCCAAGGAAATCACCCTCGCAGCGAAAGAGGGGGGTGGGAACTCTGACCTCAATGCGCGCCTTCGCGCGGCCATCATTGCGGCGCGGGCGCAGAACATGCCGAATGACAAAATCGATCGCGCGGTGAAAAAGGGCACCGGGGAACTCGAGGGAGCCGAGCTCGTCGAGATCGTTTACGAGGGCTACGGGCCGGGTGGCGTGGCCATGCTGGTGGAGGTGGTGACCGACAACCGGAACCGCTCGGCGCAGGACATGCGGACCCTGTTTTCCAAAAACGAGGGCACCTTTGCCGATGCAGGAAGCGTGGCCTATCTGTTCAGCCGCCGGGGTGAAGTGAGGATTCCCCGTGGCGGGATCGATGAGGAGGCGGCCACCGAGCTGGCCATGGACGCAGGCGCGGAGGACGTGCTGGATGGCGGTGACGAGTGGATCTACTACACCGACATGGGACAGCTTTTCCCCGTGGGCTCCGCGCTTCGGGACAAGGGCCACGAGCCAAACTCCCAAAAACTGATCTATCATCCGGCAACGACCGTGACGATCACCGACGTCGAGGCCGGGGTGCGATTGCTGAAGCTCTACGAAGCGCTGGATGACTACGACGACACCCAGAACGTCTACGCGAATTTTGAGATCTCCGATGACATCGCCGACGAACTTGCCGCGATGACCGCCTGATTGGCCAACCTTTTTACCGACCCATTTTAGACCCAACCATGAGTGAACAACCCAACGAGCAGGCTGAATTGAGCATGGACACCGGCTCTCCTCCCAAGGCCCGCAAGACTGCTGCCAAAAAGGCACCGGCCAAAAAACGTGCATCAACGACCAAAAAAGCGGCGCCGAAATCGAGCGAGGCTGAAGCGTCCAGCGGAAAGGCAAGCGTGGCAAAGAAGGCTCCCGCCAAGAAGGCAGCAACGCGGAAGGTCGCCGCGAAGAAGGCACCTGCGGGTGACGAGCTTTTTCCACCGGCTCCTGAGATCGCTGCGAGTGTGGAGGCTCCCAAGAAGAGAGCTGCCAAGCGTGCGACGAAGAAGGTAGCCAAGCCCGCAGCAGCGGAAGCGCCGCCCTCAATGCCTGAGCCTCGCGAAAAGGCCCCTGTGTCCGAGGATCGTGCTGCCGAGAAGCCGGCTCAAAAAGAATCGAGGGATGTCCCTGAGGGGCGCTCGGATCGAGAAGATCGCAGGGACGACCGGCGAGGCTCCCAACGCGAACGCTCCGATGCTCCACGCGAGCGGCGTCACCGGGATGATTCCCGGTCGTCGGACCGACCGGAGCGTGGCGAGGGTCGATCCCAGGAGTCCCGTGACCGCCACCGCTCCTCGGAAGGTCCAGATCGGGCCGATGCAGGCACGCAGGGAAACCGGGAGTCGGATCGACGCGGATCGGACGAGCCCCGGGATCGTGATCAAGATCGAGACCGCGATCGTCGCGGAGACCGGGACGGAGATCAGCGGAGCCGTGATGGCGAGGGTGATTTTGCGACCCGGAATCGGAACCGGCGCAAACGGTGGAAGGATCGCAAGCGCGACCGGCGCCGTGAATTCGGACCCAAACCAGGTGGAGACGAGTCGGGCTCCGAAGATCGTGAGCCACCTCCAGAAGTGCCGTTGGGTCCCCCTGAGCCCTCCGATGGTGTTCTGGAAGTCTCGGCCAAGGGATTTGGGTATCTGCGTCGCCGCGAGCTTCGCTATGCCCAGCATCCACAGGATGCTTATGTGCCGGCCGATACGATTCGCCAGTATGGCCTGCGTGAAGGCATGCGGATCGAAGGCGAACAGTGCAAGGGCCAACGGGGTCCGATTGTGACGACGGTGAAGCATGTGAACGGACGTCCACCCGAGGAGATCCGCAATGTACCTCTCTTTGAAGAACTCAAGGCGGTGAATCCGAACAAGCGTCTTCAGATGGAGACGACTCCGGGCCGCGTGACGACTCGGGTGATCGACATGGTGACGCCGATTGGACGCGGGCAGCGGGGATTGATTGTGGCACCTCCGCGTGCGGGCAAGACCACGCTGCTGCAGCACATTGCCGAAGCCGTGGTGCAGAACCATCC
>CAXBNA010000291.1:0-6660 GCA_963976915.1 uncultured Verrucomicrobiales bacterium
AAATGTCGGACGCAAGCGTGGTGGAACGCATCTTCTCGGAGCATCGGCCGGAAGCGGTGCTGCATTTTGCGGCGTTTGCCTATGTGGGGGAGTCAGTGACCGACCCGCTGAAATACTATCGGAACAACTTGGCGGCTCCGTTGACGTTGCTGGAGACGATGTCGAAGTTCGGCTGCCGGCGGTTCATTTTTTCATCCACCTGCGCGACGTATGGCGATCCGGTCAAGGTGCCGATCGACGAGTCGCATCCGCAGGCACCGGTGAATCCCTATGGCGCAAGCAAGTGGATGCTGGAGCGGGTGCTGAAAGACTGCGAGCGGGCCTGGGGACTGAAGAGCGTGTTCCTGCGCTACTTCAACGCGAGCGGATGCGATCCCGAGGGCCAGATCGGCGAGGATCACGATCCAGAGACCCATTTGATCCCGCGTGTGCTGATGGCGGCGAAGGGAGAGATCGGGAAGATGACGGTGTTTGGCACGGATTACCCGACGCCGGACGGAACTTGCATCCGGGATTACATTCATGTGAACGACCTCGCCTCGGCTCATGCGCTGGCGTTGGAGTACCTGCGTGGCGACGGAGAAACGACGGCCGTCAATCTGGGGACGGGGCGGGGATTCTCCGTGAAGGAGATCATCGCCACGGCGGAAGAGGGGACGGGAAAAACGATCCCGGTGGAGTATGGCGAGCGCCGCGCGGGAGATCCGGCGGAGTTGATCTGCGACCCGGCGAAGGCAAAGGAAGTGTTGGGGTGGGAGGCCGTCAATAAGGAGCCGCGGAGTCACATCGAGAGTGCTTGGAAGTGGATGACCGGGCCTCGGGGTGGGCGGTATTGAGCATCGTGCGGGCAGGAGCCTTTTTCATTCGACTGCATCGATGCCTCGTCCACCGTCGCCATTCGTCGAACACCTCTTGGATTTGTTGTCCGGGTTTGGTGAGGTGTCGGCAAGGCGGATGTTTGGAGGGTATGGGATTTACCGCGATGGGCTGATGTTTGGTCTCGTCGCCGCCGACGAGTTGTATTTGAAGGTCGATGAACTGACGAAGCCGACCTTTGATGAGGCGGGGCTGGCCCCGTTTCGGTTTGAAATGAAGAACGGAAAGGTCGGAGTGATGTCGTACCACCACGTTCCGGAATCCGCATTGAACTCTCCGATGGCGATGAAGAAGTGGGCTTTATTGGGCTGGGATGCGGCCCAAAGAAACGCCGCTTCGAAAACGAAATCGAAGCGGCGGAGGTGAGCGGAGAAATGGAAAGGTCGAGAGCTTCCTTGGCCGGGGCTACTCGTTGAGCACGACCCGCAGGGAGCCGTTTTCCAGACGCATGTCCCTGATGCCGTCGAAGAAGCGCTTGAGCGTTGGATTGGCGTTGATGTCGGACGTGACAAGGTTGATGCCCTTGATGTCGCCCAGCCATGCGTTGGGGAGGGGGACTCCGCCGAGACTGACATCCTGGACTTGGAGCGTGGGTTTTTGATTGCCGTCCATGGCCGCCGCCAAGGAGACTTGAATTCGGAGGGTGGTCCCGCCCAGCAGGGGAAATCCTTCATCGACTGGGATCAACGTGTTGAGCGACACGGCGTCCTTTTTGAGGTCCACTTTCACGGTCTCCCCCAGACCCTGCTTGGCGAGATAGGCATTCACTTCCTTCTGCGTCACGACGAGCGTCCGTTTGTCCGTCTCGGGTGATGTGGCGGTGCTGAGTTCGGTCGAGCCGTTTTCAAGAACGGAGATTTTCTCTTGGAACTGGGCTTCCTCCGCCACCGACAGGCTGACGGGTTTCATCGGCGAGGCGTAGACGTTGCGCTTGACCCACCACGCGGTGGCGGCAGCAGTCAGACCGCAGCAGAGAAGGAGGATTCCCAGAACGATGAGGACGGTGCGCCCTCCCGACCGTGTTTTTGGAGCATCAGAGCTTGCGATGTTCGTCGCGGGTACGGCCGGTGAAGTGGGTGCGGTGGGAGATGAAGGATTGGGGGGCGTTTCCATGGCGATGCGTTCAATCGGTTCTGGCTTCGGACGATCCGAAGCTAGAACCTATTCGACTCCGAAGGCTGTTACATTGTTGGGGGGGAATTTGGAATTCCTCCCGCCAGCATCCAAGGGCACTTATGAATACGAGGACTCGACCCGAGTGGCGACGTCCTTGTAACCGTAGTCGGCGTTGTAGATTTCCTTGAGAGAATTCAGATATTCCTCGGCCTGCCCCATCTTCTCATGAACGAGCGCCAGTTCGTAGAGAAGTTCTTTCTTGATGTTGTCCATGACGGCGAGCTCTGAAACGGCATCGGCGAAGGCGTTTTGGGCCAGATCGTTCATGTTCTTCTTCTCGAAGCAACGTCCCAGCATCAGCATGGCCTTGGTCCGGATGTGCGGGTTGGACTTGGCTTGCTGAAGCTCTGGAATGGCCTCGGTGAACATGCCGGCATTGAAGAAGGCTTGGCCGAGTTCGAACCGGAGCGTCTTGTCCGTGGGATTGCGTTCGACGCGTGTCTTGGCTTCACCCACAAGCACCTTGGCGCGCTCCAAGCGGATTTCTGCGATTCGTGCCCGCTTTTCTTCGGCGTCCGGGGCGTCTGGATTCTGAGAAATTTCCGTCTCCATCTGCTGGAGTTCTTTCTCCTGAACCTTGTCGCGCAATTGGTCGACCTTGCGCTGCATCGAGACGTCCGCAGGATTCAGGGTGAGTGCGTAAGCGTAAAATGTCTGCGCATTCTCCAAATCGTTCAAACGCTCGTAGAGGTCGGCCATGCGTTTGACGACCGTGATGTTGGTTTGATCCTGATTGTATTGCTCGATGGTGTCGGCAAGGAAGGACTCCATCTGCTCCTTGGTCATCCCCTGCTTGTTGAGGAGTTCCAGCTTGGCGGCTTCGCCCTGGTCCTTCATGCTGTCTCGGAAATCACCACCCCATCCCTGGCGGAGGATGGAGGTCCGGGCTGCGGCGTGCTGTTCGCCCTTCCGGGCTTCCATGTCCTGAGGGTTGACCTTGAGGATCGCGGCGTAGGTCTCCCCAGCTTTTTCCGGCTCTTCATAGGCCATGTAGTGCTGGGCCAGCTTGTGAAGGTTCTTGGTGTTGTCCGGGTTGCCGCGGCGGATGGTTTCGAGTGCGAGGGCCCCCAACTCGGGGAAGTGAAGCTTCAGCGCCAGGTCATAGAGGTGTTGGTTGGCACTGGAGTTGAAGGGATCCTTTTGAAAGACGTTTTCTTCCAAGTCGGCGATCTGCTCCCAAGGGTCTTTCTTTGAACTGCCTTTAAAAAGCCCGCCGCCGCCGAAGCCGAGGCTGAGTTTCTTGCCGCCGCTGGCTGCCTTCTCGGCTTCGGCGGTTCGCAGAATCATCCGTCCATCCATGAAGTTGGGCACGGCCTTGACGATCGGAAGGACGAGATTGACCACGTACTCCCAGTTCTTCTGTTCCGCAGACAGCATTGCCTTCTTCCAGAGATTGAGTTGTGCGGGTGGCAGGTCGCTTTCGGTGGCGATGGCGATCCGATCTGATGCAGTTTGATTCACGGTAGTGGCAGGATTTGGGTTGAAGCGTTACTTGGCCTTGGGTTCTGGCGCTGGAGTCTCAGTGGCGTCCCCGCTGACGAGGGACACCAGAGAATGCCATTCCTCCCGCACGCCTTTGCTGAATCCCTGCATGGAGAAGCCGTGCTCAAAGAGCACCATCCAGCAGAAGGTCGCGGCCAGGAAAGCCAGCATCCAGAGAATTTTTGACAACAAACGCATGAGGGGAGCAGGCAATCTAAAGTCAAAGCACTCAAACCGTCCAGCACGGAAATCACCTCTTCGACGGTCTTTTCACGAATAGAACCCTCAGATTTCCCTTTGACCCCATCATCGCGCACGGCTAGAACGAGCTTTCTGCCCAGACACGTATGCCCTCTTCCGACCGCCAGTACACCCTTGCCAAACCGGCCACCCTTGCTGGTACCTCCCTTCACACGGGGGAAAAAGTCACTCTGACTCTCCAGCCCGCACCCGAAAACTTCGGATTCAAATTCCGGCGGATTGACCTGGAGGACAAGCCGTTCATCCCGGCTCTGGTCGAAAAAGTGCAGAAAGTCGAGCGTGCGACCACCATTGCGGAGGGCGGTGTGAATGTGCACACCGTGGAGCATGTGCTCTCGGCGCTGACGGGAATGGGTGTCGACAATGCGATCATTGAGATGGATGCCAATGAGCCGCCCATCGTGGATGGCAGTGCTCTCCCCTACGTCGAGCTGATCAAGCAGGCCGGACTCGTCGAACAGAAAGAGGCGCGGAAAGTGTTCGAGGTTCGTGAGCCGATTTATCAAGAGACCCGCGACGGATCGATCCTGACCATCGTCCCCGACAAGAAGTTCCGCATTTCCTGCACCAATGTTGGGCCCGAAGGCCGGTTCACTCAATTCCAGTCCCTGGAGATCACTCCAGAGGTGTACGAAAAAGAAATCGCACCCGCGCGGACCTTCGTGTTCTACGAGGACATCGCACCACTCCTCGAAAAAGGTCTGATCAAAGGCGGCACCTTGGAGGCCGCTGTCGTGATCCGCGGGGAAACGCTGCTTTCCAAACAGCCACTTCGGTTTTCCGACGAGTTCGTCCGGCACAAGATCCTCGACATCGTGGGCGATCTCATGCTGTCCGGGAAGCGCATTCTGGGACACGTCATTGCGATCCGTCCCGGGCACGGACCCAACACAGAATTGGCTCGCTCGATTGTGAAGCAGTACACCGACATGCGCTCCATGGTGCCGCCGGTGAACATTCCTCACGGTGAAGCGGTGATGGACGTGAAGGAAATCATGAACGTGCTGCCGCATCGGTACCCGTTCCTCATGGTGGATCGCATCATCGGATTTGAAGGGGACAACAAGTGTCGTGGCATCAAGAACGTGTCGATGAACGAGCCCTATTTTCAGGGGCACTTCCCGAATCACCCAATCATGCCGGGTGTGCTGCAGTTGGAAGCCATGGCTCAAGTCGCGAGCGTCCTGACCATGCGGATGCCGGAGCATCAAGGGAAAATCGGATACTTCCTCAGCTCCAACAACGTGAAGTGGCGCAAGCCGGTCCTTCCGGGTGACACGCTCGTCATTGAGGCGGAGATGACCAAGTCCAAGCGCTCGATCGCGATGGCCGTGGGCCGTTGCTACGTGAACGGAAAAATCGTTTCCGAAGCCGACCTGATGTTCAACGTCGTGGACGTTTGAACCGTTTTTTGGACCCGATCCCAGACAGATTCGCCAACTCCTTCGCATGCCCACCGAGATCCATCCCACGGCGATCATCGATCCCTCCGCCAAGATTGGTGCGGACGTCACCATCGGGCCTTACTGCATCATCGGTGCGGATGTGGAGCTTGGGGACGGCTGTTGGCTGCAACATCACGTCACGATCCTGGGTCCGAGCAAGTTCGGGCCAAAGAACAAATTCTTTGCCTATGGCTCAATTGGCCAACAAACGCAGGATCTCAAATACTCGGGCGAACCGACGGCCTTGGAGGTCGGAGAGAACAACACGTTTCGAGAATTTTGCACGGTTCATCGCGCCACCGCGCCGGGGGACAAAACCGTCATCGGCAGCCACAATCACTTCCTGTCGTACTGCCACATCGCGCATGATTGCGTGGTGGGCAGCCACGTGATTTTTTCCAACAACGGAACGCTGGCCGGGCACGTGACGGTCGAAGATCACGCCATTCTTGGAGGTCTCAGTGCCATCCATCAGTTCTGCCGCATCGGCCAACGCAGCATCATCGGTGGCTGCGCGAAGGTGGTTCAGGACATCCCTCCTTTTTGCACGGCGGATGGCAATCCGGCCAGAGCTCGGGGTCTGAACATCGTGGGGTTGAAGCGGGCGGGATTTGCCAAGGATCAAATTCGCGACCTGCGGAACGCCTATCGGAAAGTCTATCGCGAGGGGTTGAACAACGCCCAAGCGGTGGAGGCCCTGCGGGCGGAGCATCCGCAGCCAAGTGCCGAACTCAAGCACTTCACCGATTTTGTGGCCACCTCGAAGCGAGGCATCGTGGTCGGAGGCAAGGGTGGGGATGAAGGGGAGGATTGAGCCTTTGCTTCACCTGCACGGACCCGAGTCGCGGTAGCAGCCGATGATTTGGAGGAGGCTGCGGAAGAGGTCTCCGGCTTTGGTCGCGTAGGGGCGCCAGGGGCGGAGGATCATGGTGAAGATGTCGTCCTTGTAGCGGCGCTTCAATTCGCCGCCGGGATGCACGAGCATGCGCTGTCCTGCGAAGTCGAGCAGGGGAATGTCGGCGGGGCTGTCGCTGTAGGACCATGTGTGCTCGCGATCCGACTCGGAAAGCGATGCCAGACCGGGAATGGCCTCGGTCATGCGTTTGATCTTGGCCTCACGCTTGTTGTTGTCGCCGTCGATGCGGGGAAGGAAGGGGAAGCGCTTGCCGATCACGAAAGGGGTGGCGATGCAGTGGTCAAACTCCAGCGCCCGTGCGATCTCGCGCGCGTAGAAGTCTGGGCTGGCGGTGTTGAGAACGAGGCGGCGGCCTTGGTGCGAGTGGCGGAGAATCTCGGCCCGGAGCTCGGGATAGACCCAGGTGGTGACACAGGCATCGGCGAACTCGCGAGCGAGTGCATGGAGCTCCTCGCGCTTGATGCCCCAGAGGTAGGTGTTGAAGGCGCGTTTGGCCACGGCGGT
>CAXBNA010000292.1:0-6652 GCA_963976915.1 uncultured Verrucomicrobiales bacterium
CCAGACGCTCATTTTCTCGGTGGGTACCCACGCTGACTGGGCGGGCAAAACGATCACCCGCATTCGCGTCGATCCCCTCAATGGAGCTTTGGCTGCCAATGAGACCTTCTCCATCGACTGGATCGCCATCACCGACGGTGACTTCGACAACGACACCCTCTCCGACGCTGCCGAAGGCGATGCCGATCTCGACGACGACACGCTACCCAACTTCACCGATCGCGACATCGACGGCGATGGCACCTCCGACACCGGCGAGATCGCCGCCGGGCGAGATCGCAGTGACGGCGTCCCGCTCTTCGACTTCGCCACCACCGCCGATCCCGAAGGCTGGTCACCCAACACCCAATTCATCGATACCTCCATCACCGGCGGCATCTACCAAGGCACCTCCGACGGCGGCGATCCGCAGATTCTCAAATCCGGCTTTTCGTTCGCTGCCGCCCCCATCACCAGTTTCATCGTCCGCACCCAGACAACCGCTGGCGGTGCCATGCAGCTCTTCTGGCGGCGGAGCGACGACTCGGGGTTCAATGTGGCGCGGAGCTTGAACCAGCCTATCAGCGCCTCCACCAGCCCCCGCTACCGGCGCTTTCCAGTCGGCACTGACGCCGATTGGAACGGCCGCATCACCGACCTCCGCTATGACCCCATCACGGTCACCGGAGCCACCGTTTCCATCGACTTCATTCGCGCCTCCACCGGTGACTTCGACGAGGACACCCTCTCTGACGACTTCGAGGGCGACACCGATCCCGACGGCGATTTCATCCCCAACTATGCCGACCCCGACTCGGACAACGATGGTCTCCCCGACGAAGTCGAGCACGCTTCCGGCCTCAACCGGCTCTCTGCCGCCGATGCCACGCTCGATCTCGACTCCGACGGCGTCAGCAACCTCGACGAGTACATTGCCGGCACCTCGATCAGCAGTCCCGGAGACCGGCCCGCCATCGCCACCACCGCCAAAGCCGCCGGAACCTCGGGCCCCTTCCAAATCACTGTGGCCGGGTATAGCGGCCGCCACTATCAGCTCCAGCGTCGCACCGTGCTCACCGGTGGCCCCGGCTGGCAAAACGTCTCGTCCGACGGCCCCCTCACCACCGATCGCACCGTCACTCTCAGCGATCCCTCACCCCCGAGCGGAGCGTGCTTCTACCGGGTGGTCATTTCCCGTCCGTAGCTAGACTGTCCAGTTCGTCGAGCTTGAAACGCACGCTGACGATGTAGGGCTCTTCTGCTTCGGTCCAGTGTCCGTAGGTGGTGGTGACGAAGGTGCCGTCCGGCAACACTTCAACGCCAGGATAGGTGCAGTCGGCGCCTTTGGTGTTGTCCATGATGCGGACACGATACTGGCCCTCGGTGCCCTTGACGATGTCCTCGTAGTGACCCACCCAGCCGACCCAGTCGCCCTTGGTGGGACTGACGTGGGTGGTGTCGCGGAAGCTGATAAAAAGTCTGCCGTCGGGCGCATACTTCGCCGTGTGGCGGTCGCCGGTCAGCGCGGCGGGGAGTTCCTTCGGTTCCGTCCACGTCAGTCCTTCGTCGTCGGAGAACACGACAAAGGAGTTGTACTTCCGGCTGTTCTCACGCAGCAACACCGCGATTTGTTTTCCATCGGGCGAACGAACGACGCCGGGTTCGCAGAGTTTGGCGTCGGGCAGCATGGCAATGGGAACGGGGACACTCCAAGTCAGGCCACCGTCTTTCGACAACGTCGTGTAGACCCAGAAGCGCCACGGTTTGGCGGTCGATGAGGAGTATTCCGGCACGGCCGGGCTGGTGATGCGGTATTTCTCCACGTCACCACCGCGAATGAAACGGCCGTCGTCGTGGAAGAAGGCAAGGTAGTGACCGGGCGTCTTCAAATCGATGACCGTGGACATGGTGACCACGCCGCCGAAATCGCCAATCGGCTCGAGCTCGCTCCAGTTTGTGCCGTCATCCTCAGTGACGGCCATGCGGATCGGGTAAAGACCGCTGAACATGATGATGCGCTTCTTTCCTCCTGCATCAATCACGCGGTGAAGCGTCGGCACCTCGAGTGAAGTCGCCCAGGACTTTGGCGTGGGCAGGCGTTCACTCCAGGTGAGGCCGGCGTCGTTGCTGCGTTTGTAAGCGATGGCACCGCGGCCATGCCCCTTCGGATACACGATGAGCATGGTTAGGTTGTCTTCGAGCAGGACGGTGGTCGGATGACCGAGATACTGCCCGGGCTCGCGATCCACGATGACCTGGCGGTCAGTGTCGGCGCTGATGTCGACGATGGGAATGGTGTAGCCCGGGGGAAGGGTGGTTTTGAGGCCCTTGGGTGGCGTCAGCGCGACGTCCGACTTTTGCAGTTTCGTTTGGGCAGGCGCAGAGGTGGCCAGAGCAAGGAGCAGGATCGCGATGGGTCGGAAGTTCATGGCGGGAAGCAAACGGACGAGCCGGGGTTCGATTTGCAGCTGGGCCAACTCAATCGCTGAAATGATCGGCTGAAGCCTTTACTCCAACGGCTTCGAGAAGACTTTTGGATGGAACGGGGTTTGGGCGCCGTTGTGAGGGGCATGACTTTTTGCCAAAAGCTGATTTGGAATGGGGGCACGTTGTTGGCGTGCTGGAGCGTGGGAACTCTGGGGGCGGTGCCGGACAGCATCCCGATGCCGGAGGTGCCCGACGAAGTGCCGGCGGAGATCGAGATCCTTCAACCCGGTGTGGCCTTCACGCTGCTGGCGGAGCATCCGGATTTGGTAACGCCGACGGGCATCGACGTGGATGAGGCAGGCAACATCTGGCTGGTGTCGAGCCACACGCACTTTCGGCCCGACGACTATGCGGGACCTGAACACGATGAGATTCTTGTGTTCGATCGCCATGGGAAGAATCGGCGGGTTTTCTACGGCAAGACGGATCTCACGATGGATTTGGAGCTTGGTGAGGACGGCTGGGTGTACCTGGCGGAGCGGAGCCGCATCCTGCGGGTGAAGGACAGCGATGGAGACGGCGTCGGGGATGTGGAGGAAGATGTGGCGGTGTTGGCGACGGAAGCGGACTATCCGCACAACGGGATGTCGGGCCTGACTTGGCATCCGGACGGGGATTTGATTTTCAGTCTGGGCGAGAACTTTTCGAAGTCGTGGACTCTGACGGGGCACGATGGGTCGACTGAGAAAGGGATGGGAGAGGGCGGGATTTTTCGCTGTGCGGCGGACGGATCGAACCTGCGGCGCATCGCGAAGGGGTTCTGGAATCCGTTTGCGGTGTGCGTACGTGAGGACGGGGAAATGTTTGCCGTCGACAACGACCCGGGAAGTCGTCCGCCGTGCCGTTTGCTGCACATCGTCGAAGGGGGTGACTACGGCTACCAGAGGGCCTACGGAAACGGGGCGGTGCACCCGTTTGTCGCGTGGAACGGGGAGTTGCGTGACACGTTGCCGATGATCCTGCCTTCAGGCGAGGCTCCTTGCGGCATTCTCCCGCTGGGAGGCGGAGTGATCGCGCCGTCATGGAGCAATCACCGCATCGACTTCTTTGCGTTGAAGCGGAAGGGCGCGAGTTACACAGCGGAGCGGGTGGAACTGATTCGCGGCAGTGACGACTTTCGTCCGACCTGTTTCGCCTACGGCCCGGACGGCGCAGTGTACGTGACCGACTGGGTGTACACCTCCTACCCGATTCACGGGAAGGGCCGACTCTGGCGGTTGGAGGTGGATCGATCAAAAGCCGGCTGGTTGAAGCCGGGACAACCGGAGGTGATGAACGCGGTGGCCAAAGAAGCGAAGGCTTTGCGTGAGGGATCAGTGGAGCGTCCTGTCGAGAAGCTGTTGGAACTGGCCCGGGGAGGGGACGCCTTTCTGGCGAGCGCCTCGTTGATGGCGCTGTCTCGCATGGCGGCGCAGTGGACGCCGGAATGGGTGTCAGGCCTGCCGGTCGAAGATCGGGTCTCGTGTCTGCTGGCTCTGCGGCGGCACGATTCATCGAGCGAGACTTGGGTGGCGAGCTTTTTGAAGGATTCAGACGACGCGATGAAGTATCAGGCGCTGCGATGGATCGCGGACGAACGGATGGAGTCGTTCGCTCAGGAGGTGGAAGCGATGCTGACCCGTGGCGACTTGGATTACGAGCTGTTTGAAGCCGTGCTCGCCGCATCGAACACGTTGCGAGGAAAGCCGGATGCTGGAATCACCGATGTGCCGGTTTTGATTGATCGTTTGTTGGCGGAGGAGACGCCCGCCCGAATCAAGGGGTACGTCCTCCGTTTGATTCCTCCCGACAACGCACGTTTAAAAATGGAATTGCTTGAGGGGCTTCTTCAGCAGGGAGATGAGGTCTTGTCGATGGAGGTCGTGAGGACGCTGGCGGCGCAACGAACGACGGAAGGGAGAGCTTTGTTGGCCACGCTCGTGGGCAATAGCGAGACGAGTGCCGACCTCCGTATGGAGGCGGTGGCGGGACTGGCCTCCGCGCCGGAAGAGCATTTGGATTTGATCGTTGGGCTCGCTGGAGATGGGTCGTCAGGGGTGCGCGCTGAAGCGCTGCGGGCGTTGCGCTTTGTTGCGCTGGATGCGTCGAAGAAGGCGGCTTTGGAGCAAGTGGCGGCGGATCACCCGGAAAGTGTGCCCTTGGTCGCCGCGGTCTTGGATCCAGGATCTTTGAATTCCGGTCGTCCGCCGTTCACGGAAAGCTCGGCATGGTTGAAGAGGCTCGATGCACTGTCGGGCGAGGCGGATGTTGATGCGGGGCGGCGCATCTACCATCAGGGGCGTGTGGCGATTTGCGCGACGTGCCACCGGCACAGTGGGCGCGGGACTATTGTGGGACCTGAACTGACGTTTGTGGGGCAGCAGGGAAGCCGTGAAGCGATTCTGCAAAGCATTCTGGAGCCGAACCGTGAGGTGGCCCCCCAGTTCTATCCGACACAGGTCGCGTTGAATGATGGAACCGTTTTCACTGGCATTCTTCTTCGTGCAGGCGGGACTTCTGGAAAGGAGTACTATCGTGACCTCACTGGAAAAGAGCAGAGCTTTGGGAAGAGTGATATCGCAGGGCGGGAGGAATTGAAGACCTCGCTCATGCCGGGTGGTCTGGTGAGCACCCTGACCGATGGGGAATTGCGGGACTTGCTCGCGTTTCTCATGGCCTCTGGAAACTGAACCAACCCCTTGCCGAAACTGATGATGCGACGAATGATCTCCCTTGGCTTGTCCCTGATGGCGGTCAGCACCTGCCTGGCCGAGCGGCCCAACTTCGTCGTGATCATGGTCGACGACATGGGCTATGCCGGGGTGAGTTGTTTTGGGAACCCGTACTTTGAGACGTCGGAGATTGATCGTTTGGCGGCAGAGGGAATGCGGCTGACGGACTTTCATTCGTCCGGCACGGTGTGTTCGCCGACGCGGGCCGGTTTGTTGACGGGGCGATACCAACAGCGCGCTGGAATCGAAGCCGTGATTCATCCCGTCACGGATCATCCTGAGCACCGAAAAGGGCTGAAGGAGATTGAGATCACCTTCGGCGAGTCACTCAAGGGTGCAGGTTATGCGACGGGATTGGTGGGCAAATGGCATCAGGGCTACACCGAGGTCTCTGATGCGTTTCATCCGCAGAACCATGGTTTCGACGAGTTCGTCGGCTACCACAGCGGCAACATCGATTTTGTCAGCCACGTGGGCGATCACAACCTCCACGATTGGTGGCATGGGCGTGAGGAGACGCAGGAGGAAGGTTACACGACGCACTTGATCAACAAGCATGCGGTGGATTTCATTCAGCGGCACAAGAACGAACCCTTTTGCCTCTATGTGGCGCATGAGTCGATTCACAATCCTGTGCAGGTTCCCGGTGACCCCGTTCGGCGGACCGAGAAGAACTGGGATCGATGGAAGGCGGAGAACGAGGCGGAGCGGGTTGCGAAATTTAAGGGCATGACGATGCCGATTGATGAGGGCGTGGGGCAGATCCGAAAGACGCTTGAGGAACTGGGTATTGCCGAGAACACACTGGTGCTGTTCTTCTCGGACAACGGTCCATCGCGGGATTTTCCAAGTGGGAGCCCGGGGTTGCGTGGGGGCAAGGGCTCGGTGTATGAGGGCGGGCACAAGGTGCCGTGCATCGCTTGGTGGCCGGGTAGGATTGTCGCTGGAACGGAATGTGCGATGCCTGGGATCACGCTGGATGTGATGCCAACGCTTTTAAGTTTAGCTGGTGTTGAAGCCTCCGAAGCACGTCCGCTGGATGGTGTGGATCTCTCGCCCGTCCTGCTGGGGAAAGGTGTGATGGATCCGAGGCCATTGTATTGGGCGAGTCTGGGAAACAATGGCTCGCGGGCGGAGTCAATGCGTGAGGGTCCATGGAAACTGGTGGTGAATCATCCCAAGGCCAAGCCGGGAAGTTTCGAGAATGAGCAGGTCGAGCTTTATCGGTTGGACCGTGATCCGGGTGAAACGAAGGATTTGGCCAAGTCAGAGCCTGAGAAGTTGGGCGAATTGTTGGCAAAGCTGAAAGCTTGGTACGCGGATACGCAGGGGACTGCCACGCCTCAGGACGGCGGGTGGTGAAGGGCTGAGCCCGTCGTGGATTTCGGCTTTGCTGTGTCTGCCGGTCTGCGGCAGTCTAGCTCTTCTTTTCCAAAATGAAGTGGTACCTGTTTTTTCCGTTTTTGAGCAGCCTC
>CAXBNA010000293.1:0-6622 GCA_963976915.1 uncultured Verrucomicrobiales bacterium
TTCACGCAAAAGCATCCCCGCGTGCGGGTGGAGCTGCGGGACCTGTCGAGCACGGAGATGCTGGAGGGTCTGCAAAGTGGCGAGCTGGATGTCGCCGTTCGTGTGGCTCCCGCCAAGGAGTCGCCCGACTTTGACTGGACCGTGGTGAAGCAGCAGGGATGGCGCTTGGCCATGAATCGGAACCATGCTCTGGCAGCGAAGAAAACCGTGCACGCCGCCGATTTGAACGATCAGAAAATGGTGCTCTTCTGCAAAGAGCACTACCCGGAATACTGGACCGGCGTCACCTCCTGGTTTCGTGATCAGGGCATCAATGCGCGGGTGGCGGGCGAGTACGATGGTGTCACCAGCCTCGTTTCCGCCGTGGAGGCTGGGCTTGGCGCGGCGCTGGTCACCGAAGGTCTGGGCCACCTGTTTCCTGATCGCTTGCTACTGAAGTCCATTGAGCCGGAACCCACGCCCGTGTGCATCGCGGCGGGACGCTCGAAAGACCGGCTCGAGGAACCGATCCTCGCGGTGTTTGTCGAGGAATTGAAGCGGGCGGTCTAGATTTCCAAAATAGCCAGCTGGCTCAAAATCCCATGGCAGGGTTTGAAATGACAGGGTAAGTCGTAGGCAGGTATGAAACGGCACCTCTGGCTTACACTAAGCGCGTACTCTATTGCCTTGATTCAAGGTTTCGCCGCGCCCCATCCGGATTGGCAAGTGGAGGTGGTTGAAGCGACTCAAGCTCCGAACGGAACCAGTCTGGCGTTTGACTCGACCGGGGTGCCCGCCGTGTCCTACCGGGGGTTCACCAGCCAAGCCCTGATCGTGGCACGCCCGATCGAAGGGACCTGGATGGCAACCGTCGTGGATGCAAGCGCCGACGTGGGAAGTCACAGCTCGATTGCTTTTGACGGAAACGACCGGCCTGCGGTCAGCTACTACGACGATACCAACGATGACCTGAAGTTTGCGCGCTTCGATGGAACGAGCTGGCAGGTCGAGACGGTGGACTCAACGGGCTTCGTCGGCACCTACACCTCACTAGCATTCAATCCCGCAGGGCGTCCCGTGATCGCCTACAAGTCGCAAACGAATGAGGACCTGAAGCTGGCGGAGTGGACCGGCACGCAGTGGACGATCACCAATGTGCCTGTGGCGGGCCTTATCGGTTCCTTTGCCTCGCTCGCCCTCACGCCGGGTGGTGAACCCGCCATCGCCTACTTTGACAGCGGCACCTCGGATTTGGAGTACGTCGAGCGCAATTCAGGCACTTGGACCATGACGTCGATCGACACGACGGGAAACGTGGGACGGTACGCCTCGCTGGCCTTCGGAGGGGACGGGTATCCGGCCATCGCGTATCATGATCAGACCAATGGGAGGCTGAAGTTCGCGCAGTTTGACGGGACGAGTTGGAAACTGGAGGTGGTAGACTCCTCAGGCATCGTTGGGACGGACACCTCGCTCAAGATCACGCCCGGAGGGCAGCCTGCGATCAGCTACTTCGATACATCGAATACTTCCCTCAAGTATGCGGAGTTCGACGGGACCACGTGGCAAAAGGTGACGGTCACGAATGACGGGTCGGTGGGCATCTACAGCTCGCTTGCATTTGGAGCCAACGGTGAACCGTCCATCAGCTTCTCGAATTCACCGACAGGGGTCGGCCTCGCTTCGCGCATTCCTCCCACGCCCAAGATTACGTGGGTCGGGCCTGCCAACGGGCTTTGGGGCGATCCTGCCAACTGGAGCCCCCGCGCTCCTGTGGCGACGGACGAGGTGTGCATCCTCACCGGGGGATCGGTAGTCCTAGACACCGGCAGCGCCTCGGCGCTTCGTCTGGTGGTGGATGGCACGTTGACGGTGTCGGGAGGTTCTTTGACCGTCCAAGAGACCGTCACGGGAACAGGTCTGATCGAGATCGCGGGTGGCGAGATCGAGGTCGTCAGCCCCACCCTCGTGTCGAGCATCCAAACGCTGACCGTTTCTTCCGGCGCGGCCACCTTCCAGGGCGATACGACCGTCCGGGGATTGTTCACGCACTCCGGCGGCACGGTGACGGTCGGTGACACGGTTTCGGTCGAGGGGACCTATCGATGGGAGGGCGGAGATCTAAGCGGCAGCGGCACTTTCGACATCATTGGCATCACGGAGATCGATGGTGCGTCGGCGGTCCACACAGCGAGCGAAGTCCAGATCATCAGCCGTGGTCCCGCGATGTGGTCGGGAGGGGATGTGGTGCTGGTCATGGGAGCGACGTGGACCCATGACGGTGGTGGGGATTTTGTGTGGAGCGCGGACGGCGGCACCTGGACGAGCGGTCCGACGGAGACCCTGATGGTGCAAGGTAACGTCGTCGTGCAAGGCGGCGGAACGGTGACCTTCGATGGGTACGCTTTGTTTCTCGCGACGGGGTCGCTCGAAATCCGGGGCGCAACCGCCGTCGAGACAACAACGCTCGTCGTGAGTGGTGGCGAGCTTCAAATGCAGGGCCCTTTGACCGTGGAGCGCTTCGGGATTCTGGAGATCGCCGGTGGCGCCGTTCGTGCTCAGGGGGTGGTGACGGTGGCTGCCGAGGCGGTGTTGCAGATGTCCGCTGGGACATTGTTTGTGGACGGCGGCAGCCTCGCGACCAATGGACAGTTCGACTGGTCTGGCGGCAGCATCGAGGTTTCCAATGGTGGCACCTTGGATGTTCCTTCGGGTGGTTCTTGGAGTATCACGGGGAACAGCGGGATTTATGGCGACGATTCCAGCGCGACGGAAGTGTCTGGCACGGTGACCATCGACGGTGGTGGCGAATTGCAGAGCCAGCAGCCGATGGTGATTCATGATGGCGGTATGGTGGAGATCGTCGACGGGCAGATCCTGATGGACGGGGCCGTCGAGGTGGAGGATGGCGGAACGCTCATGATCGAAGGGCTGGGCACGCTCTCCATGGTCATGTGCGAAGTCCAACTCGAGGGTGGATCGACCATGATGGGCGATGGAACGATTGAACTGGCGGGCGGCTACTACGTCAATGATGCCGGAGCCCGCTATCTAGTGCTTGAGAACGGCGACACCTTCTTCTGGGGCGCCCCCCCCGTTTGCCTAGCGGGCTACTATCAGGCCGGAGATCGATGCATTCGCAATCCACCCGTCGGGACCAATGGAAACCTGGGAGGGGTCACTAGCACGACTGATTTTTGGATCGTGAGAGATTCTTCTTCGCCAGCGGGTGAAACGCTGGATTTGGACACTGCCGCTTCACCTCCGAGTGTCTCGGTGGCGTGTGGAAACGGCCCTCACCTCGTCATTAAAAATGGCGCCACGGTGGCGGACTTCACCGGAGCGATTGAGGCCGGGAGTTCGTTCTCGGGTGTCGAGGGCGGAGAAATGCTGTCGCCCGCTGTGCGCGTGGTGTTCGAAAACGAGGCCGGGTTCAGGGTCGGCGATTCAGGGATTTACTATCACGAACGCGATTGGCAATGGGGCGCGAGGAACCGCTGGCAGGTGACCGTGCGGAATCACCTCGACACACAGCCTGTTGGAGTCGGAGTTCCCGGTATTGATCAAATTCACACCACGGGGTTTATCGGCATCACCGCCACGCCCACTGACCCCTTCGTCATCGTACTCAATACGCATAGCACGCCGGGAACCCTAGGTCCCTTGTCCAATTTCGACCCGGCTGTTCCCTGGTCTTTCCCTCTCGTCTTTGGCGAAGTGATCGGTGATCTGAACGCCATCTACATCGAAACGGGCAACTGGGCCAACCATCGCAGCTTTGGCCACTTCGGACTGGACCTCCGCCCCAGCGGTCTGTTTCTTGTCTATACACCCTCGCCCTTTCAAGTGTGGATGGCCCAGCACTTTTCCGCTATCGAGCGGGCGAATTTGGCTATCAACTCCCCCTCGGCGGACTTTGATGGCGATGGCGAGGTCGAGCTCATGGAGTTCCTCAGAAATCGCAACCCACGGCTCCCGGACAAACTCGGTCCCTACCTGGAGCTCTTCCGCAGAGCGGGGGAGAACCGGCTGAACCTGTCGCTTGATTTTCCAGCGGAACCGAGCGGCCTGCGGTTCGATTTGGAAACCAGTGACAATCTCTCCATCTGGAAGACGCGGTTCACTTTTCGTGCCGACGGCACACCAATCGTCGGCGAACTCAACGAGGGGCATTCCATGGTCCTGATGGGGCCCAACTACGAGTATCGGGTGGAGCTCGATGGCAAGGACCAGAGCTTTGTGCGGATGCTCATCACTCCAGAAGATCCTTGGTGGACCAGCGCAGGCCTGCCACCTCCTGTCGATCCGTGACGGAAGATTTAGCGCCGCGCCACCGCCTTCTTCCACGCATCGGGAGCACCGTGGAGGGTGTCGGCGAGGATCGTCCGGATGTGGCCGCGCTCGCTCTCGGAGAGGTAGTCGTAGCGTCCGGTTTCATCCTGTCCGGCAAGCACGAGATCGAGCCGCTGCATCACGGTCTCTTTGAGTTGGCGGGGCAGATGCCGGAACGTGAGCGAGTAGATCATGTAGCTGCAGCGATACTTGAAGAGGCGGTTCAAAAGCTGGAAGTCCTTCAGGCTGCGGCCTTCGGAGGAGTGCGGCGCGCTTTCTGTGAACGCGATCTGGAAACCCTCGTCTCCCTCGATGCCACCTTCCGGCAGTTCGGCTTCGTCCTTGAACAGCAGTGCATCCAGCACGTCCTCGGCTCCGTGATCGATGATGCGGCGGGCCGTGCCGGTGGGCTCCTCCTGCACTTCTTCCCCGAGCTCGCGTTGAAGCGTGGTCTGCATGTGCATTGCCCGGCGGGCGTTGTGCGCGGCGCGGGTCAGCGCGTTTTGCGTGGAGGTCTGATGCTCGAGCACCATCAGGGCAACGATGTCGCTGGTCTTGCGCGGGTAGGGACGCGTGTTGAAGAAGTTGCTCAGGTCTTCCACGTTGGCTCCCGCTTCGAAATCGACCTCGACATGATCACCGACCTCCATCGCGATCACATTGCCGCGATGCAGCGATTCGCCATGCCGACCGGTGACATACCAGCCGCCCCAGCGATCCTCAAACGGCGTCGTCGTGTCCACCAAGGTCGAGCCCTGGCTCATCAGCGGATGACCTTCGGGACTCGGAAAAACCGAACGCACCAGCACCCCAGGAACGCCTTGGGCGAAGGTGCCTCCGTGGCAGCTCAAGCAGCTCTGCTCGCGCTGGAAGTGGAGCGGTTTGTTCTTCGGCGTGTCGGGATCGAGCACGTAAAAAATGGGACCGAGTTGGGGATCAATCGTCGAGACCTCGATCAGGCCTCCCGGGCAGTAGCCGACGTAGGCGTTGTCGCCGAAGTAAACGAGCCGGGGCGTCTCCGGGCTGATGCGCGAGTTCTGATGGCTCGTTTTGGAAAACACCATGACCTGCGATTCCTCGGGCACCTTGAACGCCTTCAGCACATCCCGGAGAAGCGCCCACGGATCTGAGCGGTCCACCTCCGCCTTGCCAGCCTGAAGCATCAGTTCCAATCGCTGAGCCGCATCACGGGGCGCGGTCTCTGAGTAAAAAATCGGTGCCTCCTCAAAGGGTTCGCCCCCGTGCACCGGCGCGGCCATCGCGCAGGACGCGAGGGCGAGCAGGAGCGATGTACGATGAGGATTCATGGGCGGGAGGGTACGGGAGCAGGAAGGCCATGCTGTCAGGACTCACCCAAAAATCGGCCTCGTTTCGGCCATGACTTGTCCTCGAATGTGCCGATCTTGCTCGTTCATCCCCAGGGACCTGCGTCTCCCAATCCATAGGCCGTTGCCACGATGCTTTCCGTGGATTCCGCCTCCTCGTCATCGAGGTCCAGCAGGTCGTCCAACTCCGATCCGTCTCCGTGGTCAAAGTAGATCCGCATCGGACGGCAGCAGACCTCGCAGTCGTAGTCCACATCGCTCGGCAACTCGGCGAGCGCAGGTGCGGCCACCTCAAACGATTCGAAGCAACTGGGGCAGGTGACGGACGGCATGGGATGATGTGGTGGGAAGTTCAGTGTTCGCGATAGATGGGAGACTTCAAGGCGCGAAGGCACCAGGCTTCGACCGGAGCGTACCGAAACCCCAAACGGTCTTTCTTTAGGCTTCACCCCGGATGTGATTGTCGGCATGTTTGGGGTTCCATCGCTTGATCCATGAACCGATTCCTTCTCGCCCTCGCGCTTCTCATCCCTGCGTCCGCACTTACGTTCGCTAATACGCCACTCTCTCTTCCTGCCCTCGCAGACGTGCCTTACAAGTCCGGAGAGTCGCTTTCCGAGTACGAAAGCGAGCGGTGCAAGCTCGACGTGCACCTGCCCACCTCAGGGAAGGACTGGCCGGTGCTCGTTTGGTTCCATGGAGGCGGCCTCAAAAACGGCGACAAGCGCGGCACGCCGGAAGACGGAGTGAAAACGGAGAAGATCGCCCGCAGCCTGGCGGGTGCAGGCGTTGCGGTCGTGTGTCCGAACTACCGCTTCAGTCCCAAGGTCACGTTTCCGGCCTACATTGAGGATGCCGCCGCGTCGGTCGCCTGGGCCAAAGCGAATCTCGGCGCACACGGTGCCGACGTGTCGCGACTCTACATCGGCGGGCACTCGGCCGGTGGCTACATCGCGCTCATGCTTGGGCTGGACGCGCACTTTCTT
>CAXBNA010000294.1:0-6611 GCA_963976915.1 uncultured Verrucomicrobiales bacterium
CCTTGCCAGGGTTGATTCGGGCGGTTGTTGCGGATGTAGAGAAATCCTTCCGTGCGCACGGATCGGGCATGCGCCTCATAATCGTGCCAGTTGTGCTCCGAAAAGGCGTATTTTCGCACCTCGGCACCGGGGTCCTTCAGCAGGGGCAGGAGGCTCACCCCCTGCATGGTTCCTGGAACTGAAACTCCAGCCGCAGACAGGTAGGTGGAGGCCAAATCGATCACACTGGCGAGACTGGGAGTGGGGGCGCCGGCCTTTTCAATGCCAGCTGGCCAGTGCGCAACGAGGTAGGTCTTCATCCCCGAGTCATGCAGGCGGGTCTTCGCGCGGGGGAAGGGGCGGCCATTGTCGGCAAGAATGAAAATGAGTGTCTTGTCGAGTGTGCCTTCCGCTTCGAGTTCCTTCACCACTTCGCCGATGTAGTGATCGAATCGGGTGACTTCATTGTAGTAGGAGGCGAGGTCCTGCCTCGTGTCGGCGTCATCGACGAGATAGGGAGGCACAATCACGTCCTTCGGGTTATGCATCGGACCGTATGTGTCGGCGTCCCACTCCTTGTCCGCCTCCCAAGCGCGGTGCGCATCGTTGGCGGCAAACCAGAAGAAAAAGGGTTGTTCCTTCGGGCGCTCCTGCACCGTCTGGACCCAGAGTGCGTGACCTCCGCTGTTGCCCTTCACTTTTCCAGTGGTCACCAAATCAAACGGCTCAGGTTGGGGAGACGCGCCCTCGGCAGGTTTGTCGTTGGTCATGTGGTGTTTTCCAACAAGGGCCGTGTAGTAGCCGGCGTCCTTCAGCAGGCGTGGAAACCAGGGGAGGTTTGCCGAGATCGGTTGGTGAAGCTCGGAGGCCTTTCCGTTGTTGTGTGGGTATCGCCCCGTGATGATGCTGGACCGGCTGGGGCTGCAACTGCTTGCGGTGAGATAGGCTTCGTCGAAACGACGACCGTTGGCGGCAAGGCGGTCAATATTGGGGGTCCGGGCTGCGCCGTTGCCATAGCATCCAAGGTCATTCCAACTGACATCATCCGCGATGAACAGGATCATGTTCGGCCGCTCGGCGGCGGTGACCATGAGCGACGAGGCTGCGAGGATAAAGAGCGTGATGAGGCGTGTCATGAGTGGATGAAGGGGGTGAGAACTCCCAGCTTGTGGTGAGCGATCAAGATGGTGAGTCCGACTTCATTGAATCGAGAACTCTTTCACGGAAAGCGTTCCGAAGCTGAAACCGATGGAGGTGTTCACCTTGGCACGGTCCAGCGATGGGTGTTCGACTGTGATCGGTTCATTGTCTCCAAGGGTGACTGTCGCCTTGGGTCCTTTGAGTTCGATTTTCATGTGCGTCCATTCGCCTTGCGCGAGCGGTTGCTTCAGCTGATGAAGGGCAATGGATTTGTGGTCGTCGCTGGGCGGGAAAGCTCGGAAGCCTGTGCCTGTGGCGGAGGTCACCGTGCGGAACACATGCCCGTCGGCACCGTTTACGGTGAAAACGACGGACTTCGCATTTTCGGCTTTGTAGCTGAACTCGATGACCGCGTCTTTGTGGTCGATGTCATAGAAGATGATGGGCCCGTGATTCTTGAACTTCTTGTACAACTCGTCGTCTTGGGTGACTTTGGCGATCCCGCCTTCCATGACCCAGACCCCCCGCGACGCGCGGCGAACCTTGAGGTTTGGATCGGAAAAGTCGTCCGATAGAGGGGGTTCAACGGCGGTGGCGTTGGAAGCTGCAAGTGCCAAGAGAATCAGAAAGCGGAGGCGGATCATGGCAATGGAAACCCTGACGAGAGTCAGATTCTTGCACTCCATCCACGTCTTAGGCCCAATTGTCGGGCATTCATGGGAAGGAGTGGCTTGGACCGTCGTTTCCCTCATGTCTGACTCTCCTCAACTACGATGCTCCTTTTCTGCTGCGCCTGTTTTCTGACATTCACATCGCTGTGTTCCGCCGTTTCGCCGAACATCGTCTTCATCCTCGCGGATGATCTCAGTTGGAGCGATCTTGCCTGCTGCGGTCATCCCTATCATGAGACGCCCAACTTGGATCGGTTGGCTTCGAAGGGGATGCGGTTCACTCAGGCCTATGCTCCCGCGCCGATTTGTTCCGCGTCACGGGCGGCGATTCTGACGGGCAGATCGCCGGCACGACTGGGGTTTGAGTTTGTCACGAAGGACAAATCGGGAACGCAGCCCATTAAGGGAACCCTTTTGAAGGCACCTCCCTTCACTCTGAATTTACCGTTGGCGGAAGTGACCCTGGCCGAGGTGCTGGCGCCGGCGGGTTATCGGACGGGCTTCTTCGGTAAATGGCACGTCAGCCAGCATCATGAAGGCTACCTTGGCTGGTCGCCTTCCCACGGGCCTCTGCAGCAAGGTTTCTCCGAAGGAGACGGCGATTTTGGATCGCACCCCTATGCGTATCGAGCGAACCCAGAGCTGAAGGCGGAAGCGGTGATGACCGGGTCCTTTCCGAGAGACACGCTGACGGAGAAGGCCATTTCCTATCTCCGAAGCCATCGCGAGGAGCGCTTCTTCCTCTACCTTTCCCACTACTACGTTCATGATCCGATCCACAGTCGGTGCCAGTGGTTGATCGAGAAATATCGCTCGAAACTGCCGGACGGCGCGCTGCCGATTCAGGCTGAGTACGCCTCCATGGTGGAAACGCTCGATCATCAAGTGGGTCGTGTGCTCGATGAACTGGATGCGCTCCATCTCGCCGATGACACGTTGCTTGTGTTCATGGCCGACAATGGCGGGCACCCGAATTATACAACGAACGCACCTCTGCGCGGCAGCAAGTGGAACCTCTATGAGGGCGGGATTCGTGTTCCGTTCATGGTGCGTTGGCCCGGCCGCGTGGCGGAGGGTTCCGTCAACCGCGCCGTCGTTCATGGCTGCGACCTTCTCCCGACCTTTGCGGATGTCGCAAAAGCAGCGCTGCCCGGCGGCGAGCTGGATGGAGTAAATTTGATCCCATTACTCCAAGGACAAGTGACCGATGTCGTGAGAACGAAGCCCTTGGTCTGGCACTTCCCGTACTACCATCCCGAAAAGCAGTATCACAAGATGCAGCCTGAGATCGGGGTCGGCGATTTCGAGACAAGTCAGACCCGTCCTCATTCAGCGATTCGAATGGGCGACGAGAAACTACTTCACTTTTACGAGCACGATGTAGTCGAGCTGTATCGCCTGACGGAGGACCTTTCGGAAGCGAATGATCTCAGCGATTCAGAACCTGAAGCCGTTTCGCGACTCAAGCTTGAATTGATGCGGTATTTGAAAGAAGCGAGCGCGAGGTTTGCGACGCCTTAGACGCTTCACGCGGCTCCGGCTCCAATCGTGATCCGTTTTTGGGGTATTGGCGACTTGATGATGCCTGCGTCGGTTTCCTTCATGAGACGGAGTTGACCGCAAGCGGCGGCAATGTCGTGCCCTTTCTCGCGACGGAGAAGCGCGATGACTCCGGCATTGACGAGGATGTCACGAAAGGCCTCCTGCTGGGCGACACCGGGGCGTTTCCAGGGGAGACCTTCGACCGTGTTGTAGGGGATCAAATTGACCTTGGCGTGGAGACGGTGGGCGTGCCGGGCGAGAAGACGCGCTTCTTCAAAACTGTCGTTCACACCCTCGATGAGGATGTACTCGAACGTGAGGTGCTGCTTGCGTTTGGAGTTCCATTCCTCGAGCGCGGAGAGGAGTTCTGCGAGCGGATACTTTCGATTCACCGGCATGATCTGATCCCGTACCTTGTCACTGGCACCGTGGAGAGAGATGGCGAGCCGGATTTGAAGCGGGAAATCGGCGAACTTGCGGATCTGTGGCGCGAGGCCGCTCGTGGAGACGGTCATGTGCCGCGCACCGATGCCGATGCCCCAGTGAGCGTTGAGGATCTCGATGGCACGCGTGAGATTGGAGTAGTTGGCAAAGGGTTCGCCCATGCCCATAAAGACGAGGTTGTCGACACGCTGCCCGGTGTGGGCTTCGACCTGGACCACCTGCTCGACGATTTCATCGGCCCCCAAGTTTCGTGTGAATCCGGCCAAGCCACTGGCGCAAAACTTGCAGTCGTAGGCGCAGCCGACCTGACTGGAGACGCAGAGCGTGCGTCGGTCGGACTTGCCTCCATAGATGGCAGGATTGGCTGGAATGAGAACCGTCTCGACATAGCGCCCGTCATGAAGGCGGAGGAGGAATTTTTGAGTCGTATCGTTCGATCCAGTGACGGAGGAAATCGCCATCGTCCGCGTGACGAAACGTTCGGCCAGTTGCTCGCGCAGATCCTTCGCAAGGTTCGACATCGCATCGATGCTGTCGGCGCGCTTGGCGAAAACCCACTCGACGACCTGCTTGGCGCGGAAGGGCTTTTGACCCATCTCCGAGAGCGCGGCCTGAACTTCCTCAAGGTTCATGCCGAGGAGGGACACTGGTGCGGATGGGGTTGATGGCATGTCAGAGCGTAGCGCGATCCGGAATTAAGGAAAGACTTGGAATACAGACAAAAAAAGAGGACCCGGAAATTCTGGGGCCTCTCTCAAGACAGCTGTAAGTGGATTCGACTACCGGGCACCGGCTTTTCTTCGTCGACGCAGGAGGCTCAGAGTGAGACCCATCGTCAAAAGAATGGCGCGGGAAGGCTCCGGCACAAGAACGGCGATCTGATTGGCACCACCGTAATTGTAGTCGATCATCCAACTAGAAAGGCCGGACCTGCTGATGAGGTCGGTGAAGTCAACGGAACCGAATGTGCCGGTGAGCATGTCATACTCGGCGAGGATGAAGACATCCGCGTCCGAGAGGTCGGTCCAGTCGAGCAGGGTCAATCCGAGGGTGCTAGTCCCACCGAGAGTCACGGTGCCGTTGATGTCGATCATGTCGTTTTGGACGCCTCCATTGGAGATCAGGTCGAAGTCCCAGAGGCCGGCGGTGAACTCAAATCCAGCGTTGATGACCGAGGTGCCCACTTGATCCGCAAGAGTGCCGGTCGCCAGACCTGGGGCAAAGATGCCGCCCGTCTGCGTGAAGGTCTCCAGGTTGCCCGCCAACTGCCCCTCAAGCGGAGCGTAGATCACGGCGGAGCCGAGAATTGTGGAACTGTTGCTACCTGCTCCTCCGTTGTAGAGAGAGGCCACGTCCGAAGCGCTGATCGCGGTGTTCCACGCCGCAAACTCATCGAGCTGGCCTGAAAAGTCGCCCCAGTTGCTGGTGCCGGGACGGGCAATGCCGAGGCTAAATGGGGAGTCAGGGGTTCCGGCAGCACTCGCGAGAGGGCCGTTGAAGGCGTCCTGGTCGAAACTGGTCACGGCTGCTCCATTGTAAAAGATCTTCATCCGACCGTCCGTGGCATCTTGGTCGTAGGTGAAGACGAGGTGATTCCATGTGCCGTCAACGACGCCCCCAAACGAGGTCAAATCAATCGCGAGAGTGTCGCCCGCAGGATTTCCCCCGGTCGTCGTGTCGAAATAAAGCTCCAGATTGTTTCCCTGTGTGCCGATCTCGAAGTTGTCGTTCGTTGTCGTGGATGACTGAGCTACCAGCACATTGTTGACCGCGTGATTTGTCGTGGTGCCGTTGTTCTCCTGGCTGCGATTGAACCAGATGGAAACGGTCAGGGCAGTCGGGTTGCCGAAGCGGTCGTCCCCGAATGAGACGGCCTCATTGTTGCCGAGATTGGTGTCGAAAGTCAGAGCGTTGCCCACTTTCCCGGAGGCAAATCCCGACTCGGCACCGTTGATCAGAAAGGCGTCCGAAGGAGTAGATCCCAGATTGGCAACCTCGGGAGATGCGGAGGGATCGTAGCCATTGAAGACACCCAGATTCTGCAGGGTTCCGCCGGAGAAGGTGAACGTGTCACGTGCATTCCTTGCGGTGATTGTGCCACCACCGGCTTGCGTGAAGTTCAAGGTTCCTGAGGTCAACGAAATGGAATCGCTCCCCAGATTGGAACCAAAATCGATGTTGCCGCCGACGTTGACGCTGCCGCCGCTGATGTTGAGGGCACTTTCTCCTGCGGGATCGGTTGCCAGGAGCACGTCCCCTGTGATTTCCGTCGTGCCGCCCGCTGCGGTGTAGGTTCCCTTGCCGCCGACGGGTGTGAACACCAGCCGGTTGGCGACGCGGACCGTGCCATCGTTCTGGGTTACGGTTCCGGTGCCCGCGCCGAAGGTGAGGTCGCTGGCTCCGTTGTTCGTCATCGTGGGTTGATCATAGCCGACGTTGAGCTCGCCACCGTTGACGATGACGTCTCCGGTTGAACCTCCATTGTTGGCGACCACGAAGTTCTGCGTTTCCTGGAAGTACTTGCCGCTCTCCACCGTCAGTGTGGCCGAACCGCTGATGCCGATGCGGGTTTCTCCGCTCCCGTCCACACCCGCGATGCCCGCCCGGATGGTGGTGTCCGCATCAATTCCGCCGTTGGAGCCGACGGTCAAGGCGACCGATGACCCGGAGGTGTTGCCGGCATGAATCCCGCCGCCGATGTTGAGTGTGCCTCTCGTGATGTCCACCGTGCTGCCCGTGCCCACGTCCTGCCAGCCCACCAGCAGACGGGCGGTCCCGTCCTCGACTGCGGGAGTGGCATAGTTGTAGCCGATATTCATCACCGCCGTCGGGTCG
>CAXBNA010000295.1:0-6582 GCA_963976915.1 uncultured Verrucomicrobiales bacterium
CGAGCAACGTCAGGTGATGTTGTCTGCAGCGCATGGACGTGAATGGAGAGGATTACGTCCCGCGGAGGTGGGTCTTACTCTGAAGGCCGGATTTGGGCCAATGAGTCACCATGCGTCCTTGTGGATCAATCGAACGCTGCAGGGGGCCGGGCGTTCGGGCGAATGATCCGAGCGAGGTGGGGGTTTCAATCGCGTTCAAGAACGATGACGCACCAACCGTGGTGCCGCCGGAGTGTATCGATCAGGGACCGTTCTGAGGACAGGGGTCAGTTAGGCCGCGTTTTTGGCCTCAATCTGACTGACCATCTGGCGCACATGACTGGCTTTGCCCTGGCGAGGCTTCAAGATGGCGAGGCTTTTACGGTAGGAGCCCCACTTGATGACATGAATGTTGACCTGCCGTGTGCCCCAGGCATTCATCGCCGAGTGTGACGGCTTGTAGAGATCGATGGTTCCGGTGCCGACCAACGCAGAACCGTAGTCATCGACCACATAGATGTTGGAGTCGCCTTCGATTTGAAAGACCGTCCCGACTGGATACATGGACCAGTCAGCGGCGGCGCTGCGAACTTTACCATACTTGAGGGTTCCACCTGCGGCATTTTGAGAGCCGTACTGGAGGTGGTCACCTTCCGTGTGCGTGAAGGCAGTGGTTCGAACGTTGTGGATGACGTGAGTGGTTTCGTCGGCCCTTGCGTCGGTATCCGTTTGGGTGGTGCGCTTCAGTTCAACTTCTCCAGCAAAGGAGATCGAAGTGAGTGTGGCCAGTCCAATCAGGGTATGTTTGATCAATGAATGATTTTTGGTTATTCAAGTCTCGCTTCGGGCCGGGTGGCCGCGAAGGGAGGCGGATAGTGTGCAGTTATCCGGGGGTGTCAAGTTGACAGTTTTTGTCAAGGAACGGGATTTGCGTAACAATGGTTGTAAGTTGGGTTATTCCGTTGTGCACAGCTCTTTGGAGAGGGTCACGCTGGCGCGGTCCATGGTTCCATTTCGAATGTCGTGGAAACTTGAAGCAATGCGTCGACGGGCGAGTCTCCCAAAGTGGGTGGCGAGGCGAATCATCCGATCCACCTTGTCATCGTTGAGGCTTGAGTCAGTGGCGAGATGGGATGCGTGAGCAATGGCGCAGGACCACACAAAAAGCTCCGCGCCGATGTCCACGTACTTTCCGAGGAGCACTTGACGGCGCTCAAGCGCGGGACCGTTGAGCGCCATTGCATGGAAGAGTCCCCGTGCAAGCTTTCGGCTGAGGTGATGGATCGCGTGAAGGTCACCTTGCAGTGATGGATGAATGTGACTGGCGGAATCGCCCGCTCCAGTTGGCAGCCACTTTGCGGGATACCAGGCGGCATAGAAACGAGCTGCCCGCAGGGCTGCCTTCAGGCGCTGCTTGGCCGGGAGCGTGGGATTGACAACGGCTGCTCCGACCTTGAGATGGGGATCGAGCACCTCCCTGGCGATAAAGAGACGCATGATCTCAGACGATCCTTCGAAGATCGTGTTGATGCGTGCGTCCCGGAAGAAACGCTCAACGGGTTCAGGCCTCTCACCATGGGCGGCGAGGGACTGAGCGGTTTCAAAGCCCCGACCTCCGCGGATCTGCATGGTGTCATCAATGATGCGCCAGGCGGTTTCAGTGCCCCAGAGTTTGGCGATGGCGGCTTCAAGCCTGACGTCAGCGTTCTTATCGGCATCCACCAGTGACGAGACATAGAGGACCGTGGATCGAAGCGCGAAATCATCGGCCGCCATTGAAGCCAGTTTGTCCGCGACAGCGGCATGGTGCCCAATGGGGTGGCCCCACTGAACCCGCTCCGAAGCCCAACGTTGAGTGATCACGAGGCAGCGGGCCGTCATGCCTGCGCATCCAGCAGGGAGTGTGATGCGTCCCGTGTTGAGGGTTGTGAGAGCCACCTTTAAGCCGCGTCCGACACCGCCGAGGATGTTCTCAACGGGGACACGAACGTTGTCGAATCGGATGACCCCGTTGTAGAGAGCTCGGAGACCCATGAAACGGCATCGGGTCTGCACTGTGACACCGGGCCACGAAGTCTCGACGATGAACGCCGTCGTGGCGTGGGGTTTGTCAGGTAGTGGTGTCCGTGCCATCACGACGATCAGTCCCGCTTTGGTCCCGTTGGTGCACCAGAGTTTTTCCCCGTTGAGAATGAAGTGTGTCCCGTCGGCATCCGGTTCGGCGTGGGTGGCCAGACGCGCGGGATCAGAGCCGACATCGCGTTCGGTCAGCGCAAAGGCGGATATCTCTCCAGCCGCGCAGCGTGGTAGGTAGCGTTGCTTCTGTTCTTCGGTGCCGAAGAGAATGAGGGGTTGGGGTGCCCCGATGGATTGATGGGCGGAGAGGAGTGCCGTCAGATTGGCGCAGAATCCCCCCAGTTTCATCGCGGCCCGCGAGTAATTGGTCTGGGAGAGTCCGAGTCCGCCATACTGCACCGGAATCTTGATTCCAAAGGCACCGATCCTGGCAAGGGCCTTCAAGAGTTCGTCGGGGATCTCTCCCTCGGAGTCGATGGCATCTGGGTCGGCAAACGCTTCAAGCACGCTGTCAAGTCGACGAAGGAAGGCGTCGCCCTGATCGTGGTCCTCCGCCGTTGGATGTGGGAAGGGGAGGACCTGATCAAAATGGGGTTTCCCAAAGTAAAGGGAACTGGCGAAACCCATGTTGGTGCGCTCGTCACGAGCGGCTTCGGCCATCTCGAGTGCGGCGCGTTGACCGGCGTTCATCTTCGAGGTGTCGATGAGCGGGGTGGTTGGAACAGTTTCGGTTTTCATGGCGATTAGGGCTGGGGTTTCTTGGGTTGGCTAGTGACCAGAAGCTTCTGCATGGGCGAGCGGACCTCCGCGGAAGGGCGGGTAGCCGGTGCCCAGGACCATGGCGAGATCGATGTCGGAGCCGGTGGCTGCGACGCCATCGTCGAGACATCGCTGAGCTTCTTCGGAGAGCAGGGCGGCAAGCCGATGTTGAATCGCCTCGCGTGACGGTAGCGATGCTCCAGGTTGGGCGTTTTCGCTCGAATGCCATTCCTCCGAAGGCTGGCCGTTTTCGTATTGGTAGAATCCCTTTCCGTTTTTCCGGCCAAGGGCTCCGGCCTGAATCATTGAGTTGAGTGTGTCGATTTTCGACAGGCGATCAGGGAAGGCTTCAGTGAGCGTTTCGGCGACATGCTGAGCCACATCGAGTCCGATCTCATCGAGGAGGCGCAGTGGGCCCATGGGCATGCCAAAATCGAGCATTGCAGCGTCAATCTCCTTTGTGCCGACTCCCTGTGTGTGGAGTCGGACGGCTTCGAGAAGGTAGGGAACGAGGATCCGGTTCACCACAAAGCCCGGATGGTCGCGAACAACGACCGGAGTCTTTCCAAGTGATTGCACAAAGGTGATGGCTGTGGCGATGACATCCTTGCTGGTTTGCGGGAGGACGACCACTTCCACGAGCGGCATCTGGTGCACGGGATTGAAGAAGTGGAGTCCGATGACCCGCTCGGGATGAGGGATGCCTTCTGCGATCTCGGCAACGGATAGAGCCGAGGTGTTCGTGGCCAGAATGGTGTCGGGAGCAGAACGAGCCGCAAGGTCGGCGAAGATTCGCTTCTTCGTGGAAAGGTCCTCCGTCGCCGCTTCGATGATGAGCGGATGATGCGTCAGAGGAACCCTCTGATGAGTGACGCTGACACGATCAAGTGTTTGGCGGGCTTGCTTCGGCGTGAGGACACGTTTGTCGGCGGCCTCGACCGTGAGGGATCGAATGCGCGACAAGCCACTGGAAAGCGCGTCCGTCGAGATGTCGGTCATCAAGGTTCGAATGCCCCGTGTGGCGATGAGTTGAGCGATGCCGGAGCCCATGACACCTGCTCCAACCACGACCGCATCTCGAATCGGAAGAGCGACGCCTTCAGGCGGCCGCTGCTTGTTGGCCGTTTCCCGTTTGAAAAAGAGATCGATGAGATGAGCAGCCTCGGGCGACGCGGCCAAATCGAGTATGGCATGGCGTTCGAGCGCCAGCCCTTCTTCGGTGGCGAGATGAAGGGCGCGTGCGGCGACATCGATGGCGCGAAGAGGGGCAGGATAGAGACCCCGGGTCTTTTTGAGGACGGCTTGTCGGGCGAAGCTGGCGACTGCGCGGGACAACCCGGGAAAGTTGTCCAGATGAACCTGCGCCTGCGGTCGCGATCTCTTCGTCAAATCCCGAGCGAGCGTCTCCATCGACTCGCGAGGTGCGAGATGGGTGACCAATCCTTTCTTGAAGGCCTTTTTGGCCGGAAAAAGCTTCCCGCCGAGAATGACATCCAGTGCCCGACGAAGGCCGATGAGGCGGGGCAAGCGGACGCAGCCGCCCCAACCCGGCAGAATTCCGAGCTGGGTCTCAGGCAGACCGATCCTGGTGCTGCCGTCGTCGCTGGCGATCCGCCAGTCGCAGGCAAGCGCCATTTCGAACCCACCTCCGGCGCAAGCTCCATGGATAATGGCCACCTTGGGCATGGGCAATCGGGCGAGTCGGTCAAAAGCGGCCTGACCCAGCCATATCAACTGGTGGAGCCGTGGGGTGATGAGGCTGCGCACGGCATGAAGATCTGCTCCAGCAATGAAGACCCTCTCCTTGGCGCTTCGAATGACCAGTGCGCGAATGTGATGATCGATTTCGATTTGTTCAATGTGCCAGACGAATTCGCGAAGGGTGCCCTCATTCCAGAGATTCACGCCTGCAGTGGGCGCATCAAAGGTGAGCCAACAGACGCCATCCTCATCAATGGAGCGATGGAATGATTTTGGACCTGCCGGTGCAGGATGACCTGCAAGATAAGGGCGGTCGGCGTCCGGATCTTTGGTGGGTGGAGGAAGGAGATTTTTCATGGGGGTGGGTTGGGTTGAGATTTCAGGTTTCAAGAATGGCGGCAACGCCCTGGCCTCCACCGACGCAGAGGGAGATGAGGGAGCGTTTGTGACCGCAGGATTTCATTTGGCGAAGGGCTGTCAGCACGAGTCGCGCTCCGCTGGCTCCCACTGGATGGCCTAACGCAATAGCGCCTCCGGCAACATTGAGCCGGGCTGGGTCGAGTTCCCCCAGCGGGGATTCGAGTCCTGCGCGACGGGCGGCGGACTCATCTTGGAGACACTTGAGCACGGCAAGGACCTGAGCTGCGAAGGCTTCGTTGATCTCAAACAGGTCGATGTCATCGAGGCGCAGTTTTGCCCGTTGGAGAACGGCATCCATGGCGCGAACGGGTCCAAGTCCCATCCGCTCGGGTTCGCAGCCCGTGGCGGCGTAGTGGGTCAGTTTGCCAAGGGGTTCCCATCCGTGGAGGGCGAGGGCTTTCTCGCTGCAAACCAGGAGTGCAACGGCGCCGTCAGTGATTTGTGAACTGTTGCCTGCGGTCACGCTGCCATAGCGTCGATCAAAAATGGGACGGAGCTGGGCGAGTCGTTCAACGGTGGCATCGGCTCGAATGCCGTTGTCCGTGAGGACCGGTTCGCCTTCGGTCGGATAGACCGGAGCAATTTCCTCCGCCAGGACTCCGGCGTTTTGGGCGGCACGGAGGTGAGACCGCAGCGCAAAGGCGTCTTGAGCCTCGCGGGAGATCGAGAATTCCCGGGCGAGCAGTTCAGCCGTCCGTCCCATGTTCATCTCCGCCACCGGATCCGTTAGGCCAAGTTCCAGCCCGATCACGGGGGAGAAGTCCGCTGCCCGGAACGAGGCGACTGCGTGCGCCTTTTGAGGCAGTGATTTGGAGCGCGCGAGTGCCGTGAATTTTTCGACGGCAGGTTTCTGAAAATAGAACGGCATGTTCGACATGCTCTCGGTGCCACCCACGAGGAAGACCTGGCCCTGATCGGCGCAGATCCGCTGGTGGGCCGTCGTGATGGCTTCGAGGCCCGAGGCACAGTTGCGATGCACCGTCATGGCGGGTTTGGAGTCGGGCACCCCGGATCGCAAAGCGATGACTCGGGCAATGTTCTGCGCGTGAGCGGGTTGTCCCACACAGCCGAAGATCGTCTCGTCGATGACGCCGGGATCAATCCCCGTCCGGGTGAGCAATGCGGTGACGGCAGCGCGACCGAGGTCCACCGCGTCCAGCGAGGCCAGGGTGCTGCCAGCCTTGGTGAAAGGCGTGCGGATGGCGTCGACAATGTAGAGTGGGTTCATGGCATTCAGGCGGTGAGGACGGGTTCTTCTTTGGGGCGGTGATCGACGAGCTTCTCTTCCTTGAGAAGTCGACCCACTCCGAGGCGATCCCTGAGATCTGTGAGGTCGTGGAAGTCGATGGAATTGGGGGTGAGTTCGGTGACCTCACGGAAACGGCGTCGGACGAGCGTCCTCAGGTTGTCTGGGTTGATTCCGGATTCCGCGGCCACGTGGAGGTGAACCTCATCTGTTTCATGAGGATCGTTGTTGCGCTTCCGCAGTTCGATCTGCCACGCGGCGATGCCGCGCTGGTCATCGAGCAAGTGCTCAAGGAGATTGAAGTTCACCAGCGTTCCCTTGAGTTTGTCGAGGTGGAGTTCCCGATACTCACTGGCGCGTGAAATCGGCCCGATGAGGCGGGGGGTGCGTCGTCCACAGTG
>CAXBNA010000296.1:0-6537 GCA_963976915.1 uncultured Verrucomicrobiales bacterium
TGTTGGCGTGTTTGGGGTCGGCCTCGATGGCGCGCTTGTAGAACTCCTCCGCCTTGTCCATGTCCGTGTGCTCATTCCTGAGGAAGACGGCGTAGTTGCCGAGGGTGTTGGCGTGTTTGGGGTCGGCCTCGATGGCGCGCTTGTAGAACTCCTCCGCCTTTTCCATGTCCTTGCGCTCGCTTCTAAGGAAGTGCGCGTAGTTGCCGAGGCAGGTGGCGTCCTTGGGATTGGCCTCAATAGCGCGTTGGAAGAAGTCTTCGGCCTTGTCCGCGTCCTTGCGCTCCGTGGTTAGAAAGACGGCGTATTTGTCGAAGATGCTGGCGTCTTTGGGATCGGCCTCGATGGCGCGCTTGTAGAACTCCTCCGCCTTGTCCACGTCCTTGCGCTCGTTCTCGAGGAAGAGAGCGTAGTTGCCGAGGGTGTTGGGGTGCTTGGAATCGGCCTCGATGGCGCGCTTGTAGAACTCCTCCGCCTTGTCCACGTCCTTGCGCTCGTTCTCGAGGAAGAGAGCGTAGTTGCCGAGGGTGTTGGGGTGCTTGGGATCGGCCTCGATGGCGCGCTTGTAGAACTCCTCCGCCTTGTCCATGTCCTTGCGCTCGTTCCAGAGGAAGGTGGCGTAGTTGCCCATCAGTTCTGGAGACTTTGGAAGAGCCGATAGCGACGCTTGATAAATGCGGTCTTTCTCGTCGACTGAAGTTGTAGAACTGGCCTCAATCTCCCACATCCACCAAGGTTTACTCTTGCGGTCACGGGCGAGATCTTTTGCTGCTTCCAACAACAACTTGTCCACTTCGGTGGCAGGAGAGGCCGCCACTGCAGCCGCGGCCCGAGTGCCTCCGGCCTTTGATGCAGGTGCACCATTCAGCTTTTCAGTTAGCATGCGTTCCTGCTCATCATAGACCTTTTCGCGGACCCGGGCTCTTTCCTTCATGCGATCCAAAAGGTCAGGCATGTCAAGAATGGGCGAGAACCTCTCGCGAATAAGCAACATAAGCTCATCGAAGCCTGGAATGGGAACCAAGCGTCCGTGTTTTTTCTCCACCAAGTCCTTTACCCGCTGCGGCACAGCACACGCACTGGAGTGAACATCGTCTGTTGGGCAATGAAAGCACCAGTAGAAGCCATCGATGACGCCATCGTCCATACCTTCGAGGAAACTCATCAGGCTGCCGTCATTGCCGTCGTAGCCGATGACGATCGGGGAATAGCGTTCAAAGATACGATGCAGCGATTGCTGCCAGGTCAGCGAAAGAGCTGACAGCTCCTCAGGTGTACTCTTCATGGTAAAGCCGAGTCCGCCGTGGACTTTAGCGATCAATGGGCGACGCAGATCCACCTGTGCGTAACTGGCCATTGCGTCGTGACCAACAACCACGGGGAACGTTTCCGAGTGAATTGAGAGTGCGTCCGCAACGAGGTTGTCAAAGTTCGTCGTGATAACCACTTTGTGTGGAGTCGCTGACAGAATGTATGCCAGAACCGAATAACCAAAGCTGGGCTCCTTGCCCTGCATCTTGTCTTCAAGGCAGGCGTAGCCCGCCTGCGGGCTGTCGGCAAACCGACGACGGTAGATTTCAGGATAGAAACGGCCGAGATTGCTGAGATCAAAGTCTTCAATCCCAAGATTTTGTGCCGTTGCCCACTTCTCGAGCGGTAGTTTTTCGAAGTCGTCGGCTTCATGAATCTGCTCGAGCCATTCCCGAGCCAGTTCGCTTCCAGTATCAATTCCGGACGCCCGTGATGCGCCTACGCCAAGGATAAAGCAGAAAGGCCGGTCTTTTCGATGCTCGTGCTGCTCCACAATATTGTGGAGAAAGCCTTTGATGGTGATGAGGCGGTCAGGACGCATAGGAGTCAGGGATTAGATTTCAAACAGGAAGCCCTTTTTCTTGAGGCGCTCATACTTCACGGGATCGAAGCGGAAGAGCTGGGCGGGGCGGTGGGGGCCGTCTTGGTGCTTTTCTTGGAGGGGGATGAGGAGGTCGTGGCTGAGGACTTTTTTGCGGAAGTTGCGCTTGTCGAGCGGCTCGCCGAGGACGGCTTCGTAGAGGCGCTGGAGCTGGGTGAGGGTGAACTTGGGCGGGAGGAGCTCGAAGCCGATGGGCTGGTAGCTGAGCTTGCCGCGAAGGCGCTCCAGTGCGGTGGCAAGGATGTCGGCGTGGTCGAAGGCGAGCACTGGCAGGTCGCTGACGGGAAACCATTTCGCCTCGGCGGCGTCGGTGTCGCCCGTGACGAGGCCGGGTTTCACCAAGGCGTAGTAGGCGACGCTGACGACGCGCTCGCGCGGATCGCGTGTGACGCCGCCGAAGGTGTAGAGCTGCTCGAGGAACACCTTCTTCAGGCCGGTTTCCTCCTCCAGTTCGCGGCGTGCGGCTTCATCGAGCGTTTCATCGACACGGACGAAGCCGCCGGGTAGAGCCCACTGGTTTCGAAAGGGTTCCAGCGCCCGCCGAATGAGCAGCACCTGAAGGGTGCCGCCGTCGAAGCCGAAGACGACGCAGTCAACGGTCAGGGCGGCTCGCGGGTATTGATAAGTGTAATTCACACACGTTCTGTGGTGTAAATGTTACACGAAGTCAATCGCAAAAAAAACAGTGCGGTGGGATCAGGTAGAGCGGCGGGCCGCTTTCTGGGGTCTCAATAATCCACCACGGCCACGATGAGCAGAAGGACTCCGTAGCCGATGCCGGAATAGACGGCGAGTTTCCAGCGGCTGTCCTTGGCGGTGAGCCAACCGATCCAGTCGCGCATGAGGAAGGGCATGCCGACCCAGAACATGCCAACCAGGATCCAGGCGTAGGCGAGGATGGGCAGGAGGAGGCGGCTGATCTGCGGCTGAAGGAAGGCGGCAGCGAGCACGGGGCCGGAGATGAGAAGCATGAGGGCTCCGAGGGCGCGAACGGCGAGGAATTCCTTCACATAGGTGAGGACGAGGACGAAGCCTACCGGGATGAGCATCAGGAACCAGCGGCGAAGGTGGAAGAACTCGCCCATGTCGATGTGGCTCATGATCATCATGCTCCAAAGAAAATCGATAGTCAGCAGGGCAGCACCGATTTTGTAGTTTCGGGGCAGATCCTTCAGAAAGGCTTTCACGGCGTCGCCCTTCATCAGCGCGAAGACATGGCTGGCGATGAGCAGAAGGCCGAGGGCGATGCCCGTCCCTTTCAGGGGAATGCCACCATCCGGGGCGAGGTGGTAGAGGTAGTCGTGGAGGTCCTGGAACATGGGGGTTGGGCGGCGGCAAGACTGGCGCAGGGTTGGCTTTTTGGCAACGCCGGATGCCGGAAGCCGGATTTGGGAGGGGCTGGTGACTCCGTTGCCGACCATTGGTCACCAGCATTCCAATCAGATTCAGTCATCCGTGTTCAGGAATCATTGAGGGTCGGTTGCTGGCTACTCGGCGATGCGATTCACGGTTGAAGGGGGATGGGGGGCGTGTGATGCTCGTGGCTTGAATCCATCCATGGCCGCCGAAGAGATCTCCTGGTTCGTTGTTCACACCAAGCCCAAGTGCGAGCATGTAGCGGCGAGTCTGATGCAGGGATTGGAGAATGTGGAGACGTATTGCCCGCGAATCCGGTTTCAGCGGGGAACGAAGCGGGGGAAGGTCTGGTTCGTGGAGGCCTTGTTCCCGAGCTACTTTTTTGCGCGGTTTGACCCAACGGTGTCGCTGCGGGCAGTGAAGCATTCCCAAAGTGTGCTCAAGGTGGTGGATTTCGGCGGGGTGCCCATCCCTGTGCCCGACGCAGTGATTGCAGACATCCGGGTCGAGATGGAGGAAGAGGAGGTGCGCGAGGTGAAGGTGAGCATCAGCGAGGGAGACGCCGTGGAACTGGCAGATGGGGCAATGCGGGGTCTGAAGGGCATCGTGGACCGCATTCATAGCGGGAACGAGCGGGTGCGGATCCTCCTGGAGATTCTCGGACGGCACACCTACGTGGATGTGGGGACGGACCAGTTGGTTTCGGAGCGGTCCGCGAGAGGGATCGTGGCCTCTCGGATTCCGAAGAAGCGCCTCTAGAGACGGGGGAGGTGAAGTTGACGCACGGGGTGATCGCGTCCACGCTCGGAACTCCCGATTGATGAGTGTTTTGAAGACCGCAATTCGAGCGACGGCGGCGTGCTGGCGCTGGGTGCGGACGTGCCCGCGACTTGGGTCGTATGTGTTCATCGCGGGCGTTGCTTGGATGCTGTTCTTGCAGGCGAAAGGCTACCACAAGGACCGAGTGCCGGAACTTCCGGCCAATGGTGCCGAGTATGCGGCGCTGACCAAGCAGGGATGGACGCAGCCGACCGAGGTGATGCTGGGTCTGGACTACCTCTTGCCGTATCTGGAACTTTGGATGTTCCTTGGTGGGCTGATCTATCTGCTGGTGATCATCCGACGGTGGCCGGATACGGGACGGATGGTGATGCCGTCGTGGGTGGCGGCGGGCTTCTTGTCTGCATGGGCAGTTTCGAACGACTTGGCGGCCCATTTGCTGACCGGGGCGCAGTTGACCGAGATGGGGGAGCCACCCGCGCATCTGGCCATCACGATCAAGCTGATCTTTGTTGGCCTGGCACCATTGTTTCTTCCGCTGGCATTGCACTACCATGCCTCGCGCCCACTTCTTCAGCGCTACACGCTGAACTCGTTTTTGGGACCGTTGGCCTTCTGTTTCGCGGCCTTCTCGTCGCTCTGGATCATCATGGATCTTCTGGATCACATGCGGGATTTTCAGGCGGCCGGGATTTCTCTGGCGGGGCGGGTGGGGTTTTACGTGCAGCTCCTGCCCTTCATCTTTGTGACGGTGATGCCGGCCTCGCTGCTGCTCTCAGTGCTTTATGGACTGACACGAATGTCGCGGGCCAATGAAGTCATCTCCATGCTCGGCGCAGGCATGAGTGTGAGTCAGGTCTTGCGCCCGATCTTTGTGGCGGGGTTTGCGGTCTCGTTGTTGAGCTTAATCGCCAATTATTATTGGTCTCCACGTGCCGAGGGGAACCGGGAGGCGATCGTGCGGGCGTTGGGTCGGGGCCAGCAGGATTCGATCATGGCGTCAGCGATGATGTACCAAAATGAAGCGGACGGGCGGATGTGGTATGTGTCGTCGTTCCCCTTCTCACTCAAGGGGGGGCAAGACCGGATCCGCGGGATTCAGGTGCGGGAGTTTGATGGCGAAGGCCGTTTGGTGCGTGGCATTGTGGCCGACTCTGCCATGTGGTGGCCCAACGGTTTGTGGCGCTTCTTCGACGGCAGGGAGCTACAGTATGAGAATGGCATCGTGGTGGCTCAGCCGGAGTTTCCGACCAATCGATGGGGCCGGGCGGTCTTGGACGTGGACGATTTTCCCGAGACCCCGTGGAGCATGATGAGTGCCGCGATCACGGCGGATTATTTGGGCGTCCCAGAATTGGTTTCCTACTTGAAGGCGCACGAGGGCGATCCTGCTTCGAAACGCGCCCCCTTCGTGACGCATTTGAACCAACGTTTTGCGCTGCCCTGGCAGGGATTCGCTTTGGTGCTTGTGGCGGCTCCGCTGGGGATTGCCTACTCCCGCCGCGGCTCGCTGGGTGGCATTGCCGGGTCGATCTTCATTTTCTTTACGACCCTGTTTGTGAACGATTTGTTCCTCAACCTTGGGAAGGGCAATCACATGCCAGGCTGGCTGGCGGTGTGGATGCCGCCGCTGATCTACGCTGCTCTCGGGCTGGTGCTGTTGCACTACCGTTCCCAAAACAAGGATCTTCCCAGCTTCAAGTTTCCGAGGCGTGCCAAGGTCGCACCCGCCAACATGCATTCTGCAGCCGTGGCTTCCAGTTGACGAAGGGCTGGCTCCGACTTGAATCGTTTTGCGTCTTCCACCCTGTCTTTTCCCCGACCTCCATTATGCTACAGACCTGGCACATCCGTTCCCGAGCCAATGAATGCGCCGTCACCGGCCATCCCTTTGAAGAAGGGGAGAGCTTCTACACAGCGATCTACTACAGCCCGGAATTGGACGGCTACGAGCGGCGGGATGTGTCTGCGGGTGCCTGGGAGGCTGAATTGGCTGAGCGCACTCCGTTCTCGTACTGGAAGACGGAGTACGAGAAAAACGTCGTGGAGGAGAAGCCGGAGATCGCCCCCAAGGAATCGGCGCAGACCCTGCTGCAGCGTTTCATTGAAGAGGACGAGCCGAAAACCGAGAATGCCCGCTACATCCTGGCGCTGATGCTGGAGCGGAAGAAGCAATTGACCCCGACTGCCGAGAAAGAAGGGGAGCACGGGAAGATGCTTTTCTACGAAAACAAGAAGACGGGAGAAGTCTTCATCATCCGGGATCCGGAACTCAGGCTCGATGAACTGGAGCAGGTGCAGGACGAGGTGGCCTCGCTTCTGGCCTTCGGGGGCCCGGCGGCTGAGGCAGCGAAAGCCGTGGGGATGAGTTTTGATGCCGACGGGAAGCTTCAAACGGGTGCTGCCGGAGATGCGGGGTCTTCGGCGGAATCTGACTCGGCTCAAGAGCCAGCGGGAGCCGATGCGGACGATGCGGACGATGCGGACGATGC
>CAXBNA010000297.1:0-6425 GCA_963976915.1 uncultured Verrucomicrobiales bacterium
CACTCTACCCCACACCACCAAAAAGGCTATAGAAATAATTAAAATGCTCTAGCCGATCAAAATCCCATCCGGCACAGCCGCGATCTGATAGGATAGCGCTTCGTGTGTTTGGCGATCGGTTGAAGCCTAGACACCCACATTTATGCGACGCCTCCCCACCAGCAATCCCGCTGCCAAGCTCCGCGAATGCTTCCTCGCCGACCTCGCGGATGCCACCCAACTCGCACGCATGTTCGATCACATCGCCGGTGTGTCGTTTTTCGCCAAGAATCGCGACTTCCAACTGATGTATGGAAACCCCCACTTCTACCGCCGTTTCGGTTTCACCGATGAAGCCGAGGTGGTGGGCAAAACCGACTTCGACCTTTTCCCCCGTCCGCTCGCCCTCAACTTCCGCGCCGATGACGAAAAGGTCATCACGACAGGCGAACCCCTGCTCGGCATCGTCGAGCTCTTCCTCAACCAGCAGGGCATCCCCGACTGGTTCATCACTCAGAAGCTCCCGCTCTTCGACAAATGCGGCCAAGTCGTCGGCCTGATGGGGGCGATCCAGCGCTACGACCTGCAACGCAACGTCGCCGCCGCAGACGCCTCCATCGCCAAAGCCGCCAACGCCTTCCGGCGTGAACCCGGCAACCGCTGGCTGATGGACGAGGTCGCGCGCAGCGTCGGACTCTCGCAGCGGCAGTTTGATCGGAAGTTCAAGGACTGCTTCGGCGTCACGCCCCAGAACTACCTCATCAAGACCCGCATCCAATCCGCCTGCGACGCCCTCCGTGAGCCCGGCGCCCAAATCGCCGACGTCGCCTTCGACCTCGGCTTCTACGACCAAAGCGCCTTCACCGCCCAATTCCGCCGCCACATGGGCATCACTCCGCTGAAGTATCAGCGGCAGTTCCGGGGGTAGTGATCAATACAGATACAAAGTCGTCCCGGGAGGTGGCCCTTTTGACTTCTTTTTCAGCCAGCCACCACTTTCGTTGCCGGCCTTCGCCTGCACCACTTTCTCCGGCTCTGGCTCATCTGACGGATTCAGCGCGCTCTGGCCGACATGAATGGGAGACTCTGCAAGGGCATGGTAGCCGCTGCCCACGACGGCAACGGGCGTGCCATAGGGTGTGGCGTTGTAAATGATCCGGGCCATGTCGCTTGGCAGGCGAATGCATCCGTGCGAGCCCGGGTAGCCGGGCAGGTAGCCCTCGTGCATGCCGATGCCGCCAGTTATGCGCATGAAGTAGCGCATGCTGGCCCCACGATAGCTCGTTCCTGGGGGCCGCGGATCCTTCCGGGTGTCGACCTCCGAGACCACCACGGTACCGTCCGGCGCGACGTAGTCGCCATAGAGGGAGGACCGATGGTCGATGTCCTTCTCGATGATGCTGAAATTTCCGTTCACCGTCGAGAAGCCTTCCCGACCAGAAGAAACGGGCGTCTCGCCCACCAACTGCCCGCCCTTGTAGTAGCGGAGTCGTTGACGACTGAGATCGATGACAATTTTGGGGCTCCCCGACACTTCGTCACCCTTCCAGAAAGCACGAGGCGACGTGACCCTGTCTCCCTGTTCCTGAGCCGAATTTGGCGAGGATGCGCACTGGCAAAGATGCAGGAGCGAAACGAAGATCAAAAGCAGGCGGATCGGAAAAGAAAGCGACATGGTTCGAGGCAGGAGAAATCAGCCTCGGATTTTGACATCGATTCATCCGGATGACCAGATATACCCGATCAAATCTTTCGGAGACGGTTAGCACGCATCCATCACCTCAGACTCTCCAGCCTGCGCCTCACGGCAACCAAATCCACCGCCGTCGAACGAGCATCAAGTTCCCGGTTCGAATCAAGATTCTGCCATCTTTGGTAGGTCAGCTTTCGCCAGAGACAAATGTTCCGATAGTGATCATTTGTCGGTGAAAGGAACTTGGGGAACAGCTCCAGAACGCGGGAACCCACCGGGAGAAACAGGGCATGTGTGAGCCCTGCCCCATGCATGCCAATGAGCAGATCCGTCTTGGCAATCCTTTCCAATTGCTCCCGGAGACCCAGCGATTCAAGATCCACAGCCTCCACCCGGGCGAATGGGAAGACCTGTTGAACCGCCTCCACCAGTCCGGCCTCATTGGCGATCCTCCGACCCAACCGACGTCCGCAGGCGTCCACGGGCGGACGAGAAACGATCAAGATCTCACCGACATTCCCGGAGCGGCGTTCTTCAACACCAAACCGACCCAACACGTACCGGCAGAAATCCGCCGCCCCGTGATCCGTCAGTTGGTGCCGGGGATGCAACGGACTCTGATACCCGGGGAGCCCAAGCAGCAGTGTGCCAAACGAATGGATGCCCACCATTGCCCGAGCGTGTTTTTGTGAGCGAAACAAGGTGCGGAACCACCCGTCCATTGGGGAAGGCGGTCGATCATCCACCATTAGAATGGTAGCCTCTTCAGGTGGCAACGACAGAAAGCGGAGCAACAGCCATGTGTTGTAAACCTCCGTCATGGCGTGGAAGAGATTCCTCTCCTCGTAACGGCACACCGCGACCCCGAGTGTGTGATGACCGCTCAAAACGCCATTCGACTTCCGAGCAAGGCTTCTCAACCAAACCGCCAGGTGGAGAGGCAGCACCGGAACCGCATCAGGAGGTCGGGGCACCTGCAGAAATCCCGTTTCCAACACCACTCCAGATCCTGGAGCGCCGTCATTGAGGTCGAGAGTGCCTTTTGAAAAGTCGATCTGTGCCCCACTCAACCGGACGGCACGACAATCCCAAAAAGTGGCATCACCGGATCGCTCGAATGGCCACCGCTCAGAAAAGAAGTACCTCGAATGACGACGGGCCCAATGCCTCCGCAATGGTTGCACCAGCATTCGCAGCGGCGGAACGATCATCGACCTCCAAACACTCATGATTTGAAAAATGGAAGCGAAGCGTTCATCGTCATTTGCCGTGGCTGGGTGAGTGCGCACGGCAACGAGATCAAAGATTGCGCCAACGGGCACTTCGGCAACAATAAGCTGAAATGAACCCATCCGGCGCATTTCCCAGAGTGAGCGTGCTGATGCCTGCATGGAATCGGCTCCAGTACCTCCCTGAGGCCGTTCAAAGCGTCTTAGACCAATCGATGCCGGACTTTGAACTCATTGTCATCGACGATGGGTCCACGGATGGGAGTCTGGAGTGGCTGGCAAAACAGACCGATCACCGGCTCAAGATCCGCAGACAACCCCATGCGGGAATCAGCGCCGCATTGAATCATGGGCTGCACACCGCAAGCGGCGAGTGGATTGCCCATCTGGACTCGGATGACGTTTGGGACTCCATGTTTCTGCAGCAGCAGCTTGCCATGGCAGAGGCGCACCCCGGAGCCAGGGCCATCTATTCGAGGGCCGAGGCCGCCGGCAACCTGCTTCAGCCAAAAGGCATCTTCCGAGGGACTCCCCCAGCCATGCCAGACGACGCGTTAGGCAGCCTCCTGCTCGGCGACTTCACGTGCAACATCACCGTGATCGCACGTCGGGCGGACATCCTCTCCGTCGGAGGTTGGCGGAAAGAATTCCCTCACGGCGAAGATTGGGACCTGTGGCTTCGAGTCGCTCGTCTCGGCCCTTTCCAATTCAATCCCCGTGTGCTGGCACGATACCGCGAGCACGGCGGAAACATCACGCAGAAATGCTGGCACGACCTGCCGGAAATGAGAATCGAAATTTTGCAATCTCATTTTTCAGACCCGGAATTGCCTGAGAGTGCCCTGCGCTGGCGGGAATCGGCCTTCCGCCGACAGCACATCGATGGAGCCATGGCCGCCTTTTCTTCCGGACTGTGGAAGCGGGGTTGGGTTCGGCTCCAGCGAGCTTTCTCTGAAGACAACCACTGGCACAAGACGACTGTGTGCGGAGCCATGGCATTTTTTTCCTGGTGCGTTGCTCCCCGGCTTCGATGGCTGACGAAGTTTCAAAACAACGTCACCAGCCACCAAAACCACAGTGACCCCCAACGTGTGAAGACGCCCATTTGACGGCTCTCCTATCCACGGGAGTTCTCTCTTTGCTAGCCAAGCCAATTCCATGAAATCCATTCTCAAGCTGCTGCGTCTTGCTGTAGGGGCGCGTCGCTACTACCACTGGCGAACGGTCTGGCGGGCAGTCAGACACGATGCCGACACATTCACCGCGAAGGGCGGTGAGCTCAGCCTTTCGTCACTTGGCCATTGCCATGGGACAGACAAGGCTGACGCCGATCACACCTTCGCCGGGCTCACGTACCTCGATGTTTACGAGCGCTATTTGCGTGAACTCCCCAGCCGGGGCAAGGACATCGCCATCCTAGAAATCGGCGTTCGGGAAGGGGCTTCCCTGCGAATGTGGAGCGACTGGTTCCCCGACGCCGATATTTGCGGATTCGACATTGATCCTTCTTGCAAACGGTTTGAGGAATCCCGCATTCGGATCGCCATAGGCAGTCAGGACGACCCTCAACTGTTGCGCACGGCCTTTCCTGAAACATCCCGGTTCGACCTCATCGTGGACGATGGAAGCCACATCAATTCGATGACCCTTGCGGCCTTCGACGTCCTCTTCGCGGAACGCCTGAAACCGGGCGGACTTTACATCATCGAGGACCTGGGATGCTCATACGACCGGTTGCAGACGGACAGTGATGTCAGGCATCAATGGCCTGGAATGCACTACAATCGAGAAGGAGCCGATCTGGACAATGATCGAGAAGACATGGACCGTTTTTTTCTGGATCGGATCAATGACATCGACCATCTTCGGGGCGATATTCTGTTCCTCCATTTCTGGTCGAGGATCTGCATCCTCAAAAAAAGAAGCGACCAAGGTGCCACGACTGCTGATCAAATTCCCAACCCGGAACCGTCCCGATAAATTTCAGCGAGTGCTGACCCGCTATCGTGAGCTCCTGTCCGGAAAGCATCAGGTGAAATTTGTGATCAGTTGCGATGTCACCGACTGGCGAATGAACAATCTCCGGATGCGACGCTGGCTGCGGGAGTTTGCAGAATCAACCCCACTCGACGTTCACTTCGGATGGTCTTGGACCAAAATTCAGGCGGTGAACGCGGACCTGTGTCACGAAGACGCTGACGTTCTACTTGTGGCATCGGACGATATGAATCCCCAAGTCGAAGGCTACGACGATCTGATCTTCGCGTCGTTCGAAAAGCATTTCCCTGATTTCCGCGGGGCCATCAAATTCAATGACGGCCTTCGCGACGACGACCTCATCACCTACCCGGTCCTGGGGTGGCCGCTTTACAAGGCGTTTGGCTACATCTACCACCCGAAATATTGGTCCGTCTTCAGCGATAATGAACAAACGGAAAGCTGTCGTGCGCTTGGGGTTTTGGCGGTGGAGGAGAGGTGCCTCATTCGGCACGAATGGACCCGTGACCACTTTGATCTGTTGCACAAGCGGAACGAGAACCGCTGGATGTACCGCAGGGATGGAAGGATTTTTTCGCAGCGGCGGAACCACGGATTTGAGATCGAGCGAGTAAAGCGCGCGTTGCGAGGTCTGGAGACTGACCAACAACAGACCGGATATCGTGCCCCATGAATCGGTTTCGCGACACCCCATACACTTCATGATCACCCCAGCCCACGGCGCGAGCCGACGATCATCTCACGCCATGAAGAGGGTGATTGCCTTTTGCCTTTGGGGTTCGGATCCCTTCTACTGGAAGGGTGCCATCGAAAACGCCAGGATCGCCCAGACGCTGTTTCCAGGATGGGAATGCCTGTATCACGTGGCGTCCCAAAAAATTCCCGAAAATGACCTGAGAGAGCTGCAAAGCCTCGAAAACACACGGATCATCGAACACCCCGGTGAGGGAGATCCTTCCGGGATGCTCTGGCGGTTCGAGGAGGCGGACTCCCCCGATGTGGACGTGTTTCTCTCGAGGGACACGGACTCACGACTGTCTGAAAGAGAAAGATGGGCAGTCGACCGGTGGCTCGCCTCGGGCAGACGATTTCACGTCATGAGGGACCATCCAGAGCACAGATGTGCGATGCTGGGCGGCATGTGGGGCTGTCGAAGCACAGGTACCGGGCAACTAAAGACGGCGATTGCGCTTTGGCTCCATTGTCGTTCCGGCAAACCTTGCCACGGGATGGATCAGGACTTTTTGGCAGAAGTCGTTTGGCCGGAAGCTCGGAAAGACTGCGTCGTTCACGATCCCTTTTTTTCGGGCCGGCCCTTCCCTCAACGGCGACGTGTTCGCGACGGAATTTACTTTGTGGGCGAACGATTCAGTGCTGACAACCGGCCTGCATTCCTGAATGACCGCGACGCATTGGACGCTTGGGTTTCAAAGTGGTGCTACCTGAAATGGATTCGCCGATTCCGACCCTGCCGGTTCTAGAGCATTTTATATAAAACTATAGCCACAAGAATGAAACCAACCTTT
>CAXBNA010000298.1:0-6416 GCA_963976915.1 uncultured Verrucomicrobiales bacterium
AATATTCTGGATATCGCCGACGGCGATGGGGTCCACCCCGGCGAATGGCTCGTCGCCAGAGGTGGCTTAGGTGGCCGCAGGTGAAGTCAAAGGCACCGTCCGTCAGTTCGGCGATCTCTCGCCCGCGCTGGAGGAGTTTCCACAAGTCCTCGCTGACTTCCATTCCGGACGTGCCGCTGCGCGACAAGCGGCTGATTTCGCTATTGGGCTCGTAGTCCGAGAACACCGTGTTCAACCGCGCGATGATGTTAAACGCGGCATCGATCTTCGAATCCAAATCATCACCCGCGTCAGCCCATGTGGTGATGCGAAAGGTCGTTGCCATGAGCGGTGCGGAAAAATCCCGCCTCATGACATCGGGCTCCGCAGCTTCCGCACGAAAGCCCGCGCCGACGCTGATCCCGGCACCGCTCACCAGTTGAAGCCACTGCCTGCGCGAGCATGAAAAAACCGGCATCGCGCCCGAGTGGTGCAATGCCGGTTTCATCGAGATTCAATCGTTCGACGTTATTCCTTGGCGACGCCGTTGTTCCAAGCGGCGAACATTTCTTCCGCCGTTGGAATCTCAAGAGGACGGACGATGCGGAAGCCCAGCCAGGTGGCGTCGGTCAGGTACCAGATGCTCTTGGGGAGTTGAGGGTCCTGTTGCTTCCAGAGTGGGTCGGACGCGTTCCGTGAGGCGCTGCGGAGGTATTCTGGATCGTCGTCATAGTGACCACCTCGCGCGACGTGCGGGTAGGGGGTCGTCGACTTGATGTAGGTGTTGTCCAGCTCTTCGCCTTGGGCGGCCCACTTCTCGTAGGTGTCGTCGTAGTACTGATCCATCGTCCACTCGCAGACGTTGCCATAGATGTCGTAGAGTCCCCAAGGATTGGGTTTCTTCTGCCCCACCACCGAATACTGGAAGTTCGGGGCGTTGTCGAAGTACCAAGCGTACTCCTCCAGTCCCGAGGGATCGTCGCCGAAGAAGTAGGCCGTCGTGGTCCCGGCGCGGGCGGCGTATTCCCATTCGGCTTCGGTTGGGAGACGGTAGAAATGGCCGGTCTGGGCGCTGAGCCACTGGCAGTACTTGTTCGCCGCGTGCTGGGTCATGCAGATCGCTGGGAACCCGTCGCGACCCATGCCGAAGTCCATCGGCTGATACGGAGGCGTGGGCTGGGAAATCAAATCCTCGGCCTTGTCGTCGGGCGACCAGACCTTGCGCGATCCGTCCTTGTTGCGGCCTTCGCTGGTCAGCATGAAGGGCTCATACTCATCCCAGGTGACTTCGTACTTGCCCATCCAGAATGGCTTGAGCTTGATCTTCACCTGCGGGCCTTCGTCGTAGGCGCGATCGGCTTCCGACTCGGGACTTCCGATCGTGAAACTGCCGGACGGGATCGGGACCATGGAATACGGAGCTCCGGTCTTGGGCACCTTCGCGTCGTAGGGCTTCATGTCGGCTTCTGCCTTGGCTTCCTTTTCAGAAGTCTCGACGATGAAGGCGTGGATCTTCTTCACCAGGTCCATCGTGTCTGGATTGTTCGTATCCGTGGCGGCCTTCTCCTTGGCTTCGAGCTTGATGTCGTCTGGCCAGACGGCGCCTTGATCGATCCAGAGTTTCAGCATCTGGATCTCGTCCTTCTTCAGGGGGCCACCGCTCTTCGCGGGAGGCATGAGATCGTCGTCGTCCTCGTCGAGTGAGGTGAGGAAGAAGAGACCGCTGTCCTTGGAATTGAAGGCAATGATGTTGGGCGCATTCTCGCCCGTCTCGAAGGCTTCCTTCTTGCTGCTGAGGATCCAGTCGCCCTTGTCTTTTTCAGGGTTGTGGCAGGAAACGCAGTTCTGTTCGAGAATCGGTTGGATGTGTTTGACGAAGTCGATGCGTGGCTTCTGCTCCAGCACCAGGCCCTCGGGCCACTTGGCCCCCTCCTCGATCCACTGCTTGATCACCGAGATCTGTGAGGCATCCAGCAGGCCTTCCTTGGAGGGAGGCATGACCAAATCATCGTCCTCGGGAAGGATCAGGGTCGTGTAAATGGCGCTCTTGCTCGGATCGCCCGCCGTGATGCCCGGGCCCTCATCATTGCCGGCAAAGGCCGCGTCCTTGGTGTCCAGACGGACATCCCCCTTGTCCTTGTCCGGCCCGTGGCAATGCACGCAGGCACCTTCGAGGATCGGTTGGACGTGTTGGCTGAAGTCAATGGCCTCAGCAGCAGGCAGTTGGACCGCCATCAGGGCGGCGGCGCAGGTGGACGAGGTCCAGATGAGAGACAAACGCATAGCCCGCACGCTTAGCACAGGCCCCTCGGATTGTCCAACCGTCGGGGAAATTATTGAACCCGGCTCAGGACTGGCTGGCCGTGGGCATCGGCGTCTCCGCCGCAGGTGGGGGAGCATCGGCACCCGACGCTTGAGCCACGAGTTCCCGGAGCGCCTCCAGCCAATCCGGGGCACTGGCGTGGCCTGGGTACTCACGGATGATCTTCAGCATGTCGGCCATCGCATTGACGGGCGACGGCCCTTTCTCGTAGAGATACTGAGCCCGTGCCCAGCGGAGGACCGGCACTTCATTCTGCACCCAGAGCTCATACTCTGGCTTGTACATCGACTCTTCGCGGAAGGCCATCTCCGTCTTGATTCGGGTGTCCCACTGCTCGGGGAGACCGTCGCGACTCTCCTTCTCCATCAGTGGGAAAATGCACTTCTCCCACATATCCCCAAAGCCGAGCGGATTCATGCTCCAGTGCTCCGTGCTGAGGTAGCGGTCCAGTTGGTAGGCCTCCACAAAGGCATTGTTGGAGATGTTGCCGTTGAGATGGTTCAGGGCCCGGCCCTTCAGCTTCTTGGCGTTTTCCATCACGGCTGCGATGTAGGCCTTCAGCTTGGGCACCATCTTGATCATGTCGTCCGGCGGCGTCTCGTGCGCTTCCAGAGTCAGAACGAGGTATTCCAACTGCAGCCGCACCGCCTTGCCAAAATCGCCCTCATCCCTGCCGTCGGTGGGACTCGTGCCGGTCCACTTTTCCATCTGGCTTTCCATCCGTTCCACCTGGCTGCGGACGGCATCCTTGGTCATGTCCTTCCGCTCCAGATCCACGATCTTCTTGCAGTCGAGGTAGAAGTTCATCGCGGCAGCGTCACTGGAGGTCGCTTTGCGGAAGCGCTCGATGATGCCGCTGAGAAACCCCGTCCGCTGAGTCGTGATTTCACCCTCCAGAGCGGCCAGTTGCTCCTGCACGTTCTTGAGCTGATCCGCCGTGAGCACCGGAGGGGCGTTGGTCGGCTCGGCTGTCGCGGTGGGGGTGCCGTCCAGATTTGGAAAGGCGGGAGCGGGTTCCGTGGTTTGGGCGATCAGGCCAAGCGGCCCGGTAGTCAGGGAACCCAGGGCGAGGACGAAGAGAAGAGGCGACTTCATATGCAATGGAACGCTAGAACAAGGACCTCCTTAGGGGAAGTCAGAAAATGCATCCTCGGTGGTGAAGTGGATATGCCCTCAGGCGAGCACAGCGAGCGCCCCCCCCCAAGGAGCGGCGTGCTTCCAGCCGCCGGGGAGGGAGCTGGGGGGCGGAGCCCTGGGAGCGCTGGCCTCTGGCCGGCAGGGTCGAAGCTGCCTGACCTGCGGAGGGAGCTGACGTTGAGAGGGCTGAGCACGTCCCAAGAGAGAAGTGCCGCCTGCGGCGGGTTCACAAGATGGCCGACTGGAAGTCAGCGCTCCCAGGGGCGGTGCTTCGCGCGCTTTTGGGGTTGGGGCGTGTTTTGGCTCAGGCGGGTGGGTCGATGATCGTGGACGGGGCAAACTTCTGGCTTGTAAGAGGGGGCGGTTCTGGGCTTTTCTTTCTTTTTGCGTCATGGAATCGGTTTCTAAGCTTCGAGAGCGTTTGCTCCAATCCCCGGAGGATTGGGAGGTTCGTTTGGCGTTGGGGGCCCTGCTTCGTGACGAGCAGCCGCGTGAGGCGGCGCTGCTGGTGGCGACGGCGCCGAACGATCCTGAGACGCCGGATCAGGCGGTGCAGGCGGCGGCGCTGGTGCATCATCTGGATGATGAGCTGTCGCTGAAGCTGACCGACCGGGCGCTGGCGCAGGATTCCGGGCATGTGGAGTCGCTGGTGCTGCGGGCGCTGATTTATCAAGAGCGCGGAGATGCGCCGAAGGCCAAACGTTCGGCAGCGGTGGCGGCGATGATCGATCCAGACCGGTTGGCGGAAGAGACCGAGCTTCTCCAGTGGCTGGCGGATCTGGGACAGCAGGTGCCGGGGATGAAGGCGGTGGTGCCCTCGGCCATGGCGGAGGGCGCGGCGGCAGAGACGTTTGTGCGCCGGACGAACCCCGTGATCGCACGGCCGGAGGAAGAGGCGAGGATGGTGTTGCCGGAGGAGCCGGAAGAGGTGGCGACCCTGATTGTGCAGATCGATGACGAGGAGAACGAGGAGCCGCTGGCGGTGATCCACGAAGAGGCGCTGGCTGAGCCGGACGAGGCCGAAGAGACGCCGGAGGCAGCCGCAGACTCGATGACGACGGCGGAGGATGTGCCGGTGCGGGCAACGGCACCCATGGAGGAGGCGAAGGCGCCGACTCCTGAGCCGAAGCCTTCCAAGAAGAAATCCAAGGCGAAGAAAGCGGCGGCGGCACCGCTGGATGCAAAGGCCAAGGAGGCAGCGGTCGCGAAGTCGGACGGGGAGCAGGCCAAGTCAGAGACGCTGGGCGAGAGCGAGAAGGAAAACCACGGGGAGGATCCCGTTTCCCCGCTGGCGCGCTCGGGCGATGCGGCCCCGATTCCTGCGCAGCGCCGGATGACGGCGCAGAAGGCCTCGGCCATCACGGTGGCGTTGGTGGTGCATGCCTTTTTGATCCTGATGCTGGGGGTCCTGTCGGTGATCGTGCCGGAGCCCAAGGTGTCGGAACTGGTGGGGATCGTCGCTCCTGAGGCGCAGCAGGAAACGCCGCAGACCAAGAAGATCGTGCCGACCTCGATGCCGAACCCCTCAGTTTCGGTTTCCCCGGCCAGGTTCCTCAATGCGGTGGGCGTGTCCCAAGTCTCGCTGCCGACCTTTGAGGCCAGCACGGCGGACCCGCTGGCCACGGACATCGCGACGACAGACGTGGGCGCGAGTTTTGCAATGCCGTTTGCGGGCAAGGGGACCTCGCAGGTGAACTTCTTTGGCATCAAGTCGGCCGGGAAGCGCGTGGCGTTCTTGATCGATGCAGAGAAGTACATGCTGACGGATCAGCGGGGTGGGTATCCGGCCTACCAGATCGTGAAGGAAGAGATCGCGGGAATGATCGGGAAGATGGGCTTGGAGACCCGGTTCAATGTGGTGCTCTTCGAAGAGAACAATCTGTCAGCCTTTTCAGACAAGCTGCTGCCTGCCACAGCCGCGAACAAAGGGAAGGTGAGCGAGTGGCTGGAGCCGGTGAACCGGGAGTATGAGAAGCTGGGATTGCGAGCGATCAAGTATCCGATCCTTCCGGTGAAGAGCGAGGTGGAGCCGGTGAAGACCAACTACCTGCGCGGCTATCTCCGGGCGATTCAGTATGCCTTGGAGCAGGACGTGGACACCGTGTTCATCATCTGCAGCGGGTACCGCAGCATGACGGTGCCCCGTGATCCCGAGGACTATGCCAAGCTCCTCAAGAAAATGAAGTGGACGGAGAAGGATGACATCGCCCTTCAGGAGGCGCAGGTGAAGGCGCGGGAGTGGCTGAAGCGTGAGAACGAGAAGCGGAAGGAAAAAGGAATCCCCGAGCGGGTGATCATCAGTCTATGGGAGGTCTGGCGGGACATGGGGCTGCGCCCACGAACCAAGCCGGGAGGCATCCAGATCACGGCTGAGGAACGCGAGGATCAGGTGGCCAATGCGATGAAGCTCCACTACCTCTCGAAGGACAAGCCCAAGCCTCAGATCAATTTTGTGATCTTCATCGGAGCGGACGCCGATGACCGGAACGTGCCGCAGATGGATCACTTCAAGAATTTGGCCCGGCGCGCCAAAGCCGGGAAGGTGCGCGTCTTGAAGGGCCTGGGAGCGCTGAAGAATGTCACCGGGCGGAAGTGACGCTCGAAACTTTCAGGCTGTCCCACGATCAGTGAGGGAGATGGGAGGCTGTGATTCTGAGTTCATGGTTCGTGCTGAACGCTGATCACTCGTTTCCCATCTCGGTGCCCCAAGCTCCGCCGCCCGGGGTTTCGAGGCGGAGCCGGTCTTGAGGCTGGACGTCGAGCTTGGCGCTGGAGGGGAGGATCTCGGTGGTGCCGTCGGGGCGGATGAGGGTTTGCTGGCCGGGTTGGCCGGGTCCGCCACCTTCGAGCCCGAAGGGACCTTCCCGCCGGTGCTGGGTGAGGAGGGAGACGGTGAGGGGGCGCAGGAACTCGAAGTCGCGGATGAGGCCATCTCCGCCGGGCATGTGACCTTTTCCTCCCGAGTTGCCCCGCAGGC
>CAXBNA010000299.1:0-6342 GCA_963976915.1 uncultured Verrucomicrobiales bacterium
CTCGCCGACGTAAAGCGCCAGCGTCAGGAAGCCAGCGACACTCTCGCCCTCCTGTGCGGCCAGCCCGCCAGCAGCTTCACCCTTCGCGAGCATCCCATCGGCTCCAAAGCCCCGCCCGTCATCCCCGCAGGCATCCCCGCCAGCATGTTGGAGCGCCGTCCGGACATCGCCGCCGCCGAGCGCATCGTCGCAGCCCGCAATGCCGACATCGGCGTCGCAACCGCCGACTATTTCCCCGCCGTCCGTCTCACCGGCACCGGCGGCTACTTGAGCAAAGAAGTGGACACCCTGCTCACCGGCAACAGCAAAGTATGGAGCATCGGCCCCAGCGTCAGCCTCCCGCTCACCGGCTGGGCCGTCATCCACTTCAACGTCAAGCGTCACAAAGCCGCCCGCGAAGAAGCCATCGCGAATTACCGCCAGACCGTCCTCACCGGCATCCGCGATGTGGAGACCAGTCTCGCCCAAACCCGCTACCTGCGCGAGCAGGCCAGCGCCATCGGCGATGCCCTCACCGCCTCCACCAAAGCCACTGACCTCATTCGCGAGTCCTATGAGCGTGGCACCCTCAGTTATCTCGAACTCCTCGACGCCGAGCGCACCCGCCTCCTTACGGAACGTCAGACCGCCCAAATCTCCGCGCAGCGCCACATCGCCACCGTCCGCCTGATCAAGGCGCTGGGAGGTGAGTGGTGATCGCGCGATTTTTTGACCCACCACCAAATACTCACCACACTTGGACATGCACACACTCGGAATCATCAATCAACGAATCTCGGCCAACAAGTTTGCCCCAGACACATCGCTCTCGCACACCGTAATCGAAGAATTGGTCGCTTGCGCCACACAGGCACCATCCTCGTTTAACCAGCAACACTGGCGCTTTGTTGCCATCACCGAGCCGCAGGACAAAGAACGACTCAAAGCGGTCGCCTACGGCCAGCAAAAGGTGATAGATGCGGCCGTCACCTTCATCGTATTGGGCGACCTGCTGGCCCACACGAAGCTAGCCGAAACTTTAGGTCGGTCCGTCAAGGCTGGCATAATCGACCAAGCTGTGGTGGACGGGATGGTCGGCATGGCTGGCCAGATGTATGCAAACCCAGCGGCCCAGCGTGACGAAGCCATCCGGTCGGCTTCGCTGGCAGCCATGACTCTGATGCTCGCCGCCGAAGCGAAAGGGCTGGTTTCCGGCCCGATGATCGGGTTTGACCCGGAAGGGGTGAAGCGGGAGTTCCAAATTTCCGAGCGCTACCTGCCGGTGATGCTCCTGGCGGTGGGTTATCCAGCTCCGGGCAACTGGCCCCGCAAAGTCCGCCTCTCCGTTTCCGAAGTCCTCACCTATGGCACCGGCGAATCTCTGGCATAGATCAAGGGTCCAAAGTGGAAGGGGGGCACCTCATGAACGCGCTTCTGCGCTGATTTATTTAACACGATGAATATGCTGAAATCCCGAATCTTGGCGGTAGCCGTCGTGCTCGCCTTAGTCTTAGCCGTGGCGGCTGTCCTTTTCTGGCGGCATGGCCTGAAGGGCGATCTTGCTCCAGGGGTCGTATCTGGCAACGGACGCATTGAGGCCACCGAGATCAATCTCGCAGCCCGAGTGCCTGGGCGTTTGGCGGAGGTTCTGGTGGGTGAAGGCGATTTCGTGAAGGAAGGCCAGGTGCTCGCCCGGATTCAGACCGACATTCTGGATGCCCAGTTTCTGGAGGCCCAGGCAAAGCTTCGGCAGGCGAAAAATGCGATCATCACCGCCCAGGCGCAGGTGACGGCGCGGGAGAGCGAAAAACTGGCAGCCGAGGCTGTGGTTCTCCAGCGCGAGAGCGAGGAGCAGGCGGCGCAGCAACGGCTGGTGCGCACCGAATCGCTTGCGACAAAGAATGCGGTGTCCGAACAAAACCTCGACGATGATCGTGCCCGCGCGAAAAGCGCAGAGGCGGCGATCAAGGCGGCAAAGGCGCAGGTGGCGGCAGCCGGGGGTGCTGTGGCCGCAGCCAGCGCACAGGTGCAGGATGCAGAGGTGATGGTGGAGGCAGTGCAGGCGACTGTGGGCCGCGTGCAGGCCGAACTCGATGACTGCACGCTGAAAGCGCCCCGCGATGGACGGGTGCAGTATCTGATCACGCAACCAGGAGAGGTGCTGGGCGCTGGGGGGAAGGTTTTGAACCTCGTGGATCTAGGTGACGTGTATCTGACCTTCTTTCTACCCGAGACAGTGGCGGGCAGGGTGGCGCTCGGCAGCGAGGTGAGGCTCATCCTGGATGCAGCACCGCAGTTTGTGATCCCGGCGCGTGTCTCGTATGTGGCGAGCGTCGCGCAGTTCACGCCCAAGACGGTGGAGACCGCGAGCGAACGCCAGAAGTTGATGTTTCGCGTCAAAGCGCAGATTGACCGTGGCTTGCTGAAAGAACATCTGGAGCGTGTGAAGACGGGGCTGCCGGGAGTCGCGTGGGTGAAGATCGACGCGCAGGCGGAGTGGCCCTCCCATCTGGCATTAAAGCTGCCCCAATGAACACCGCCGCCGTCGTTGCCAGTCTGCGCGGAGTGCGTCTCCGCCATCGACGCACGCTTGCGTTGGATGGCATTGATCTTGATTTGCCCGGCGGCAGCCTGGTGGGTTTGATCGGCCCGGACGGCGTTGGCAAATCGAGCCTCCTTTCCCTGATCGCAGGCGCACACAAGGTGCAGGCGGGCAAGGTGGAAACGCTGGGTGGCGACATGGCCAGCGCCCGACATCGCCGTGCGGTGTGCTCACGCATCGCCTACATGCCGCAGGGATTGGGCAAGAACTTGTATCTCACCCTTTCCATTGAAGAGAACCTGCAGTTCTTCGGGCGTCTCTTCGGGCATGACCGCGCCGAGTGCCGCCGCCGGATCGACGAACTGACGACGCGCACCGGTCTGCGGCCTTTCCTTGACCGCCCGGTGGGTAAGCTATCCGGCGGCATGAAACAGAAGCTGGGCATCTGCTGCGCGCTCATCCACGACCCGGACCTGCTCATTCTCGACGAACCGACCACAGGGGTTGATCCACTCTCTCGCAGCCAGTTCTGGAGCCTCGTGGACGGCATCCGCCGGGAACGGCCTGGGATGAGCGTGATTGTGGCGACGGCTTACATGGAGGAGGCAGATCGCTTCGACTGGCTGGTGGCCATGGATGCGGGCAAGGTGTTGGCCACCGGCACTCCCTCCGAACTGCGCACACGCACCGCGACGGATTCCCTGGATGCCACCTTCATCGCCCTGCTGCCGGAGGAAAAACGGCGTCTCCACCAGCCGGTGGTGGTTTCCCGCTTCGCCCCCTCCGAGAAGGATGTGACCGCCATCGAAGCACGGGGGCTGACCATGCGTTTCGGCGACTTCACTGCCGTGGAGCGGGTGGATCTGCGCATCCGGCGCGGCGAGATCTTCGGGTTCCTTGGCTCCAACGGCTGCGGCAAAACCACGACCATGAAAATGCTCACCGGCCTGCTGCCGCCCACGGAGGGCAAGGCATGGCTGCTGGGCCATGAAGTCGATCCGCGTGATGTCGGTACGCGTCGGCGCGTCGGCTACATGTCGCAGTCCTTCTCCCTCTACACGGAACTGACGGTGGAGCAAAACCTCGTTCTTCACGCCCGCCTGTTCCAGGTCCCTGCGGAAGAAATCCCGGCCCGGGTGGATGAGATGGCGAAGCGCTTCGGGCTTGAAGGCGTGCTCTCATCCATGCCTGAGGCGCTGCCGCTCGGCGTGCGGCAACGCTTGTCCCTGGCCGTGGCCATGGTTCACAAACCAACCTTGCTGATCCTCGACGAGCCGACTTCCGGCGTCGATCCCATCGCCCGTGATCAGTTTTGGCAACTCATGCTCGATCTGGCCCGGCAGGACAAAGTCACCATTTTCATTTCCACCCATTTCATGAACGAGGCGGAGCGGTGTGACCGCGTCTCGCTGATGCACTCCGGGCGGGTGCTCGTCAGCGGTCCCCCTGAAGAGTTGGTGAGGGACAGCAGTGCCCACTCGCTGGAGGAGGTGTTCATCAAACATCTTCAAGAGGCGTCGGCCAGCGACAATCTGCCCGCCGCATCCTCCCTGGCAGTGTCCCCGATGCCTGACGCCGGCCGTGTCTCCGCACCACCCGTACAGCGGGTCTTCGCCTTTGGCCGGACATTCAGCTACATGCGGAAAGAAGCGCTGGAGTTGCGCCGCGATCCGGTGCTTGCCGGCATGTCACTCTTCGGCACGGCTCTGCTCATGTTCGTCATGGGCTACGGCATCAGCCTGGACGTGGAAAACCTTAGCTTCGCCGTGCTGGACCACGACCAGACCACCCTGAGCCAAAACTATGTCCTTAACCTCAACGGCTCGCGCTATTTTGTGCAGCAGGCTCCCATCCTTGACGAAGCCGATCTCGACCGCCGGATGCGTTCCGGCGAACTGGCGCTCGCCATCGAAATCCCGCCCGGTTTCGCCCGCGATGCGCAGCGTGGAGCCCCCGTGCAAATCGGCGCGTGGGTGGACGGTTCCATGCCGCAGCGTGCCGAGACCGCGCAGGGGTATGTGTCGGGAATGCATCAGGGCTGGCTGGCACAAATGGCCGCGCGGAGCTCCGGGCTTGAGTCCGCTTCGGGTGCTCTGAACATCGAGACACGCTTCCGCTACAACCCGGATGTGCGCAGTCGGCCCGCCATGGTTCCGGCTGTCATTCCCATGCTGCTGCTCATGATTCCGGCCATGCTCACAGCACTCTCCGTGGTGCGTGAGAAAGAGCTGGGCTCCATCGTCAACCTCCATGTGACACCGGTGACGCGCAGCGAGTTTCTGATCGGCAAACAAGCGCCCTATATCTTTCTTGGGATGCTGAATTTCCTGCTGATGACACTGCTGGCTGTCACCGTCTTTGACGTGCCCGTCAAAGGCAGTTTCACCACACTTGCTGCCGCCGCGCTCATCTTCGTCGTGTTCGCCACGGGCTTTGGTCTGCTGGCCTCGGCATTCACCCGCAGCCAGATCGCAGCCATGTTTGTCACCATGATTGGCACCATGATTCCCACTGCCCAGTTCGCGGGCCTGATCAATCCTGTCTCCTCACTGGAAGGTGCCGGAGCAGTTATCGGAAGGCTCTACCCGGCCACGCACTTCCTGACGATCAGTCGCGGCGTCTTCAGCAAGGCGCTTGGTTTTTCCGATCTCCACGCCTCATTCATTCCTTTGATCCTGGCTGTCCCTGTGATCATGGGAGTCGCGATTGCCCTGATCCGCAAGCAAGACACCTGATCATGAGCCGTCTCGCCAACATCTATCGCCTGGGGGTGAAGGAACTCTGGAGCCTGGCCCGTGACCCGATGATGATGGGGCTCATCGTCTATGCCTTCACGGCCATGGTTTACATATCTGCCACGGCGATGCCGGAAGCACTGCATCATGCCCCAATCGCCATCGCTGATGAGGACACTTCGCCGCTCTCAGCCCGAATCGCGTCCAGTTTTCAGCGACCCAGCTTCATGTCACCCGCCATGATCTCCGCAGCCGACGTGGATGCGGGGCTGGATGCCGGAGACTATACCTTTGCCATCATCATCCCGCCTGATTTCCAGCGCGATGTTCTTGCCGGAATGCGTCCCACGCTTCAGTTGAATGTGGACGCCACGCGGATGAGCCAGGCATTCACGGGCAGTGGTTACGTCCAGCAGATCATCAATGGCGAGGTCACCGAGTTTCTCCAGCGCTATCGCGGCGTCCCTGCAGCCCCCGTGACTCTGACATTACGCGCCCGCTTCAATCCCAACCTCACCCCGGCCTGGTTCGGAGCTTTGATGGAAATCATCAACCTCGTCACCATGCTCTCCATTGTCCTGACCGGCGCGGCGCTGATCCGCGAGCGCGAACACGGCACTATCGAGCACCTGCTCGTCATGCCCGTGAAACCCGCCGAGATCATGCTTTCCAAAGTGTGGTCCATGGCCCTCGTCGTCCTCGTCGCGACCACACTCTCCCTGCTGTTCGTCGTTCAAGGCCTGCTGCATGTGCCCATCGAGGGTTCCATCCTGCTGTTCCTGACCGGCGCGGTGCTGCATTTGTTTGCCACCACTTCAATGGGAATCTTCATGGCCACGCTGGCGCGCACCATGCCGCAGTTCGGCCTGCTGCTCATCCTAGTCCTGCTGCCCTTGCAAATGCTCTCCGGAGGCATGACCCCGCGCGAAAGCATGCCGGAATTCGTCCAAAACATCATGCAGGCTGCACCTACGACCCATTTCATCTCAGCATCCCGCGCCATCCTCTATCGCGGCGCGGGCCTCAAAGTGGTGTGGCAGCCGTTTGTCCTGCTGCTTGCCATCGGCACGGTCTTTTACTCCGTGG
>CAXBNA010000300.1:0-6264 GCA_963976915.1 uncultured Verrucomicrobiales bacterium
ATGAACACAGAATTCTCGGCGCGCTTCCAACTTGGTCGGGCTGAGCGCCTCCAGCTTGTCGAAGATCTCTGGGACAGCATCGCAGCCGAGGATGCCACCCTTCCCGTGGCTGACTGGAAGCGAGTCGAACTGCGCAAACGGAAAGAACACTGCCTCGCCCACTCAGAGTCAGGTCGGAACTGGGCAGACGTCAAGAAGCAGGCGAGATCTCAACATGATTGAGCAAGTCACTTTCGGGAAGAGTATCCTTCGGCGGATAAATATGGATTGAACTCAGCAAATTCACATAGACTCCACTTTGAAACCGCCTTCTCCAGAATCGATCTCTGAGCTGAAGAGGAGGGGCTCATGCCCTGACACCGTGAAGGCCGAAGAAGAGCGCCTACTTCTCTACCAAGAAGGGCTTGAATTGTGCGCCGAGATTGAAGAGGCCTTTGCCGACGTGACGCTCGGGGATGGTATCGGGCTATTTGAGGCACAGGGACTCGACGACTACGCCGATGCCGAGACCTGCGCTCGATACCGGGCAAGCGACGAGAAGCACGACTGGCGAAGGATAACGTCCGAAGCCCTCCGACAGTGCAACAGCAGCCTCTCGTTCTTCGATGCTAAGGGAATGCGCTTTCATCTTCCTCGCTACCTGATCGCTGAGTTGCGTGGTGAGTACGGTTTTGGCATGAATTTCTGCCTCAGCCATTCCTACGCCTCTTCGCCGGAGCGGTTCGACCTATTGAGTCCCCAGCAACGCATCGTCGTGCGGCAGTTCCTATTGCACAAGTTGCACGATCCAGACGACGCCCTGGATCGACCCCATCTTGAAAGAGCTTTGGATGACTATTGGACGTGGCCGACAAAGCAGGAAAAGTGAGATGGAGATTTCTTCTGCACTGACATTCCAACTGTCTATTCTCTCTCCCCATGCCCACCGAACCCAGAGTCGCCGTCGCCCAACTGGACCAAATCCCACCGGTTCCCTGCCCCTGCGGTCAGGCGCGTCGAGCCTTCAACGAGCCTTGGAACAATCTGGCCTCCGTTCACCTGACCGACATCTCGGTGGACAGCCGGCTCCACTACCACAAGAAGATGACGGAGATCTACGTCGTGCTCGAAGGCGAGGGCTATCTGGAGGCTGATGGCGAAAAGATTCCGCTCAAGCCCATGACCTCCGTCATGATTCGACCCGGCTGCGTCCACCGCGCGGTCGGCAAGCTCCGAATCCTCAACATCCCGATGCCGCCGTTTGATCCAGAGGATGAGTTTGAAGTAGAAGATGCCTCATGAAAGACGTCTTCCACGATCCCGATTCGACTCGAGTTGGGTTTGCTCGCTCCATCCTTGAGTCGGAGGGCATTGCCTGTTTTGTCCGGAATGAGAACAGCCAGGTCTTGGGACAGACCTTTTTCGCGATGGCCCAGGCGCAGATGTTCGATCCCACACTGTGCATCGTGGACGACCGCCGATTTGAAGAGGCGGTGGCGCTTCTCAAAGACAAACTCTCGAATGGGCCCACGAAAAACGGCGTCTGGACCTGTCCCGCCTGCAAGGAGACCGTGCCGGCATCGTTCGAGATTTGTTGGAACTGTGGAACAACCGACCCCCTGCTTCCTCCCACCACCGACGCCGAAGGCGAGTCCTCATCCCCATCCTCATGAAGTTTCTGCTCACGTTTCTCATCCTCGCCTTCGCTAGCCAAAGCGGGTTCGCGCAACCAACACCGAAGGCGAAGAAGTTGCCCGCCTCAAAGGTGATGCCTGCCGACATGGCTGAGCTCTCGATTGGCGATCCTGCGCCCGACTTCGAGCTTCTCGGCATCGACGACCAGCAGCACAGCCTGGCCGACTACGCGGACGCCAAGATCCTCATGATCGCCTTTCTGAGCAATCACTGTCCCTCTTCCCAGGGCGTTGAAGGTCGGTTGAAAAAATTCGTCGCGAACTTCAAGGATCGCGGTGTGCAGGTGGTGGCCATCAACCCCAACGATCCCGGGGCACTCCGCCCCGATGAACTCGGCTACTCGAAGTACAACGACAGTTTCCCCGAGATGAAGCTCCACGCAGCGGAGCAAGGCTTCAACTTTCCCTTCCTCGACGATGGTGGAACGCAAACCGTCGCCAAGGCCTACGGCTGCCTCGCCACGCCGCACATCTTCATCTTTGATGGAGATCGGAAACTCCGATACAAGGGCCGGTTCGACGACTCCCGCTACGCCGATGAGTCCACCGTGACTTCACACGATGCGATCAACGCCGTTGAGGCATTGCTCGAAGGCAGGGAAGTCACCGTGGCCGTGACACGTCCCCACGGCTGCTCCACCAAGTGGGCCGACAAGCGGCCTCTCGTCGCCGAGGACGACCAGAAGTGGGAAAAGGGAACCGTCGAAGTGGAACTCATCGACGCAGCAGGCGTCGCCGCACTCCGCAAAAACGACACGAAGAAGTACCGCATGTTCAACGTCTGGGCCACCTGGTGCGGACCTTGTGTGGAAGAGTTTCCCGAATTGGTGAAGACCTCGCGCAAGTTCGGCCTGCGCAACTTTGAGTTCATCAACATCAGCGAAGACGATCCTTCCACCATCGATCAGGTGAAAGCCTTCCTCGAAGAAAACAACGCCATCATTCCACCAAAAATCCTGCCAACGCTGAAAGACGAGGGCCGCAAGACCAACAGCTACGTCTACAATGGTGCCAACCTCGACGCCCTCGCCGAGGCACTGGATGCTGAATGGGAAGGCCCCATCCCGCACACGCTCGTCGTCGCCCCCGGCGGCGAAGTCATCTTCCGCCACAACGGCATCGTCGATGGCGAAGAACTCCGCGCGGTGATCCTGGAACACATGGGCCGTTTTTATTTGCCGGAGGAGTGAAGCACGGTTGGAGTTGAGGCTTTAGCCCATCACCAAATGTGCAACGGACTTCGAACGTTCTTACTGCTCGCCTAAACGCTCGACTCCAACCCATCCCATCGCATCATCGTCATGAAAGCATTCCTTTTCACCTCCCTCGTGGGGTTGATCTTCACCTGTCTGAATTCCGCCCAGGAGCCGAAAACGGAGCCACAGACTTCACCCAACGAACTTTTTCGGCAGGGCGTGGATGCCTTCTTCGATGCGGACATCGCGACCTCCGCCAAGGCCTTTGACGAACTCGTCGAGCTGGTGCCGGATGCGAAGCCGCAGCTCTGGCAGCGCGGATTGACGCTCTACTACGCCGACCGGTTTGAAGAAGGGAGAGATCAGTTTGAGGTGCACCAGACCTACAACACGAACGACGTGGAGAATGCCGCTTGGCACTTTCTCTGCGTCGCCCGGGCTGAGAGTGTGGAAGCAGCTCGGAAGAATTTCATCCCGATCAAGGGCGACAGTCGGGTCCCGATGTCGGAGGTGCACCAGCTCTTCGCGGGCACTGGCTCCGCCGACGAGGTGCTCAAGGCTGCTGAAGCGGGATCAGGGGCCGACCATCGCAATCATCGATGCTACGCCCACCTCTACCTGGGCCTCTACTTCGAGGCGATCGGCGACAAGGAGAAGGCAAAGCATCACATGCTTCTCGCCGCCAACGACTATTCCATTGACCACTACATGGGCAAAACCGCGCAGGTTCACGTCAAGGTACGGGGCTGGGACAAAGAGGCCGATTAAACTGGCAGGCATTTGAGACACTGCTTCCTGCGCCCGGGAGCAGGCAACGATTCAATCGCGGAACTCAACAAAGACCGTGCACGTTGGGTCCGTATCTTTGCCATGAATCCCAACCTTGTTCCTGTTCTTGGTCGCTGCCTCGTGATCTCGATTGTCGTACTCCTCGCTTGGCTTTTGATGATCGTCTTCGCCCACGACTGGATTTTCCGGTTCCACACTCAATGGTTTGACCTCAGCCGCAGTCAGTTCGATGCGATCCACTACGCCGGCATGGCCTTCTTTAAGCTGCTCTTTCTCACCCTCTTCGGCATCCCCTGGCTGGCGCTGAAGATGGGATCGAAGTGACCGTTGCTCACCCATTCTGCGCACGTTGCCGCAGGAAGTGATCGACGACCACGAGGTGGACCATGGCCTCGACCATTGGCACCGCTCGTGGCAGGACGCAGGGATCGTGGCGGCCGCGGGCGGCGAGGGTGGTTTCTTCGCCAGTGTTGGTGACGGTTTTTTGCTCGCGCAGGACCGTGGCCGTGGGCTTGAAAGCGACTCGGAACACGATGTCCTCGCCATTGCTGATGCCGCCCTGAATGCCGCCGCTTCGGTTGGAGCGCGTGCGCACGGCGTCGCCGTCCATGAAGAACTCGTCGTTGTGCTGGAGGCCGGTGAGTTGGGTGCCGCCGAAGCCGGAGCCAATCTCAAAACCCTTGGTCGCCGGCAGGCTCATCATCGCCTTGGCGAGATCGGCTTCCAGTTTGTCAAAAACCGGCTCACCGAGTCCAGCAGGCACGCCGCGCACAATGCATTCGATCACACCGCCGACGCTGTTTCCCTCCGTGCGCATCGCCGTGATGAGATCGATCATGGGATCGACCATCGCGGGATCGGCCGTGCGCACGATGTTGGATTCCACGGTCTCAGCGAGCGAAGCCAGGCTGCCTTCCGGCACGGTCACCTGCGCTTCGAGATCCTTGATCGATTTCACGTAGGCCACGCATTCGTAGCTAGAAGCGGATTCCTCCATGACCTTGCGAGCGATGGCACCCGCAGCAACGCGGCCAATGGTCTCTCGAGCGGACGCTCGGCCTCCGCCAGACACCGCCCGGATGCCATACTTGGCGTCGTAGGTGTAGTCCGCGTGCGAGGGTCGATAGGCTGCCGCCATTTCCGAATAGGCGGAGGGACGCTGATCCTTGTTGCGCACCAAAATGCCGATCGGAGTACCGATCGTCAGCCCATCCACCACTCCAGAAAGGATCTCTGCCCGATCCTCCTCATTCCGAGGCGTCACAATCTTGCTCTGTCCAGGGCGGCGGCGATCCAACTCACGCTGGAGGTCCCCCTCGGTCAGCGAGATTTTGGGAGGGCAGCCGTCGATGACCACGCCCACACCGACGCCGTGGGATTCACCCCAAGTGGAGATGCGAAAGAGTTGGCCGAGGCTGCTGGACATGAGCCTGCAAGATGGCGCGGAAGATGGCGCGGTGCAAATGGGTTCCGGTTTGTCTGAGAGCGGTCATTCACTTGTTCCCACCCTGTATTAGAGAGAAATAAATAGAGGCCAAATTCTCTACAGTATTAGGCGGTGTGGATAAGCCCAATAACTGGGTTCCTCAGTGATTCGCCGGGCGTTCCACGTCCAGTGAGAGTGTGGATGGAATTGCTGACAAGGTGGGCAGAGTCAGGAATAAGTCGCAGTTGTGAGGGTGATTCGCATTCTTGATCGAGTTATTGGCCCAGTTGTTCACGAAGATCTTCGCAGCTCAGCCATTCGTTTCAGTAGATCTGGTTTTTCTAAGGCGTCCGCCGCTGCTGCGGTTTCTGCTTCTTTTTTACTGCGACCTTCTCCCCGGCCGATCTGATCTCCGCCCCATCGCACCTCCGCGACGAAGCGTTTGTCGTGGTCCTGCCCCGACTCGTTGACGATGCTGTATTCCGGAGGTGAGGCGTCGACCGCCTGAATCCACTCTTGCAGTTGGCCCTTGGGGTTGGATTCCACCAATTCGCCCTGCTGGAGCGACTCGATGCCTCGATGAAAAAGTCGTCGGGTCAATGCGATGGCGGCGTCAATCCCACCGTCGAGGAAAACCGCGCCAGCGATGGCTTCCAGCGCATCTGCCAGCGTGGACTCGCGGGTGCGGCCGCCATTGGCCTCTTCGCCCCGGCCCATGGTGAGGAAGTCGCCAATGCCCAGCTCCGCAGAGAGCGTGGCCAATCCCTTGGTCGAGACCATTTGAGCGCGGGCCTTGGTGAGGATGCCTTCGTCTGCCGAGGGAAGCTTGGCAAAGAGGATCTGAGAGAGCGTGAGCTGGATGACGGCGTCGCCGAGGAACTCCAGTCGTTGATTGTCGGCCTGCCGTGCCTGCCGCTCATAGCTGACGCTGGCATGCGTGAGCGCCTCTTCTAAAAGAGCGGTGTTCTGAAACCGGTAGCCGATGAGGTCCTGCAGCGCGTCCATTCGGAACTCAAACTGGCTCGTGTCCGGCTTCCGTCAATCCTCCATGCGATCTGGGTTTCCGTGGCGGACAGGTCGAGGGAGAAATGGGGTGGACGACGGGGCTCGAACCCGCGACAACCAGAATCACAATCTGGGGCTCTACCAACTGAGCTACGACCACCATCTCCCAACGGAG
>CAXBNA010000301.1:0-6038 GCA_963976915.1 uncultured Verrucomicrobiales bacterium
CGGCATGTCATCATCGGTTGCGGCGGGGAACTGGGGGTGTGTAGGCAATGAAGATTCTGGGTCCACCATGGCAATGAGAGCGCCTTTTTGGCCAAGTCTCAAATATCCATGATTTCAATCACAAGGCGAACACTTTAACCGGCCGTTCTATTCCCCCTTTTGGATTCGGACTGGGCCGAGCCTCGGCGCCTTGAATTCCGTGCTGCGTTTGTTCAAGGGGAAAGTAGCGGTGTGTTTCCCACCGTCGGGGGGAAGATGGCGGCTGCTATTCCTAGCTCGAGTTTGTCGGTTTTGAGGGTGAGGTAGAGGAGAGGGTAGATCACTCTTTAGGTCATCGCCCAATGTTCGCTATCCACATCAACGAAGAGAGCTCACGGGGTGCTCGGCGAGCTCGTACAAGGAAGTGCTTGGCTCCAGTGTCGTTGTAAAATAGGGGGGGCGACCGAAATGGGGGCGGCGAATTCGCGGTCTGTTTTTGGGAATCTCCTCCTGCCATGAATGAACTGCCCGTGCATCCGCACCTGCTGGGGCCTTGCCCTTCGGGTGCGGTGGATTTAGGATGGAGCTTGACTGCGGCATGGTCCGCAGATGCCATGCTCACGAAGACGACCCTCGCGATTCCCATTTTCTTGTCGCCTGTCATCCTGTTTGCGATGCTCCTCGAGACTTCGATGAATGGGGCTTACCCATCCGAGGCAGACAGTCTGGGGATTCCCCTTTTTGGCTATTTGATCTTCTTCTTTCCGGTAAGCCTCTACTTGCTTTCGAAGGTGAGGCGCGGGCCGCTTCACAGGCCGAAGATGCTCCTCTGGAATCCAGAAAGGCATGTATTCAGCGCGGTATCGCTGATTCTCACAATTTACCCATTGGGTCTATTCTGGCTTGGCTTTCTAAGCGTCGGTATTGCGAGCCATTCCTTTGGGTCAATTCTCGGGTCGACCCTTCTTTTGGCGTGTGTGATTTTTGCTCGGACGTTCGCAATCCAATCGATAGCGATCAGCGGAGATGACGCTCTGGAGCAGCCTGCTGTGACGAGCAAGTCGTAGTTGGGTGCTTGCTGGGGCCTTGCCCTTCGGGTGCGGTGGATCTAGGATGGGGCTTCTATTCGACGGATGCGGGTCTTGCTTCAACGGCTGCTGTTTCTCTCGCTGGCCAGTGGCGTGCTGGCGGGTGGGGGCTATCTGACGACGGATGCCTTCAGTGCGCGTTGGCGTGGTTTCATCGTGGATCAACTGGCGGAGCGGGGCATCCACATGGATTTGGGGCGGGTGTCGCTGAATCCGGTGGGGGGGCTGGTGGCGCGGGATGTGAAGTGGTACAACGACGAGGACCGGAAGCATCTCGTGGCGTCGGTGGACCGCGTGAATCTGGACTTCGACTACGGGCAGTTGCTCAACAAGAAGGTGCAGGTGGAGTCGCTGGAGTTGAGCCGGGCGCATGTCTCGCTGCCGATCGATCCAGAGCAGCCGGAACTGACGGTGGTGAATGTGGATGATCTGAGTGCGCGGATTTTTTTGGACGGGGATCAACTGGAGGTGCGTCATGCGGAGGGGACGCTGGCCGGGGTGAGGTTGGCGGTCTCCGGGACGATGCAGATGAAGAAGCCGCCGACGGACCCCGAGGAGCGGGAGAAGGCGAGGGAGGCTGCGAGGAAGCGTCTGACGATGATTCGAGAGCACCGGCAGCAGATTCAGAGAACGCTGGACTGGCTGGATCAGTTTCAGTTCTCGAGTCCGCCGGAACTGCGGGTGGAGGTGTCGGGATCGATGGAGGAGGTGGACCAGTTCCGGGCCAAGCTGACGTTCCTGGCGCAGAAGATGATGTTTCAGGATTATGTGTGTGAGGAGTTCAGTGTGGAGGCCCGGTATGACGCGGGGTCGGTGGACCTGAAGCGGCTGTATCTGAAGGATCACTTGGGGGACGTGACTCTGCATGCGTTTTGGAGGCAGGGTGGGGAAAGCCTGAACTTCGAGCTGGCGTCGAGCGCCGACCTGCCGCATTTGGCCTCGACGTTTTTGAAGAGTGACCTGCTGAAAGAGGTGGTGTTTTACGAGGCTCCGCATTTGGCCTTGGAGGGGAAATGGTTCACGAGCGGGGAGCGGGCCAAGTCGAGCCGACCGGTGGAGGCGGTGGGAAAGCTGCAGAGTGGGCGGTTCAGCTCGCGAGGGGAGATTTTTGACGGGCTTGGATTCGAGATCGGCGTGGGTCCGGAGGGTTTGTATCTGAGGGATGTGGAGCTGGAGCACAAGACGGGAACCCTGAAGGCGCAGGCGCTGCTGCATGAGACCCAGGGGCTGAAGTATCGGGCCACGCTGGAGATGGACCCACATGTGTTTCTGCCGTTCATCGAGAGGGAGCAGACGCGGGCGGTGATCCATCGGTTTGGCTTTCGACCAGAGTCCTCGATCTATGTGGCGGTTGAGGGTAGTGGTCCGACGATGCAGTTCTCCGACTGCCGCAGTCAGGGCATGGGGGAGCTGAAAAACTTCACGTATCAAGGCGTGGACCTCGTGTCTTTTGGGGCGGACGTGGAGTTCTTCAAGAAGATCATGATTTTCACGAACGTGGAGGTCGAGAGAGAGGAGGGAACCGGCGCGGCGACCGAGGTGTATGTGGATGACGGAGACGATTGGGTGAGGCTGACCGGCGTGGCGACGAAGCTGGACACGGTGGCGGTGATCAGCGCCTTCAATGCCAAAACGGCGGCGACGGTGGCGAAGTATCGACTGCCGAACACGACGGAGGTGACGCTGGATGGCGTGATCGGCTGGAAGAACAGCGACTACAATGAGTTCACCGTCAACTTCTCCGCCGACGGGGGCACTGGGATCTACGAACTTTGGGACGAGGACTACGTGATTTCATCGCCAAGCGGTACGCTGAAGTTCAAGGACACCTCGCTGGATCTGGACATTCGCGGGTCGGCATTTCGCAAACCGATGCGGGCGACGGGTACGGTGAGCATTGCCAAGGACAACAGCGACTACAAGATCACGGTCTCGACGGGAACATTTCCGTACGAGGTGTTTGGGGAGAAATTGGATTTCAACGAGATGACGGCCAAGGTGGCGAGTCGTTCAGGGGATTTGACATTCGACATCGACGCGACGCTCATGGACGGCTCCTTTGATCTGGCTGGAAAGATGGACATGGACCGGCGGCCAGAGCCCTACAGCGGCGAGATGAAAATCAACGCCATGAGTTTCCAAAAATTCTCGGAGACCTACACACCGGATTATCCGACCGAGGGGGATCTGACGGGGCATTTCAAGTTCACGGGCGTGAACAACGATTGGCAGAAACTGAAAGGAGGGGGAGCGGCCATCGTGGTGAATGGGAACCTTTATGCGGTGCCATTGCTGGGACCGTTGACGCCGCTGCTGGGAGCATTTTTGCCGAAGCCGATTCAGGGCTACAACGTGGCGAAGGAGGCGAGCTGCACGTTTGAGGTGACCGATGGTTTTGTGGTGACGAAGGACATGGAGGCAGAGACCTCGGTCTTCCGAATCGTGGCGGGGGGGACGGCGGATTTCATCCACGACGAGATCGACTTCAAGGCGCAGGCGAGGGTGCGAGGGATCGGCGGCCTGGTGTTTTTCCCGGTGAGCCAGCTTTTGGAATACCAGGCCAACGGAACCATCGGGGATCCGAAGTGGAGTCCGACCTTGCTGGGTTTGAATACGATTGGGAAGGGGAGCAATCGTGAGACTCCCTCGATGGAAGCACTAAAGGAGGCGGAGGAAATCGGTGCCAATGACTCGGTCCCGCCACAGGCGGAGGAACCACCAAAGAAGAAATTCTTGCTGCCATTCTTCCGAGGAACGTCGAAGTGATTCGACTCAGCGGAAGACGACATCGACCCCCATCGCGCTATCCCGCGCAAACTGAGGAATCCAATGGGGACGACGCTTGGCGATGACGCGATAGACGAGTGAGAGCAGGTTCAATGTGACGATGCGATCCACCATGCGGTAACCACGGCGGCGGCGCATGAGGAGCTGAATGGCCCAGCTGAGATGGCGGCGGTTCAAGATGAGCGGCTTAAAATCCATCTTGATCCGGTAGCGGGCGCGGAGACCGCGTTTGGGGTACTTTTTCTTGTAGTTGCTCTTGGCGTCGCGCAGGCGCTGTTGGAGTTCTTCGGTGAAGGGGAGGAAGTAGTATTCGCGGGCAAGGGCCAGAATCTCGAAGGTGTCCTTCATGTACTCGATGTCCTCCACCGGGAGACCGCAGTCGGCGGCGAGTTCCTTCATTCGATCCAGGAGGTCGAGGCAACGCGCAGCGGAACGCAGGGCGGTTTCGGGGTCTTGCACAAAGTGGCGCATGAGCTTGCGCACGGAGTGACTGATGAAGACGTTTCCCCAATAGACCTGAAGGGTGGGGGGGATGCGAACGCGGCGGAAGTAGAGTTTTTGCCGGGCGAATTCTTCCGTATAGAGGAGCTCGCGGATGACTTCATCGGAGAGCCGGAGGAGTTCGAGGAGGGCACCTGAATCGGCGATGCCATTCCGCTGGGCGTAGAGCCGGACGGCCTGCTCGACGAGGAGTTTCTCCTTCACAACCTTGATGGTGACGAAGGTGTTGATGTCGGTCCAGACGGCTTGGGGATCGAGCATGGCGAGACGGCGGAAAGGGACCCACCCCCCGGTCTGGCTCCAGACCATGCAGCCGATGACGTTTTCGGCCTGCTTCAGTTCGCGCACATAGCGCTCGTAGTCCCAACCGACGAAGGAAGGGTACTCACCGCATCCTTCGTACTCCCGACGGGTCTGCAACTCGATGATCTTGGGAATCTTGGTGCGAAAGAAGTTCTTGTTGAGGGGGAGGAAGCGGAAGAAGTCGGAATCGCCAAACTTCATCGAGATCACCAAGGCGGGGCTGGTGATGCCATCGAAGGTCTCCTTGAAGGTGCGGCGATTCCACATGAGGTCGCCGATGGGATAGGCGCCGACGGTCCAGGTCCGAAAGACGAGGCGGCGCTGGGCTTTCTCGAAGACGGGCAGGATGTCGTTGAGAAGCTGGCGTGCTTGCTTGGGGGTCTGAATGACGAGCTGGCTGTGGAAGTCATCGCGAACGTCTTTTCCGTCGGACTCACCGATGCGGGAGATGATGCCGCGCACCTGAGGGAAGGTTTCGAAAAACGCCGGGAGCAAGGCGGCCAGGTACGCATTGGGGTGTACGCGGTCGGTCTCAAGCCTCTGCTGAAGGCCGGGCGTGGCGCTGAAGACGTCCATGGTGACATAGACGGCGAGGCCATGACGCTGGGCGATGTCGAAGAGGTGGCGAAACTCCGTTTGGTATCGGGCAATCTTGGAGCGGACCTCGGGCTCCAGCCAGTCGTGGTCCGCGAGGTGGGCGACGTCGTCGATCGAGAGCGCGTCGAAGCCCCAGTCGGAGGCTTTTTGGCAGATGACTTCAAAGTCCGCGCGAACGCGTGACCACCAGACGTCTGCGTCGGGTCCAGCGGTTTGGGTGTCGACATGAGCCCACGGGATCTTGGACCAATTGATGGTCCGGCGATCATAGTCGCGGAAGAAGGGCCCAATGGCGTCGATGAGGTGAAGGGAATCCACGGGCGGGAATCAACGCAGACGCAGGGGAATGCAAGCGGGAAGGGGGGGAGGTGGAGTGGAGAATTGTGTCAGACTCGTAACGTTGGGGGATGGCTCAGAGTGAGACGCCGCGTTTCCAGGGGATGAAGTCGTCCTGGCCGAGGGCGACGGCTTTGGGGGTGTAGTCGCCGCTGGCGGTGGCGAGGACGAGGTCGAAGAGGGCTTCGCCTGCTTGGGCAACGGTCATTTCTCCCCGGATGATGGGGCCGGCATCGAAGTCGATGATGTCGGACATGCGGGTGGCGAGCTCGGTGCTGGTCGAGATCTTCAGCGTTGGGCAGACGGGATTGCCGGTGGGCGTGCCGAGGCCGGTGGAAAAGAGCATGACGTTGCAGCCGGCTCCGGCCATGGCGGTGGTGGACTCGACGTCGTTGCCGGGGGTGCAGCAGAGGGTGAGGCCACCGCGCTGGGTCACGGGTTGTGCAT
>CAXBNA010000302.1:0-6034 GCA_963976915.1 uncultured Verrucomicrobiales bacterium
TCATGAAAAAGTGATTGAGGATGCCGAGCAGCGCTAGTTGCCGAACAGTTTCCTGAAGAATCCGCCGAGGGTCTTCTTGGGGGGAGGCGGTGGCGGAGCTTGGGGAACGGCACGGCGCACCCGGGCTTCTTCATCGGCGGTGTCGGTGGTGCCTTCATCCACCTCCATGGTGGTGGGAAGATCCTTCATGGCCAGCACGATCGGATCGTCTGGTGGTGCGTTGCTGTAGATGTTGTTGAAGACTTCGTTGACCATGGGGGCGGCGTTCTTACCTCCGCTCACGGACTGGCCGGGTGATCCTTCGTAAACGACGGCAAAGGCAAACATCGGGTTGTTGGCGGGAACAAATCCGGTGAACCAGGCTAGATTGCGGTCATCGGCGACCTTCCACTGCGCCGTGCCGGTTTTCCCTGCGACCTGCGCGTATTTGATGCCAGCCGCACGACCGGTGCCACCGCTGCCTGAGACCACGGCCACCATGCCTTTGACAACGAGTTCGCGAAAATCTGGATTGAGATCCACCCGCTTGCGCACGGACGGTTCGGTGACGTCGACCACTTGATCGCGGTAGTCTTGGATCTGCGTTACGAGGCGCGGCTGCGGCATGTTCACCCCATCTGCGAGAGCGGCCATGCATTGAACAACCTGCAGAGGTGAGACGAGCACCGTGCCCTGCCCGATGGCCATGTTGGCGACGTCTCCGGAGAACATCTTGTGGCCGTACCGTTGAACCAAGAGGCTGTTGGTGGGAACGAAGCCTGAGGCTTCGGCCTTGAGCGGGATGCCCGTTTTTTCGCCGAATCCAAGGCGCAGGGCCATGTCACTCACGGCGTCTCCACCGGCATCAATGGCGGCTTGGTAGAACCACGTGTTGCACGAACGCTTGATGGCCGAAATGACATTCATGTAGCCCTCCGGGTTCTTGTTCCAGTTGTGGAACACATGATTTCCGATCTCCATCGCGGTACCGCAGTTGTAGGAGGTGGAAGCGGTGACGACGCCACTCTCGAGAGCCCCCAGTGCCGTGACGATCTTGAACGTGGAGGCGGGAGGGTACTCGCCACGGAAGGAACGGGGGAAGAGCGGCAGGCGCGGGTCGTCGCTGAGTTCCTTGTACTTCTCAGCCGTGATGCCGGGGATGAAGTCGTTGAGATCGTATCCGGGATTGGACGCCATCGCGAGGATGTCGCCATTCTTGATGTCCATCACGACCATGGCCCCGCCGCGGTTGGCGTGTTTCTTGAGCGCATTCTCGCAGTACTTCTGATAGTTGAAGTCCAGGCTGGTGACGACGTTGTTGCCCTGAACCGGGCGTCGGCGCATGTCTTCAGAGATGCGTTCTCCATCGGCGCTGAACAAGACATTGCTGATGCCTGCCGTTCCGCGAAGATCGTCATCGAAGGTGAGTTCCAGCCCCTCGCGTCCGGCCATCTCTTCGAAGATTGGATCGCCGTCGGCAATCGGCCCAACGGGCAGGGGTCGGGTCTTGCCTGTGAATCCGATGATGTGGCAGGCCGAGTCCTCTTTCGGGTAGTGGCGGATGTAGGCGGGCAGCAATGCCAGACCGTCTTTCAGCAGGCCCTTGATCTTCTCTTGCTGTTCGACATTGATCTCGACATTGAGACCTTTTTCCGTGGAAAAGATGAGCGGGAGCCAACGCCTGTTTTTGTAGTGGGAGAGGATGTCCTCGTCTTTGAGGCTCCAATCATTTTCCAGGATGGCGTTGGCCTTCTGCATCCGAGTCTTGGCCCATACCAGGATCTCGCTGTCGCTGGCATCCTTCATGAAGGGCATCACGATCGCCAGGTAGTTGGCGATGCGATTCTGCGCAAAGGGGATGCCATGGCGATCCACGATTTGTCCACGTGGGGCGGGGATGGTGAGGGTGAGGGCGCGTGCTTCCTTTTGGGTGAGCAGGCTTGCGTCCAGGGTCTGCCTTTTTTTGGCCTCCGCTTGCTTGGCCTGAACGGCTTCTTCCTCGACAGGGAGGGCCTTCAGGGTGACCTGCGAAAACGCGGGCTGAGAGGCGCACAGGGAGATGAGAGCGATGAGAAAGAGGCTTCTCGATGCGGAGGTGTCAGGGTGCGTTTCCATCAGGCTTGCCGTGGGGCGTTGTGGCTACCCTCGTGGCAGGCACAGCACCGCTAACATGCGATCCACCGTGGGTTCCGTCAAGCACGTGCTCCCGGCCTCCGGGCTACCACCTGAGGACCGAGCTGGCCCAGGTGAAGCCACCTCCAAAGGCCACGAGAAGGACGATGTCTCCGCGCTTGAGGCGCCCCTGACGGCTGGCTTCGTCCAGCGCCACCGGAATCGTGGCGGCGCTCGTGTTGCCGTACTTGTCCAGATTCATGAACGTCTTTTCGGGGGGGAGACCCAGCCGGTCCGCGATGGCGGTGATGATCCGCGCGTTCGCTTGGTGGGGAATGACGAGGGAGACATCGGCGGTCGTGAGGCCGGCCTCCGCGAGCGCTCGCTCAGAGGCTTGAAGCATCCGGGTCACCGCGTGTTTGAAGGTCTCCCGCCCTTCCATGTGAATGGTGTTGGGGCGGCTGTCGACGTTCTCGGGGGTGATCGGGCAGGACGAGCCGCCGCCGGGCACCCGGAGCAGGTTCACCAGATTGCCGTCGCTTCCCATGACGGTGGAGAGGACACGACCGGGCGCATCCACCTCCGTCTCCGGAGCGTGCCGGATGACCACGGCGCCCGCCCCGTCGCCGAAGAGCACGCAGGTATTGCGGTCGTCCCAGTTGATCAGGCTGCTGAGTTTCTCCGCGCCAATGACAAGGGCGGTCTTGTGGCTCTGGGCATTGACGAAGTGGCGGGCGACCTGAAGCGCGTAGAGAAAGCCGGAGCAGGCCGCCGAGATGTCGAAACACACCGCATTGGAGGCGCCCAGCTTCTTCTGCACGACGCAGGCCGTGGAGGGGAAAAACATGTCCGGGGTGACCGTGGCCACCACGATCAGATCGATTTCATCCACGGTGACCCCGGCGGATTCCATCGCATTTCTGGCCGCCGCCGTCGCGAGGTCGCTGGTCGCTTCATCCTCCGCGGCGATGTGGCGTTCTTTGATGCCCGTACGGGTGGTGATCCACTCGTCGTTGGTGTCGACGATTTTGGACAGGTCGTCATTGGTCAGGACTTTTTCCGGGATGTAGCTGCCGGTTCCGATGATGCTGGAGCAGCAGATGGGCTGCGTGTCAGTGTTGGGCATGGGAGAGAGAGTGTTGGGTGACGGCCTCTTCGATGTGAGGGTTCACTTGGTGAGAAATGGTGTCGCAGGCCATGCGCAGCGCATTTTTCATGGCATAGGCGCTGGCACCGCCATGGGCGATGATGGTGATGCCGTTGAGCCCGAGGAGGGGCATCCCGCCGAACTCGTCTGCATTGGTCTGCGTGTGGACACGCTTGAAGGCGGGCTTGGCCAGAAGGCCGCCCATCTTCGTGCGGAAGCTGGCCATGATCTCCGTCTTCACCATGTCAAAAATGGCGTGCGCGAGCGCTTCGGAAGTCTTTAGGACGATGTTTCCCGTGAAGCCATCGCAAACCACGACGTCGGGCGGGTTGTGCCAGAGGTCGTGGCCCTCGACATTGCCGATGAAACGGATGCCGGGTGCGGCGGCCAGCAGCTTTCGCGTTTCCTTGGTCAGGGCGTTGCCTTTTTCATCCTCGGAGCCGTTGGATAGAAGCCCGACGCTGGGGTTGGGGCGGCGAAGCGCGTGCTTGGCATAGGCGGAGCCCATGATCGCGTTTTGGAGGAGGTGGTGCGGCTCACTGTCCGGGTTGGCCCCGGCATCGATCAGCACCCAGTAGTCCTTGAGGGAGGGCATGACGGACGCAATGGCGGGCCGGTCGACGTGAGGCAGGGTACGAAGCTTGATCAGGGACGCGGTGACGGCGGCTCCGGTGTGCCCCGCGCTGACAACCGCGTCGGCGGCGCCGTCTTTGACCAGGTCGACCGCCTTGGAGATGGAGCTGTCCTTCTTCTTCCGGACGGCGTCGAGACCGCTGTCAGACATCTCCACGACCTGGGTGGCTGGCACGATCTCGAGCTTGCTGCTGGAGATCCCTTGGTTGGCGAGTTCTCCCTCGATCACATCGGGTTTGCCCACGAGGTAAATCCTCTCGATGCCTCCGAGGTGGGGCAGGGCGAGCTTGACTCCACCCAGCGGATTTTGCGGAGCGAAGTCGCCCCCCATCACGTCTAGGGCGATTTTCATTCGAAGTTGATCCAGATCAAGTGCACGTCGGAAGAGAGCGAATCTAAAGCGGGGAGCGAGGGCACTTCAAGGCGCAATGTGCCGGGTTCCTTCCAGTAGGAAAAGTGACCGTTTCCCCGCTCCTCCAGTGTCGTGTGCGGCACACCGCGTCATGATGTCTCGTGAAATGGGCCGTCCCAATCCTCGGCAGACCCAGGCAATAGATGAAGACCAGGAATAGGAGGTGGATCAGGAGATTTCACAACGCGTGCCGCTGTTCCACATCGCCATGGTCAGGAAGGGGTGTGGCATCTGCCGGCGCTCGTGCAGGCTCCGGTGGTGGAAAATCCCCTCGTCCCCGTGCGCCGACGGCGCCTCCCAGTCGCACCGCAGGCTCTCCCTGCACTCGTGCAGGCTGGGTTTGTCCCCTTGCAGCCTGCCCCTGCGCCGGTGCAGGCTGGGATTGTGGCTTTGCAGCCTGTCCCTGCGCCGGTGCAAGCTGGGATTGTGGCTTTGCAGCCTGTCCCTGCGCCGGTGCAGGCTGGGGTTGTGGCTTTGCAGCCTGTCCCTGCGCCGGTGCAAGCTGGGGTTGTGGCTTTGCAGCCTGTCCCTGCATGACGAACGACTTGCCCGTTCGTCGTGCAGCCCCCCCCTGCGGTCGTGCAGGCACACCCTGCGGTCGCGCAGGCAGATTCTGCCAAGGTGCAGCAACGCGCGGTCGTCGTGCAGAATCGTTTTGAAGGACTACAGAATCCCGTTGCCGGGCGGACAGGCCGCCTTGCTCCGCCGCAGGATCCCGCTGTCGGCATGCAGGATGATTTTGTCGCTTTGCAGACCCATGTGGCGGCGTCGCAGGATGGTTCTGTTGTCCTGCAGACACGCGCTGTCGTCGTGCAGGGACGCGCTGCAAAGGCGAAGAACCGGAAAAATCGTTCGCCGTGGCGCAGAATCGTTCGTTTTGGCGCAGGATGATCCTGCACCGGCTCAGGATCGTTTTGCACAGCCGGGAAAATGACCATGCGCGGATTCCAGCCCGAAACCCGGCGGAAGCGTTCCGTACGTCCAGAAATGGGGCACCCCTCATCCATACCGGCACATCCGGGAAGCCGCTGATTCAGCTCTTCGAATCGTCAATCCAACGGAAGGAACTGATATTCGGATCGCATATCAGTTCCTCAACCACGCCCGATCTTTCGGTTTCCTAAAGCAAGCAACCTGAGCCGACGAAAGGGCTCGAAGGATTGACACAAAGACATCCGAGCCTCATTCTCCTCCCTGAAATCCATTCCGCAATGTCCGTGAAAAGCGATATCCGAATGGATAAACCAATACTGTTCTGCTCAAAAATATCACATGGGCGCACCGATGAAGAAGATCACGTTCTTTGGAGGAGTTCTCGCTTTTGTTGGATTCACTACGTGGTTCTATCTTGCGTTCTTTTCGGTTCGCGCTCAGCTGAGCAAGCAAGGTGTTGGCTACGACGAAGACTCCACGGTTTTCGCATCCCCTACGCTTACCGAGTTTACCTGTTGGTATGACCACCAAGGCAAGCGCTACGATGGGCCGAGCATCACTGGCACATTGCTCGAAGTTGTCGAGCCGCGCACAACTACTGAGGGATCATTCCGCTTCACAGTTCGATCCAAGACATTCAAAACCTACTCGGTCCAAGTCGAGCTGACGAACCCGCCTGAGGGAGACCGTGCTTTCCTTGTCCTGGATAGTGATTCAAGCATGCTCAACGTTCACTATCCTCCACAGGGGATAGCGGGAGCGCCATGAAGAAGAACTTGCAGAACAAGGCGTGGGTGGACAACCCGCTACCCCGCCGC
>CAXBNA010000303.1:0-6023 GCA_963976915.1 uncultured Verrucomicrobiales bacterium
TATTGTTCAAATTAGGTGATTAGTTTCTCTGCGGCAACGGTCGCCGATTTTCGCCAAACTCCTGCGGTCATCACCAGCTTTGGGCTATCGGGCACTCCCTGTTCATTCCGGTGGATCTGGTCAACCAAAAGCTCGACCGCCGTCGCTCCAAGCACATCCGATTGCTGGTCAAGTCCCGGGACATTCGGCTGACCCACGCTCCAGGACAAAGTTGCAAACTCGGGACGTCGCATCGCTGGCACCGCCTCCAACCACTTCGCCGTGCCCACGCCCGGTGCCAGAACAACATCCGGTGCCGCACGTTCCACCCAATCCACAAACAGTCTTCGAGTCGGTGACTTTGGCAGAAACATCAATGGTTCCGCCAGCCCCACTCCCAGTGGATGATGGGACAAAAAGCTTGCCGACCACGCCCCAAACATCCGGCGGTCAATCTGTGCGTCCGCAAAGAACCCAATGCGCCTGAATCCCTCTTTCCGCAACTGACGCATGCTCGTCATCATCCCCAGAAAGTGGTGGTGGTGCACACGATTGAGAGCCGGGCGGACGAAGCCCAGACCGATCATCACACAGCTGAACTTCTCCCACGGCATCTGGAGATGGCCCCGGCTTCTGGACACCAACGGAGACAAGACAAATCCCCGCACACCACGATTCTCCATCACCTCGGCAATGCGCCTTGCCGACAATTCACCGGTCTTGATTTCGAAGACATCGAGTCCATATCCGAGAGACTCTGCCTTTGACTCTGCCCCCTTGAACAATTCCGAAGCCCAAGGCGACGGCTTTCCCGCCACCCGATCAGTCCAGACAAAGCCAAGTGCTTGTGGCTGGCGATTCTCCCGAACTGTTCGCAAGTGCGTCATCATCCGCGACACCTCCGGATCCGGGCGGTAGCCCATCTCAGCCGCAGCCCTGCGCACCCGATCTCCCAGGTCGGCGCTGACGGTCGACTCCCCGCGCAGCGCACGAGAGACCGTCATTTTGGAGACTCCTAGGTGCCTCGCAATCATAGCTTGTGTCGGACATTTCATCCCTGTTACGGTAACAGAACAAAACCGAAGCACCAAACGATCAACTCCGTAGTACCGCTTCCGCCCAATCCAATCCCATGAAATTCGCCAGAGCACTTCTCACCCTCCTCCTTCTCACGTCGACGACCTTTGCCCAGAAAGTCTGGGTCGAAGCCGAATCCTTCGACGAGCATGGCGGCTGGATGCTCGACACCCAGTTCATCGACATCATGGGCTCCCCCTACCTCCTCGCTCACGGCATGGGGAAACCTGTTCGAGACGCCTCCACCAACGCGATGCTCCCAGCCGAGGGCGAGTGGCGCGTCTGGATCCGGTCCAAGAATTGGGTCGCCCCACTCGGCGGCAAAGGCGCTCCCGGGCGCTTTCAAGTCTCCATCAACGACCAACCCCTCGGAAAGGACTTCGGTGACGAAGGCCGCGACTGGGTCTGGGAAGACGGCGGCGTGGTCAAACTCACCGGCAGCAGTGCAAAGATCGCCCTGCACGACATGACCGGCTTCGAAGGTCGAGTCGATGCGCTTCTGCTCTCGAAGGACCTCGACTACACCCCGCCCAACGATTTCCCAGCCACCAACAAGCTGCGTCATGAACTCCTGGGGCTCCCGGAAGAGGCACCGGAGACAGATGAATACGACCTCGTCGTCGTCGGCGGTGGGTACTCGGGCATGGGGGCCGCCATTTCTGCCGCACGCCAAGGCTTGAAGGTCGCCCTCATTCAGAACCGCCCGGTGCTCGGTGGCAACGGCTCCAGCGAAGTCCAGGTCTGGGCACAAGGCGGCACCCGCCGCGGGCTTTACCCTCACCTCGGCGAGATCATCGAGGAATTTGCCGACCGTGCTAGCAACAGCCCGGCCGCAGATCCAGCGGAGTTCAATGACGCTTTGAAAGAACAGGTCGCCCGTGCCGAAAAGACGCTCGACCTCTTCCTCAACACCCATGTCTACGGCGTGGAAATGACCGAGGATGGCAGCCAACTCCGCAGTGTGGTCGGACTCGACACCCTCACGGGCAAAGAGACCCGGTTCGTCGGAAAATTCTTCTCCGACTGCACGGGTCACGGCAGCGTCGGCGCGCTCGCCGGAGCCGAATTTCTCCAGGAAGCGAAAGGTCGCATGGGAATGAGCAACATGTGGGTCCTCAAGAAAATGGACGAGCCCGTCGAATGGCCAGCCACGCCTTGGGCTCTCCAACTCGGCCTCGATGACTTTCCTCACCCTCGCGTGATGGAGCCATACGGCGTCAAGAACCAACGCAACATCACCGGCTTTGACCCTGGTTACACTCCCGTTGAGAATGCCGAAGAGTATCGCCATGGAGAGTGGTTCTGGGAAAGCGGGTTCGACAAAGACCCCATCAATGACCTCGAACTCATTCGCGATCACAATTTCCGCGCTGTCTATGGTGCCGTCTCGTCTCTCAAAACCAACGCCGCCGAAGAATACGCCAACTACGACCTCACTTGGCTCGCCTACATCGGCGGCACCCGGGAATCCCGTCGTCTCGTCGGCGACATGATCCTTGTTGGCGAAGACATGGTGAATGGCAAGATCTATGAGGACGCCTGTGTCGCCACGACCTGGGATCAAGATCTCCACTATCCCAAGGAACAGTACGCCGCCAACATTCCCGACAACCCCTTCATCTCCCGTGCCGAGTTCGGCAAGCACACCGACAAGAAGAATGGCTACCCGGTTCCCTACCGCTGCCTCTACTCGAAGGACATCCCCAATCTCTTCATGGCTGGTCGTTGCATCTCGGTGGATCGCTACGCCCTCGGTAGCATCCGCGTCATGCGCACCTGCGGCATGTTTGGCGAGGTCGTCGGAAAAGCCGCCTGGATCGCCGTGCGCCATCACACCACTCCTCGCGGTGTCTATGAGCAATACCTCGACATCCTCAAAGGCCTGATGAGTCAGCCCGGAGCCATGCGCCGCGACAGCCTTGAATCCGAGCTCTACCTGCCGAAGGACGCCAAGCAGCTCCCACCTGTAGTTCAGGACACCATCGATCCGAAGACCCTTGAAGGCATCGTCATTGACGAGGAAGATGCCGAACTCACCGGCGATTGGAAGACCAGCGAAAGCCTCAAGCCCTATGTCGGCGTCCATACCCGCTATTCCCAGGCCGCAGGTGCCAGCGCCCGCTTCGCCTTCGCCGTCAAGGAAACCGGCAAGTATGAGGTCCGCGTCTACTGGCAGCCACACTCCAACCGCGCCAAATCCGCGCCCGTCAGTGTCCTCAGCGCGGATGGAGAGCAGTCCTTCTCCCTCAATCAGACTGAGAAAGCCAACGGCGAAAAAGGTGCCCATTCCCTCGGCACCTTCACCTTCAACGCAGGTGAAGAATCCGCCGTCATCTTCCGCACCGAAGGCGCGAAAGGAAATGTCCATCTCGATGCCGTGCAGGTCGTGCCTGCGAAGTAGGCAAGCACGCAGGTAGCGCTTGGATATTGGCATTCGCAGGAAGTGCGTGTAGTTTCTCGATCATGTCAGCAAGTGACCAGATCACCTTTGTCGTGCAATCCGAGGACGATGGAGGCTATTCCGCCTATTGGGACGATCCCAACTGTGGCGGCATCTCAACGCAGTCCGACAGTCTCGACACCTTGCGCTCAGAGATCCTGGATGCCGTTAGATGTCACTTCGATGAGCAGGAGCATCCCGCAAAGGTTTTCAAAGCATTCTGAGGCAGGCGCAAACAACCCTCGAAGAACTGCTTCGGGTTCTCTAATTTTCGGACGATGGAATTCCGGGCGACAACGCCAAGTAGGTCGGACACTCCTGTCCGACACCCTTGTCGAACTTCCTCAACTGTCCTGCCGGGCCGGACAAGAGTGTCCGGCCTGCTTCGCGCTATCGTCTTGGGCTTGATCCTTGGCGCGCTCGTGTTCTGGTGGCGCATGGATCGGATCGGTCAGGATCGCATCGCCGAAGTCCGCGCCCGAGTCACGCCGGATCTGGCGGCAGCACTCGCCGCGGATGGCCTTCAACTTGGCAATCCCGCCTTCATCCGCATCTTCAAAGAATCCAGCGAACTCGAACTCTGGCTTCAACCCGTCACCGACTCTGCCTTCCAACGCTTCAAGACGTGGCGCATCGCCAACTGGTCCGGCAAGCTCGGCCCCAAACTCGCCGAAGGCGACGGCCAAGCCCCCGAAGGCATCTACGCCACCCACTCTGGACTCCTCAATCCGCAGAGTGCCTTTCACCTCAGCTTCAACATCGGCTACCCCAACGCCTTTGACCGTGCCCATGACCGCACGGGCAGCTTCATCATGGTCCACGGCAGCAATGTTTCCATCGGCTGCTTCGCCATGACCGATCCGGTCATCGAGGAAATCTACCTCATCGTGGAAGCCGCCCTGAAAAACGGCCAGCGCGAGGTGCCCATCCACGTTTTCCCCTTCCGGTTCACCGATGAGCGCCTCACCCGAGCCGCCCCCAAGCCCGATGAAGCGCCGTGGCTCGACTTCTGGAACGACCTCCGCCCCATCCACGACGCTTTTGAAAACGCGCACCAAGTTCCCCAGGTCCAAATCGAAGGAAAGCGCTATCGATTGGTCCATCCCTGATCCCTCATCTCCGATCTCAGCTCCCTTCCAGCCAGACATGCGCGCCCTCTCCCTCACACAACCCACGCACTTCGATTGGATCGACGTCGCTGAGCCATTCCCACCCGGCCCCGGCGAAGCCACCATCGCCATCCGTGCCATTGGGATTTGTGGCACCGACCTCAGTGGCTACCTCGGCAAAATGCCCTTCATCGAATATCCACGCATCCTCGGCCATGAACTCGGCGTCGAAGTCCTGACCGTGGGCGAAGGCGTCTCCCACATCAGACCCGGCGACCACTGCTCCGTCGAGCCGTACCTCAACTGCGCCCAATGCCCACCCTGCCTCGCCGGGCGCACCAACTGCTGCGAAATGCTCGCCGTCCTCGGTGTCCATACCGACGGGGGCATGACCGAACGTCTCACGCTCCCGGCTCACAAGCTCCATCCCGGTGGCCGCCTTTCTTTCGAGCAACTCGCCCTCGTCGAGACCCTGGCCATCGGATGCCACGCCGTCCAGCGCACCTCCGTCACTTCGAGCGACGCCGTTCTCATCATCGGGGCCGGACCCATCGGCCTCACCGTCCTGGAATTCGCTCGGCTTGCCGGTGCTCAGACCACTGTGTTGGAACTCAACGCCGCTCGCCGCCAATTCGTCGAGCAGCACTACCCTGGCACTCAAACGCTGGACTCCGCACCCACCGCCCCCATCGCCGACGCCGTTTTCGATGCGACCGGAAACCCATCGTCCATGGCCGCCGCTTTTCAACACGTCCACTTCGGGGGTCGCCTCACCTTCGTCGGGATCACCAAAGAGCCCGTCCTCCTCGACGACCCACTCTTCCACCGTCGCGAGCTCACGCTCTTCGCCAGCCGCAACGCCCTCCCCTCCGACTTCGCCCGCATCATCGGCTTGATCGAGTCCGGCCAGATCGACACCTGCCCGTGGATCTCCCATTCCCTCGCCTTCGAAGACCTCCCAACCCAGATGGAAACCTTGGTCCTCCCCGGCTCCGGCGTCATCAAAGCCGTGGCGACGCTCTGAGCCCCGAGCCAACGGGAACTCAAAGTGCCCTCACCGCCGCCATCGAAACCTCGATCTTCGTCCGATCTTCATCGGGAATCACATTCCCCCGATGCAACCCCTCCATCCGCGCCCAAGTGATGATTCCCGTCTCCAACAGGCCCCCCACCCACTCGATATCCTTCGGACGTCCAGCCCACAGCTTGTTGTAAGCCACATCGTGCGCCTCCAAGCAATGTCCCGCCAAGCCGGGAGCCAACTCAAGAATCGTCACCCGCTCCTGCCAGCCCGGAGGTGTGCATCGAAGCAGATCCGGTGCGACGTAGTCGATGAAAAATTCATGTTCCTCACAGAACTCACTGTCCTGCCCGGCCCACTGCTCCACAAACTTTGCGTCGTAGTAGGTCACTGCCCG
>CAXBNA010000304.1:0-5898 GCA_963976915.1 uncultured Verrucomicrobiales bacterium
GATCCTCAACTGCCCCGTGCTTGAGGCCTATCACACATGCGTCACTGTCTTGCGCTGCTACGAATCCATCAAGTCCGGCTCCAAGTACGTCTTCAAGCCCTCGGACTTCGACGTCGCCTAACCCTGTTCCAAACCCCGACCCCAACAAGCCCCCCCAACGAACAACCCATGAAAATCCAGTCCTTCCTCACTCTCTCCGGTCTCGCGACCGTCGCCGCGCTCTCTCTGAGTTCCTGCGGAAAGTCGGACGACGCCCCTGCCGCTGCAAGCGATGCTCCAGCGGCAGACGCAGCTCCTGCCGTTGCCGATGCCGACATGGAGGAGATCTCTCCTGAGTTCCCCAAGCCCATGTTTATCGGAACGCCGGTTCCTGCCGAGCTTCCCAACCTCGAAACGCCTGACCCGAGCAAGGTCATCAAGTCCTTCAAGGCTCCCAAGGGCACGGTGGTCCTGTCGTCCGGCAAGCCGGTCACCAGTTCCGATCCTGCTCCCATCATTGGCGACCTTGAACTCGTCACCGACGGTGATCCGGACGGTTCCGATGGCTGCTTCGTGGAATTGGCTCCCGGTCCGCAGTGGGTTCAGATCGATCTCGAAGAGGCCGCGAACATCTACAAGATCCTCGTCTGGCACTTCCACAAGCAAGCTCAGGCCTATGTGGATGTCGTCGTTCAAGTCTCCGATGATCCAGAGTTCAAAGACGGCGTCACCACCCTCTACAACTCCGACCACGACGACTCCCTCGGTCTGGGTCTCGGCGAAGGCAAAGAAATGGCCTACATCGAAACCAACCACGGTCGCGTGATTGACGGCAAGGGCGTCAAGGGCCGCTACGTCCGCCTCTGGAGCAATGGCAACACCTCCAACGAAATGAACCACTACTGCGAAGTGTCCGTCTACGGCACCCCAGCCAAGTAAGGTTTCTTTTCGATTCAGTCGAATTACCAAAGGCCGTCCGGAATCACCGGACGGCCTTTTTCGTGGGTGACTCTTCAAGCAACGGCGCGGCTATCCAAGTTCATCCGGGCAACCCACCGTGGGTTCTCGAGATCATCCCCCGCCCTTCGTGATTCGACCCAGCTTGTCAAAAGGAGGGTTTTGTGTAACGATCCATCGTCAACAAGGTATTCTTACCTATCCGCTGGTATAAAAGATGCGGCTCATCTCACCATGGTCCTCAAACAGACGATGCCCTTCTTTCTCTCTACTGTGCTGCGGCTTGGACTGATGGTGTTGGTGCTCAGCAGTAATGGAGACAGAAGCAACCCTATCGCCAGCTTTACTTTGCAGGACGGAACCTCGCTTCTCCGGTCTCCGGTGAGAGCCGCCGAAGAAAGAAGCCTCTCGTCCCATCCCACCTTCCGAGCTGCCCTTCTGGACTGGGTTGACTCTCTTGATGCCCAACGAGGTTCAGCAACCCTTCGAAAGACATGAAGAAGAAAGCACATCAGCGCCTCTCGTCCCGAACCACTTTCCCGTCGAGAAACGACCGGCTAAGTTTCTTCAAGTGGCTTCTTCGTTTGTCCTTGGTTTCGATGCTAATGACCGTTTCGGCTCAAGCATTTCGATTCAATTTCCCGGAAAGAAAGTCCTATCTGGAGTACCGCAGTAGCGACGCAGACAACATGAATCAGAGCGACAGGTACTTTGCGAGGTCGCTCGTCGCGAATACTGATATCCACGGGGCCGAAGTAAAAAATTTGAACGGTCGCTACGTGAGGATTTTTACATCTGGAGACGTTCAATGGCTCTCTGGTCAATCCTCCGAGCAACCGTTCTTTGCCACCATGATCTTCACTGCGAATGCCGGCATCAACGATTACAAACTTGGAAACAACCGCTTCAAGAATCGGATCACGCCGTTCAACTATCACAACCAAACCTATCCCGTCAGAGGGCTGACCGCTCACCCCGTTAACACCGGAACCGAGACCGACATTGATCATGACTTCAGAATCCTTCCGTTCTCTGAATACCCCGACGGAGTCATTGTCAGAATTCCAAGCTCCGCAGAATACTACTGGACAAGCATTCTTGACGGAGCCGAAAGCGATAGTAATTTTTCCAGCAACGTCGATAATGGCGACGCCGCACTCATCGACATTCTTGACATCACAACCACTCCTGGTGTCCGCCCAAGATTCGACCTGTCGGTAAATCGAACCACCGTGCCCGAAGGAGGCTCCGTCGTCTTCACCATCAGGCGAACCCAAGGATTCAATTATCCATGCATGGTCTACTTTCAAACGGTGGACGGCACCGCCACCAGCGGCAGCGGTGACTACACAGCCGTGGGCTTGACCCGGCACCTCTTTTTCGACAAGAACGTGCACACACAAACGGTGACCGTTGAGACCAAGGGCGATAGCAATCTTCTATTCGAAGCCACCGAAACATTCTATGGGAGGATCTCGATCAACTTCGACGACAACATCAGCGAAGCCTACATTGCGAACGCCAACCCGTCGGAGACGGCCCCCAACCACTCTGACTTCAAACAAGTCGCGGTCAGCATCACTGAGGTCAGCGATCCCCCGGAGGTGGGCTTCGTTGTCACAAACGATTCCATCCTTGAAGGAAGCAGCCCAACCAAAAACATTTCCGTTCGACTGAACCGTCGGTCATCCAGGCCGATCACCGTCTCGTTGAAAGATATCCCGGGGCTTTCAACGGCTTCCGCCAACCTCGACTACCGCCTCAACAGTCCGGACAAAACCACCGTCATCCCGGCAAACAGCCTCTCGGGCCCGGATGTCACTATCGAGATCCTTGATGACTTGGTCTACGAAGCCACTGAAACCGTCGCTCTTGAACTCGAGGTTCATCCCCAGTCAGTCGCCACCTTCGATCAAAGCCATTTCACCCTGTCCATCGGAGAGAATGAGCCACAACCCAGCGTGACCATCTTTCGCCCGAAGGACCCAACCACATTTGACCCATCCCTTTTTGGACCCGATGACATCGAACTCAGCACGGAAACCAGAGAAGGTGAACCCTCAGTTTCTCTGATACTTTTTTTGGATCGAGAATCAGAGCTCGACACCCCGATTCCTCTCTCGCTTTCTGGAACGGCCACCGTATCGCCCGATCCTACAGCGAGCGATGTCTCTCCGATCCCAAGCTCGATCATCATCCCAGCGGGACAGGTGTTTGCTGAACTCGTGATCGCGATCACGGACGATCTTATTGCAGAACCCTCCGAGGCACTAGTTTTCGATCTTGGCACCCCGACCGGCGCATCCATCGGCGTGCCCAACACCCACACCATCATCATTGGAGACAACGATACCTCCGATCCCACCCAGTCTTTCTCAACCACCGCCATCCCTCAATCCAACGGATTCCTTTTTGTCCAAGTGGAGCCCAGCGACATCGGGGGTGCCTGGCGTTTTCAAGGCGAGCAGCTTTGGCGACCCTCAGGGATTCCCGTGACCGGCCTCGTTCCAGGAAACCGGACCATCGAATTCCGACCGGTGCCCGGCTACAACCACCCTCCATCACGAATCGTCGAGGTCTTAAGTGATGGCCAGGCCACGCCAGTCGTATCCGCGCGATACTACGGCACCCCTGAAGCTGGCGAGGGCTCACTCACCGTCTTCCTCGAACCTTCCACCGTTTCTGACCTGATCTTGCCTGAGAGCGACCGCGCCCAATGGCGCTTTCTTGAACCCCTTGGAGCACCACCGTCTCCAAACAATCCTTGGCGAGACTCGAGTGCCTCTGTCGACGATCTCGTCCCCGGGACGTACCTCATCGAGAGCAAGGCGATCCCCGGACGAACCACACCTCCCCCTGCGGCCATTGAAGTCGGCAACTCCGGCACTGCCCTCACTCTTACCTATTTCCTGCCAGTCGCATCGTCAGGGCTCGCGCCCGCACCAACCGTCGTTCCTTTCGAAATCACCTCCACTGCGGAAGGCCTTCCCTATCACTATGTCGGACAAGTCAGAACCACCTTGGGTTCAGCTACCGGCTTTGCCATCAAACCCCGCGTCGTCCTGACTGCTGCCCATGCCGTCTTCGATGAGGCGAATCTGGTTCCCATGAGTCCTGTCGAGTGGTTGCCACAACGCGACCGCGGCTCCTTCGAACCCCTTCCGATCGTTCCCCGGGGCATGATCATTCAATCGGGCTACGCAGCCGAACGCATCGCCGAAGCCTCTCCCGGAACCTTCTCCTCTCAATCTCGTTCTCTCGATGTCGCAGCCCTCTACTTCGATGTCGATGCGGCTCGCGGCTCATTCTCGGGTTGGTTGGCCTCCTTGGATGCGACCAACGAGTGGCTCACCTCGGGGGCAGACAAAATGCTCGTCGGCTATCCGATCTCAGGCATTCCTCAAGCAAATGTCGGACGCATGCACGCCACCAGTCCCGCCAACCTTACCTTCTCCAGCTACGACGCCAACTTTGATCAACTCTACCGAACCACCGACATTCGTAGCTTTCCCGGCAACTCAGGAGGTCCTCTCTGCATTGCCCACGAAGGAACCTACATTCCCGCCGGAATCTATCTCGGCGGCCAAAACGAGGCCATCGTCCGGAGCTTCGACCTCTCCCTCGTTCTCCTCATCGAAGAAGCCAAACTGAAAGCAGCCGATCCAGGCAACGGAAACGTCGGTGCAGGATTCACCCTGTCCTCAGTGTTCACCTATGCGACTCCTGGCAGCACCGGTAGTATTCGCATCAACATCGAACCTCCCGAGGCAGTCCAAAACAATGCCGGATGGTGGATCACTCCGATCAACACGTACTACCCGTCGGGAAACACGGTTGGAGGCCTGACTGTCGGGAGGACTTACGAGATCGAGTTTCTTGAAGCCGTGGGATTTGACGCTCCTCCACCACAATCCATTACCGTCACCAGTGCCGACACGGTCTATACCGCAACTTACGGCGCCCCAATTTCTGAGCTTGAGTCTTGGCGGCAAGCTCATTTTGGAGCGACCGAAAACACTGGAATAGCGGCCGACAACTTCGACGCTGATCATGACGGGCAAGACAACCATTCAGAATTCATCGCAGGAACCAATCCGCGTGATTCGAGCGACAGATTTGAAGTTCAATCGCTCATTCGAAGCGGCAATCTGGTGGTCCTCAACTACGATGCCAAGGCGGGTAGAACCTACTCACTCGAGAAGTTGATTCACAACAGCAGTGACAACACAACCTCATGGTCCGCAGTCTCCACGACCGGGGTTCTGGGAGCCGATGAACAGGACCGGGTCATTTTCGACCTCAACCCTGAAACCAATGCCATCTACCGCATCAAGGTGGTCCTTCCCTAACGCACCCTTTAGATCAGGGGGTTCAGACTGTCGCCAGTTTCCCCGATGCCCGTTTTTTCTCAGATGGAACCTTGTCGGCTTGCACACCAACAAGGCCCCATGGTCCTTCCTGGACTCAAAATTGCTCAAGAAGGTACTTGATCAAATCGGTGCTGGTCACCATGCCCACGAGGCGTCCGTCGCGAACGACCGGCAGCGCGTGGAACTCACTCTGCGCCAATAGCTCGGCGGCTTCACGGATGGGTGCCTCCTCTTGAATGGTGGCGGGTTCTTTCTGCATGATCTGCTCCAAGGTCATCGAGTGATCCAAGGTCGCATCCACGGCTCGCGTATCGGCACCGAAGGCATCGCCAAAACTCACCCGGAGAATGTCGCTCCACGTGACGATTCCCACCAACTGGTCGCCATTGACGACTGGAATGTGGTGGACTCCGTTGTCCTGAATCAGCTGTCGAACCTTCGAAATGGGATCGCCGTGGTGAGCTGTCACCAAATGGCGGCTCATGATGTGAGAGACTGGTTCGTTTCGTTTCATACCATCCCAGTGTAGCGAGCCCCTCCACCCGCGCTCAGCCACCCTTGAGTTTGACTGGGCCAATGTTGCCATTGAGGC
>CAXBNA010000305.1:0-5893 GCA_963976915.1 uncultured Verrucomicrobiales bacterium
TTCCTCTTCGAGGCGGGCACCGATGAAGGCATCGATGGCCGTGGGGGCACCCGCCACTTTCGGCAGCGGAGCTTTGACCGGAGGCTTGAAGGACCAGTGATCCTTCGTTTCGTGAAGCACGACCGAGGCGGAGTCGGGCCAGTCGGCACCGGAATCGATCCACGAATTCAGGAGGGCGATCTGGGTGGCGGAAAGGGGGTCACGCTTGCGCGGCATGCGCATCTTTGGATTGCGGCCCTCGACCGCGTGGATGAGGCGGGAGTTCTCGGCATCGCCGGGAATGATGGCCTTGCCGAAGTCGCCCCCCTCGAAGGCACTTGGCTTGTGATCGAGGCGGAAGGCGGCTTCCTGCTTGTGCGCGCCGTGGCAGTCAAAGCAGTTCGCTTCAAAGATCGGCTGGATGTCGCGCACGAAGTCCACCGGCGCGGCGAGGGCGGTGATCGGCGCGAGGAAGACGAGGCTGAGATGGATTTTCCAAGTCATTGACAGGAAGCAACGCACATGGAGGCTGGACTTTGTACGAGGAATGAATGTATTTTCCTGCTATGGCCGGTCTGTTCCGCGAGACGGAGTTTATCACCAACCTGTACGCCACCCCGACGGACTGGCAGCGGGACTTGTTTTATTCGGTGGTCCGAGCCGGGCATTTGAAGGCAGGCTTTGAGCACCGCATTCAGCGGGAAACCTATCCGGGGCACGAGTTGATTCTGTGTCTCAAGGGGCGGGGCTGGGTGCAGGTCAGCGGACGCCGTCATGACGTGGCGGAGGGACAACTGGTGTGGGTGAACTGCCACCACCCCCACGCCTACGGATGCGTGGTCGAGTTTCCATGGGAGCTGTATTGGATCCGTGTGGAGGGGGTGACCCTCGATCGGATTGCTGGCCTGCTGGATGTGGCGGGGCACCCGGTGCATGAGGGAATCGACGGCGGGGCGATGGCGGTGGAGTTTGAGCGGATCTTCCGGCACATGGATGGTCGTCGACCGAGCGATGCGGCGGTCTGCCATGCGGCCGTGGGCGAACTGATCAGCCACCTGTTCAGTGAGCGGTTGTCTGATCCACGGATGATCAATCCCAAGATCCCAGCACCGATCATGAAGGCGATTGAGCGGATGCGGCTCTACTATCACGAGTCGATTCGCGTCAACGATCTGGCAGCCGACGCGAACATGAGCGAGTCGCACTTCAGTCGCCAGTTCAAAGCCGCCATCGGCACCAGTCCCATCGACTGGCTTCGACGGGAGAGAATCAATCAGGCGAAGCGGCGGCTGATCGAGTCCGATGATCCCATCAAGGAGATCGCGCGGCAGGTGGGCTACTCGGATCAGTTCTTTTTCAGCAAGGACTTCAAGAAGACGACACAGCTCACGCCGACGGAGTTCCGGTCCAAGGAACGGCAGCCGTAAGGGGGCAAGGGCACAACCCGGATAGGGTGGCTGTTTTGAAAGGATTTGCATGATGGCGGGATTTTATTGAGTGCCTTGGGCCGGGGGGGATTTGTGGGGTGCGGTCGGGAAGCCGATCTCAGCAGCATTGATCGGCGTGAAGACTGTCGAAACAAATCGCTCGACAGGGGACTGTGTTTCGACTATTTCGGTAATAACCGAAATAAAAGATGGACGCGCTGCCTGAAACCACCCGAAAGTTTGTTCTCCACTGGGGGGAGATGGGCACGCGGTGGGGAATCAACCGGACGATGGCGCAGATTCATGCGTTGCTCTATTTGTCGGACCGACCGCTGAATGCCGAGGAGATTTGCACGATGCTTGGCCTGGCCCGGTCGAATGTGAGCGTCGCGATTCGGGAACTGCAGTCGTGGGGAATCGTAAAAGTGACGCACCTGTCAGGGGATCGGCGGGATCACTTTGAGAGCATGACAGATGTGTTTGAAATGTTCCGGGTGATCATGAATGAGCGCCGACGTCGAGAAATCGATCCGACCATTCGGCTCATTGATGACTGCCTGGCATCGGCGACGGAGAAGGACGCGGGGGCAAAAATGGTGAAGGATCGTCTGGAACACATGAGGAGTTTCTTTGCTTTGGCGCTGACGTTTAGCGGTCAGATGGAGCGGTTCAGCACGCCGACCTTGGTGAAGGCTGCGAAGATGGGTGACAAGGCATTGAAGGTTCTGGGACTGACAGGAGGAAAGGAATGAACTTTTTTTGCCTTAATATTTCGGAAGTTTCCGAAATGGCCGATCAATGGGAAATGTGGATCTCCCATGGCCGGTGGATTCTGATGTGGACGCTGGCGGTAAGCATCTACTTCTCGGCCAAGCTCCTGATGATGTGGGAAGTGGGGCAGCCCAGGGGGTGGCGATGGTGGGGCTATGTATGGCTTTGGCCAGGGCTGGATGTGAAGCCCTGGCTTCGGACGAGGGGGCATGTCGCAGTGGCTGAGGGCTTGAGATGGTTTGCAGGTCTGCCCGCGCTGGGGATTGGATTAGCGCTGATCGCGGGTTCGGCGCGAGTTTTCGAGAGCGGATGGCTTCAGACGTGGGTGGGCATGGTGGGCGTCATTCTTTGCCTGCATTTCGGCGCTTTTCGATGGCTGGCGTTCTTCTGGCAGCGGGTGGGTGTTCCCGTGAAACCGATCATGGACGCCCCTCTTTTGGCCGGGTCTCTCTCGGAGTTTTGGGGTGGACGATGGAATCGCGGATTCCGAGACTTTGCCCAGTGCTGCATTGGCCTGCCGGTGGCGCGTCGATGGGGAAGGGGCGTGGCTCTCTGGAGTGTCTTCGTCTTCTCGGGGGTGATTCACGAACTGGTGATCAGCGTTCCCGCCAGGACGGGCTACGGCTGGCCCTTCGGCTACTTCGTACTCCAAGCCGTGGGCGTCATGGCGGAGAAACACTTTGGCTTCAAAGGCCACCTCTGGGTGCTGACCGTGACCGGCCCCGGCGCAGTTCTGCTTTTTCATCCTCCGTTTGTCGAGCGGGTGATGAGTCCGTTCCTCGAAACCCTTCGACATCTCCTGCCATGAACTCTCTGATCACTTTGGAAAATGCCCTTCGCCTCGCCGGAGTCGGTCACTTCGGCCTGTTGGCTGCGAGTGGCCTGACGCCGTTTGTCCTGTCCTGGCGGGAACGATTGCAGACCCTTCCTCTGCTGCTGCGCCAGTTGTTCTGGGTCTATGGCGTCTTCATCGTGCTGATGATCATCGGTCTCGGGACTTTCACCCTTGTGCATGCGGAAGCAATGGCATCCGGCCAGACGGTGGCGCGGAGTGTTTCGATCTTTGCCGCGGTCTTCTGGGGGCTGCGGTTGGGAGTGCAGCTGTTTGTGTTCGATACGACACCGTTTCTGACCAACGCCTGGCTCAAGCTGGGAGATCACGTCCTGACGGCGAGCTTCGTTTTCTTCACAGTCGTCTTCGCCATGGCAGCCATTCAGGGGAGGGCCTTGGGATGATCGCAGTTCCTTTTGGCGGGTGTGACCAAGGATGGGTCATCGCGCTTCGGGTGGGTGCCGTGGCTCACTTCGTCTTGGTGGGGCTCAATCTTGGCATCGCGCGCTGGTTGAACTGGAAGCCGGAGATTGATCGCATGTCACCGCTGGTTCGCGAGGTGTTCCAGATTCACTCGATTTTCCTCATGCTGGTGTTGGGAATCTGGGGCGTGCTCACCTGGAGGTTTGCTGAAGAGATGGTGGTTGCTCCGACGGAGTTGAGCCGGTGGCTGAGTGGGGCACTAATGGTGTTTTGGGGCCTGCGCACGGTGATGCAGTGGACCCACTACAGCACCCACCACTGGAGGGGTGTTTGGCACCGAACGGTCGTCCATTGGGTCTTGTTCCTCAGCTATGGAACAGGTGCGTTCATTTACGGGGTGGTGGCCTTCAGGACGTGAAGACTTGGTTGCCCAGCACGATTGCGCGAGAGGAGATGCTGAAGCCCGGCTCGGGACCACTTTGGCATGGGGAATGGGACGAGGTGGTGATGATTCACTTCGCGGTGAGGCCCGAGGTGCTGCAACAGCACGTTCCCTTCGAACTGGATGTTTGGGAAGGAGAGGCCTTTGTGTCGGCGGTGGCCTTCACGCTGCGGGGGATGAAAATGAAGGGCCGTTTTGGATGGCTATCGCCATTGATCCGTCCATTTGTTTCGCACCCGTTTCTCAATTTGCGGACCTACGTCCGTCATGCGGGAGAGAGCGGGATCTACTTCCTTGCTGAATGGGTTCCTTGGGTGCCGACGTTGTTGATGGCGCGGCCCATGTATGGTTTGCCCTACCGACCGGGGCGGCTTCGGTATCGCCATGACGTCAAATCGGGTCATGTCAGCGGACAGGTTCGTTCGGATTGGGGCGGTGGTGTTTTGAACTACGAAGGCGTCTTCCGCGGAAAGCCAGAGGCGGCGGAGGCTGGAAGCCTGACCGAGTTTCTGATGGAGCGATACACGGCGTTTACTCAGTGGAAGCAGCGAACGAAGCGGTTCCGGGTGTGGCATCCGCCGTGGTTGCAGCAGGAAATTGAAGTTAAAATCCCGACGCGAACACTGCTCTCCGAGACGGGCGATTGGGCGGACGATGCTCGATTCATGAATGCCCATGCGTCACCGGGGTTGCCAATGGTGTGGATGGGCGCACCGGACGGCTTGGAACTGGGGCGCGATTTGGGATAAGGACGACGATGAATCAGTCGTCTTCCATCCCCATGATGGCCTCGGTCATGCGCATGGCTTCGGCGATGGGGCGGACGTCGTGGACGCGGACGATGTGGGCGCCGCCTTCGCGGGCGAAGCTGGTGAGGGCGACGGTGGGCCAGAAGCGGTCGTCGAGATCGTTGCTCTCGAGGGCCCGTGCGATCATGGATTTTCGCGACACACCGACGAGGAGGGGGCGATCACCGACCTCGAGGTTTTGGAGATGCTTCATCAGCGTGAGGTTGTGCTCCTGATCCTTGCCGAATCCAAATCCGGGATCAAGGGCGATGCGTTGGGGGTCAATGCCTTCGCGTTCGAGCTGGATGAGGCGCTGGAGGAAGTAGTCTCGAATCTCGCGGACGACATCGTCGTAGTGCGGTTGCTGCTGCATGGTCTGCGGCGTGCCGGTCATGTGCATGACGACGAGGCCGGCCTCGGTGGACGCGGCGAGGCGGGTCATGGCGGGATCGCCCCGGAGACCGGTGACGTCGTTGAGAATGTCGGCCCCGGCGTCGAGGGCAGCCCGGGCCACGGAGGCCTTCATCGTATCGATGGAGATGAGGGCGCGGGTTTGGGAACGAATCGCGCGGATGACGGGGAGGACGCGGCGGAGTTCCTCGGCTTCCTCGACGGGTTCGGCGCCGGGGCGGGTGGACTCGCCGCCGATGTCGAGGATGTCGGCACCTTCCGAGAGGAGCTGGAGGCCGTGCTCGACGGCGCGACCGATGTCGGCAAACTGCCCGCCGTCGGAAAAGGAGTCGGGCGTGACATTGAGGATGCCCATGATCATCCCGCGCTCGTCCAGTTCATGGACGGTGTCACCGATGCGCCAGATCTTTTTCACGGGCCGAGTAGAAGTCAGTCGGGAGCGGGTGGCAATCTGAAAACGATGTGGGTCTTCGCTGGCACAGCGAGAGGGAGCGTCTAGATTCGGGATTCCCATGCCAAAACCTGCCACATTGCTGATGATCCTCCTCGCCCTGGGGGCGGTGGCGGCGTTGTGGTTGGTGCCGGGTCCTGAGGTGGTGGACGTCGAGCCGGAGACATCGACAAGTCCGTTCATGGCGGGGGAGGCACCGACCGTGGACGATCTCCAGAAGCAGATGGCGCTGCTGGAGGGGCAGGTGGAGTACCTGCAGGGGCAGGTGTCGGTGCTGACGGAGGAAAATGCGGCGCTGATTCAGAAGCTGGGCTCCATCGGAATGGCAGGCGGAGCGAAGATGGAACCGCTGGAGCCATTGCCGGATGA
>CAXBNA010000306.1:0-5891 GCA_963976915.1 uncultured Verrucomicrobiales bacterium
GGCTCGGTGGTTGCCGCCAACGGTGCCCTTTTCATCGCCACTGAGACGCATCTCTATTGCTTCAAGGATGGCGCCACGCCGACCAAGTAAGCGACATCACCCACCATCTTCCAAAGAGGGCTGCATCGAAAGGTGCAGCCCTTTTTCATTCGGATTGGCCGCCCGTCCGGTAGGCATTTGGCGGAAGACCCACGACACGACTGAAGACCCGTGAAAAAATGGAGGCGTTCGCATAGCCGACGGTGATGGCGATGGTCTCCATCTTCTCGTCGGTGTGCTCCAGCATCCTGCGCGCGGCCTCCATCCGGATACTGGCCACCTGCTGCATCGGCGTCCGTCCAAGTTCCCGGTGGCAAATTCGGCGCAGGTGCTCCGGGCTCACATGGCTCAGATGCGCCAGCTCTTCCAAAGTCCACGGATAGGCCACATTCTCTCGGACCGCTTCCCAGATCCGAGACAGCCGCTCGTCACTCCGAAACGGTGACGCCATCCGGCGGACCAGCCCGTGAACCAACTCCACCCAATGATGAATCATCTTGGGATCCCGCGTCCCTTCCCACTCCTCCCTCAGTCCTTCAACAGCCCGAAAAAAATCACGCCCGCCCTGCAGCCGAACCGGGGCCGTGGCTCCGACCTGAGATTGCACATGCGGCGGTTCGTCATATCGAATCCACCCAAACACCCACGCCTCGTCGCCTGACGCCGAAAAGGCATTCAACACGCGCGGCGGAGCCATGCAGACGGCCCCGGCCTTCACTGTCTGCCATCGGCCATCCAAAAACACCGATCCCTGCCCGGCTTGAGTCGCCATCAAAAAACTCCCCGCTGGCCGTATCCGAACCCGCTGATACGGCGACACCGCCAGGTCAATCCCAAGCCTCGCAATCCGATACGCAGCCAGCTCCCTGCAGTCCCCACTCTCCAGCACCCAACGACGAGTTTTCGCTCCGTCGATGGTGAGTTCTTTTTGGGGCAGGTGGGATTCAGACATGCGTGAGAGGGAACCGCTTTGAGCAACCGTTCATTTTGGACTCGTTTTCCTCAGCGAACACTCTGAAACTTTCCATACCATGTCACGTCTCATTCTTGCTTTGTTCGCGATCACCGCTTCCAGCCTTGCTGCACAGCCGGTTTCCATCTTCGACGGCAAAACCCTCGATGGTTGGGATTACGACCCCAACGTCTGGCGAGTCGAGGACGGCATGATCACCGGCGGTTCCACCACCGAAAAAATCAAAGAGAACCACTTCATCTGCACGAAGAAGAACTATCAAAACTTCGAGCTGAATCTCAAAATCAAGGTCGGTGGTGATCCAAAGACCGGCATGCTCAACAGCGGCATCCAGATTCGCAGTGTGCGCGTGCCCGGCGGTGCGCACATGAGCGGCTATCAGGTCGATTGCGGTGCGGGCTGGTTCGGCAAGATCTATGATGAGGCACGACGCAACAAGGTCATCTGGGCCCCCACGCCTGAGCAGCAGGCGGCGCTCGACAAGGTCGTCGATGTCCCCGGCTGGAACGAATACCGCATCCGCGCCGAAGGCACCCGCATCCAGACCTGGATCAATGGTGTCCTCTGCATCGACTTCACCGAGACGGACAAGAATATCGCCCTGGACGGCTTCATCGGTCCGCAGGTGCACAGCGGCGGTGCCTGTCTGGTGCAGGTGAAGGACGTGACGATTGAAGAACTGCCTCCCACACCTGGGGCGCCGACTTGGGAATCCCTCGGTGGCGTCGATGCCGCACGCAAACTCGTCGCCCCGCCGCCCAAGAAGCAAGCCAAGGCGGCTGCCAAACCCAAACGCGACACCAGCTACAACAACGTCCAAGGCACCGCTTTGCCCGCCGAAGAGCAGTTGAAGAAATTTCATGTCGCCGATGGCTACGAAATCGAGCTCGTCGTGCAGGAGGATGTCGAGACTGGGATCGGCAAGTTCGTCTCCGTCTACTTCGATCAGCGCGGCCGCCTGTGGACCCAGACTGCGCTTGAGTATCCCGTCGATGCCAATGAAAACCCCGCCGCCGCCGAAGCGGTGTATGCCCGCAAAGGCAAGGACAAGATCCTTGTCTACCCTCGCGAAGCACTCAACGATCTTCCCCCCGGCGGCTTGAAAAACCCCACCGTGTACGCGGACGGACTCGCCATCCCCCTGGGCATTCTTCCCTGGGGGCCCGGCGATCAGTGCTACGCCCTCCACGGTCACGACCTCCTCCTGCTCAAAGACACCGATGGCGATGGCCAATCGGATCAACGCGAGGTCATTCTCACCGGCTTCGGCGTGCAGGACTCGCATCTCTTTCCGCATCAATTCACCCGCGCTCCCGGCGGCTGGATCTGGATGGCCCAGGGCCTTTTCAACAACAGCGCCGTCAAGCGCCCCGGCAGCGATGAGGTCATCGCCTGGCCCAAATGCTCCATGGCCCGCATGCGACCCGACGGCAGCGAATTTGAAGTCACCAGTACCGGCCCCAACAACATCTGGGGCCTCGTCATGACCGGCGAGGGCGAGACCTTCATCCAGGAGGCCAACGATTACGGCTACCCCGTCATGCCCTTCCACGAATACGCCTACTACCCCGGCGGCATGGCCGGATTGAGAAAAAGCTATCAGCCCGAGTTCCCCCCCGCCGCCGAGTTTCGCATGGGCGGCACCGGCTTGAGCGGACTCGCGCTCGGCGAGAGCGACTTCCGCAAACTCACGCCCACTGTGAAACCCGACGACCTCTGCATGTTCGTCGCCAATCCCATCATCTCAAAGATTCAAACCATCGCCATGCATCGCGACGGCCCGTATTGGAACCTCGAACAGGCCGCCGACCTCATCACCTGCGACGATCCTTTCTTCCGCCCCGTCGGCATGACCCAAGGCCCCGACGGCTGCATCTACATCGTCGATTGGTACAACAAGATCATCTCCCACAACGAAGTCCCGCGAGCCCATCCCGACCGCGACAAAACCCGCGGCCGCATCTGGCGGGTGAAGCCGAAAGCGGCCAAAGGCGAAGTTCCCGACTTCACCCAACTCAGCACCGATGAACTCATCGCCCTTCTAGGTACCGAACCCGTCGGCAGATCGCATCTGGCGTGGCAGACACTGGCGGATCGTGATCTCGATGCCTTGAAGCGTCTCAATCACTGGAGCACGCAGGAGTATCGCAATGGCGGAGCCAAAGACGAAATCCTCGCACTGGGTCGTGCATTGGCGGACTCAGCCTCCGTCGGGAAACTCCTCGCCTTCGCCAAACCCTCCCTCCCCAACGGCCCCACCATTCAATCCTCCCGCGGCCCCGCTCAAGTTCCCGTGCGCGAGGCCTACGACCGCGAATTCGAGCGCTTCCTCGTCCGCATGTTCCTTGAGCGCCATCCCTACATCGTTGCGAAGTTCCTCGACTCCGAAGCCGCCGCGAAGCTGCCCGTCGAGTCCCGCGTCCTCGCCTCACTGGCGTTGGAGCCGAAAATCAGCGCCTCACGCGTCGCCGAACTTCTCCCCCAACTCGACCGCGCCCCGAACGATGAAGAACTTCTCCGCCTCGCCCAGTTCCCCAACGAACCAGGCGTCGCCGCTGCCTTGAAGACGCTGCTCTCCAACGAGAAATCCCGCGCCAGCGTCGCCGAGAAGCTCCTCGCCCAACGCACCGCGCTCGATGCGAAGAAGATCGCACCGCTGATCACGGAGGCGGCGAAGGCGATGCTCAGCACCTCACCGGATCTAGCCCTCCAACTCATCTCCGGCTTCCAACTCACCGCCCTCGAGCCCGACCTCATCGCGCTGGCAAGGAGGGATGCCGTTCCCGGCGTCCCCATCCTCCACGCCCTCCGCGACCTCCACAGCGGCGAATCCGAACTCTTCGCCACGCTCGCCCGATCCGCCACCGATCCCCTCACCCGCACCGCCGCGCTCGAAGCCCTCGCCGCCTCCTCTGCACCCGACGCCACCACACGCCTGCTCACGCTCTACCCCGAACTCACCCCCGGCCAGCGCAAAGCCGCACTGAACACCGTCTCCAGCACCAAAGCCGGAGCCAAGACCCTCGTCACCGCCCTGCTCGACAAGACACTCCCCCAATCCGACCTCGACGGCCCCACCGTCGAACGACTCGCCACCGTACTCGGCGACGATCCGGCGATCACTCAGCTTCAAGACCAACTCGGCGGCATCTTCCGCAAGGTCCTCCTCCTCGATGGCCAGGAGACCGCATGGACCGACTCCAAAATCACCCTCGACGGCCCCTTCACCGTCGAGACCTGGGTTCGCCTGGCACCGGACATCAGCAACCGCGACGAAATCCTCGGAACGCCCGGCGGCCTTGAGATGAATTTCGCAGGCTCCACCTTCCGCGTCTATGCGGGTCCTCAGTTGCGAGATGTCGTGACCGCAACCAAACCGATGACGCCTGACTTGTGGACGCACATCGCCGTCACGCGCGATGCCAAGGGCATCCTCCGCATCTACCAAAATGGCGAACTCGACGCCACCGCCACGAAGCCCGCACCCCTCAAATGGGATAACTGCCGCATCGGCTGGAGCGGTCCCAAAGGCGGGACCGAAGGCGCACTGACGGAATTCCGCGTTTGGGATCACCCACGCACACCTCAGGAGATCCGTGCCAACTTCGACCGCATCCTCGACACCGCCGAAGGCATGGTGCGGCACGATTCCAACTGGGGCACGCCCGGCAAGGGTGCCCGCGTCGCCAAGACCCTGGACACCCCGCCCCTGCTCACCGAGGAGCAAGCCCTCGCCCTCGACGCCAAGTTCGAAAAGCTCACCGCCCTCGCCCCCACCGGAAATCCCGAAAAGGGCCAACTCCTCTCCGGCCTCTGCATGGCCTGCCACCAGATCGGTGCCGCCGGTGGCCAGATCGGTCCCAACCTCAGTGGCGCTGGCGCCATGGGACTCGAAGGCGTCCTCCGCAACATCCTCACCCCCAACGCCGCCATGGAAGCCGGCTACCGCATCTTCCGCGTCGAGCTGAAGAACGGCGACCTCATCGACGCCTTCTATGTCAGCGAGGACAAAACCGCGATCGTCGTCCGCCAACCCGGCGCCCCCGACCGCCGCCTTAACAAATCCGACATCGCCACCACTCGATACATCCGCCGCAGCCTCATGCCCGAAGGCCTCCTCGACGCGCTCAGTGACGAACAAGCCGCCGACCTCCTCGCCTACCTCATGACGCTGAAAGGGTAATCAAGGAGGGATGGCATTCCTGCCGTCCCATTCATTCCATTCCAAAAGTTCGTGCTCATTCGCGTGAGAACCCTTCCATCCGCAAATGGCCGCCACCCGCCCCAGCGCTCGATGTGTGGCGACTTCGCCTACCATCTCATTGCCACCGCCCGCCCGCAGAACCATTCATTCCCTTCAAGTGCATGAGATCCCGTCTATTGTCGGTGGCTTCGGTGAGGCCGCTGCAGGGGTGGGAGATTCTGAATGCCACCTTGCCAAGTCCGACACGGAAATCGCGAAACTTGGCAACTCACCTTCCTTGACGCCCACCGTGGCCCATCGAAAGCTGCTCCATGGCCGCCACCCCACCTGTCTCCTTCAAAGTTCCCGCTCCCCAGGATCTGGAAATCAAGGACGCCCACCTCATCTTCAACCACGTTTGGAAAGAGCTGGAGTCCGAATACGGCCGCAACGGCCTCCGCTTCCCCAAGGAACTCATCCTCCTCGGTGGCGCACCCGGTGCCGGCAAAGGCACCAACACCGACTACATCCGCCAGGTGCGCGGCATCGATGCCGAACCCATCGTCGTCAGCGCCCTGCTCGACAGTCCTGAGGCGAAGAAAATCAAAGCCCAGGGCGGCATGGTCGGTGACCGCGACGTGGTGGGCATCCTGTTCCGCAAGCTGCTCGAACCGCAGCAGCAAAATGGGGCCATCC
>CAXBNA010000307.1:0-5866 GCA_963976915.1 uncultured Verrucomicrobiales bacterium
GGCGGTGTTGGATCTGTCGACCGCTCGAGGATGGAGAATACGCGACTTGCATCGAAAACTGCCGAGTCTCGAAGATGTGTTTGTAGAGTTGGCGGCCACGGAGCCTGAACACCCGACGACCACGGTCGGCTAGTTGGAGTGCTGAATGCGATGAGGATCTTTTGGATATTGCTCAAGAAAGAGATGCGGGCCTTTTTCGTGTCGCCGGTGGCTTACATCGTTTTGGCCTTGGTCATGGTGCTGAGCGGGTTTTCATTCCGTGCGGCATTGAGCGTTCTGGAGAGCGGGCCGAGTGAGGGATCAATCGTGACTTGGACCTTTCATGCGATGTGGTTTTGGCTCTCGTACTTCTTCATCTTTCCGCTTTTAACGATGCGGTTGTTTGCTGAAGAGAAGAAATTGGGGACTTTCGAAACTTTGTTTACGGCCCCGGTGAGGGCATGGCAGGTCGTGGCTGCGAAGTACCTCGCAGCCATGTTTGTGTACTGCCTGCTTTGGGTTCCGAGCTACATCAACTTCCGGTTGGTGGACTGGGTGACAGCCGGACAGGTCGACATCCCGAGTGGCGCGCTCCAAGGCAGCTACCTGATCCTGTTTTTCATGGGGCTGTTCAATCTGGCCGTTGGATGCTTCGCCTCGTCTTTGACGTCCAATCAGATCGTGGCTGCCATCCTGTCGTTCACCATCAGTCTGCTACACTTTCTGTTGGGAATGTTCATCATGTTTGTGGGGCGGAAAGTTCCAGAGACGTTCGTGGATGTCGTGAGTTATGTGGCGTCCGTGGAGCACATTCGGATTTTCACTGCGGGTCTGATCGACACGCGTCCCTTGGTTTACTATGGCAGCCTTGCTGCGCTGTTTCTCGCGCTGACGCACCAGGTGGTGGAGTTTCGCCGCTGGAAGCCCTAAGTTTCGCTCTTCTTCCCATTCATGTCTGACACCGAAAAAACCTCCCCGGAGCCATCGCCAGAGCGGCGGGGGCACGCTCCGAGTCGATTCGGGATCGGGGTGAATGTGTTTTTTCAGGTGTTGCTCTGTGTTGCGATTTTCGCAGGAGTCAATCGGCTCAGTTATCGCCACTACACGCGTGTTGACCTGAGCCCACAACAGAGTTTTACGCTGAGTTCCCTGACGCTCAATTTCATCTCGAAGCTGTCAAAGGACGTGTACATCGACATTGTGTTTCCCCGTGATTCCAAGATCTATGGAGAACTGACCACGCTCTTGGAAGAGTATCGCTTGAGCGGCAACTCACGAATTCGGGTGAAATCCATCGACCCCCTGCGTGACATTTCGCGGGCGGAAGAATTGAAGGCCAACACAGGATTGACGCTGTCTCAGAGCGGGGTGCTGGTGCGATGCTCTGGACGGTCGCGATTTTTGGTGGAAGACGAGCTTGTCGTCAAGTCGTCCGGGACGGAAGGTGAACGGAGAGTGACCGCCTTTCGAGGGGAGGATGCCGTGACGTCGGCGTTGATCAGCGTCGTTGAGGGGGATGCCAAAGTGTTTTATCTTGTGGTAGGAAAGGGAGGTCGTGACGAACTGGCGATGACGGAGACCATGGAAGCTCTTGATGAGATGGGGAAGCAGCAGAATTTCGCAGTGGAGTTGATCAATCTGGCACAGCACAGCGAGATCCCTACCGATGCCGATGGCTTGCTCTTGCTGGGACCTCGCTACGATCTGTCCAAACGTGAGACGGACATGCTGCGACGCTACTGGGATGGGAAACGGGCGGGGATCTTTGTGATGCTGGAGCCGTCAGGAACGACGCCGAACTTGGAGGGGTTTATGGCGGAGAATGGCGTTCGGCCTCGCTTTGATCGGGTGATGATGGCCAGAAGTACGAGCGCGGGAATCGTCAAAGAGTATTCCGTGCAGGCGGCTTTTTCGTGGGACGTTCCAATGACTCGTCCGCTGGCGGACTCAACGACCACGCTTTCCGGTCAGACTCGATCACTGGAACTGCTCGATGATGATTCGCGGTTGAGAGAGACATCGACCGCCGTCACGCCTCTGATGCAGGCGGCCGAGAACTTTTGGGGAGAAACGGAATACTTGGAGCTGCTGCCGGTCGCTGACGAGAATGATGCGCTACCACCAGTCTACGTAGCAGCCTCCGTTGAGAAGGGTTCGGTTTTGGACGAGCGGTTGCGCGTCGACAGTTGCCGAATGGTGGTGGTCGGGAACTCGACGTTGCTGGACAAGCAGACGCAGTTGGAAGTGAATCGGGACTTTGTGGCGGGAGCGATGAATTGGATCATCAACCGAGAAAAGCTGGCGGGCGTTCCTCCCAGAGCGAAGAAATCTTATCGGATCCAGCTGAACGAGCGCCAACATCGTTTGATTTTTTGGCTCGCAACGCTGGCGCTTCCTGGATCTGTTCTAGCCTTGGGGATGATGGTATGGGCCAGTCGCCGGGCTTCCTGAGATCGAGATCGCTGACTCATGAAATTTCGAACCACCTTGATCCTTTTCTTTGCCGCACTCCTTGTGGGTGGTGTGATTGTGGGTGTTGAAAGGTACTTGCCTTCGACTTTGGAATTGAGGGAACTACGGCGGGGGCCGGCTCAGTTCGTGCCTGAGGAGATTGACGAGATTCAGATTTCGATGGTGGGCGCGCCGGAGATTCAACTGGATCGGCGAGACGGTGTTTGGTGGGTTGCCAAGCCAATCGACGATTTGGCCGATCCAGAGAAAGTCGGAGTCTTGATCTCCGAACTGGCGAAAATTGAGTGGGTTGAGAAAGTACAGCGGGCCGAGTTTGATGATGAGGCCTGGGCGCTTACGGGGCTTGAGAGTCCAAGGATGAAGGTGGCGCTTCGTCGAGCTGGAGAGGTGCAGATGTCGTGTCACCTGGGTTTGGAGGCGGTTCTTGAAGACAGTGTCTATTTGAAGCTTCCTGCGGGGAATGGGAGGTCCGAGGCTGCCTACTATGTGGCGCGCACCGGTGTTCCTGCGTTGCTGCAGTCCAGTGGGACGGACTGGCGGGATTCGAAACTGATCCGGATTCCAATCGAGACCATTGCCAGGGTGTCATTGAGCCAAGAGTCCGGGCAGATCGAGGTGGCTCGTTCCGCAAGCAACAGTCCATGGTCCTTGGTGAAGCCGCTGGCGACCCGCGGTGATACCGAGCGGATCAACGAATTGGTGGCGACACTGTTGAATCTCGGCGTCACGGAGGCCGCCGAGGCTGGAATGGGAGAGGGTGATCTGGTGCTGAATGACCCCTTGAAAGTAGGGATCGTGGCGAAGGGATTGCCGGCACCTGTCGAAATCACTCTGAAAAAGCCAGCGCCGGATTCCAATACGACAACCGCTACGGTCACAGGGAGGAAGCCTGTTTTCACGATTTCCTCACCCGAATTGGCTCGGCTGTGGGCATCCCCCAACGATCTGCGTGACCCGATGCTGGCCCAGGTCAACGAGAATGAGTTGGCCGCGATGACGCTTTCGAGCCATGCCTTTCCAGACGTTGAACTGAGGCGGGAGAATCAGTCTTGGCTCCTGAAGCGCCAAGGTGAATGGGTGCCCGCCAATGGAGATCGGTTAGGGAAGCTGTTTCACGCATTGAACGAGCATCGGATTCAGGAATTCGCTTCGGATTCAGCCTCCAATCTGGAGGCTTTCGGGTTGGATAAGCCGTTTTTGCGCCTCTCATGGACAATCAATGGCGAGGATAAGGCGGAGACGTTGCAGTTTGGCCACAGCGAGGATCGGACCGGCTTTTTTGCGAAGTATGATGGGGAGCCGTTTGTCTATCGCATTGGTGCCTCATTGCTGCCGTCAATACCGGGTGATGCGATGAAGTGGAAGGGGTTGGGGGTGATGAGATTCACTCAGTTTTCGCTGCGTGGCATCACCATTGCTCTAGGGGCCCAGCCTCCGATCGTCCTTCGACATGACCCAACGACGGCTGATTGGACGGGGAACCGCGCCGGGCGGGATATCACACCGATGATTGACCGAGTTCGTGCGGACGCACTCGCCAGCAAGCTTGCCCGCTTGACGGCTGAAGACTGGGTGGGCGACCGCACCGCTGCGTACGAGGCCTTGAAAGAGTCCTGGCTCACGATCGTCGTCTATTTAGGGGAGCCGGGAACTGCGGAGGGTCCAGAGACCACCACGACCCTTCGATTTTCACCCACGGTGAAGGATCAACCGACGACGTTTTTTTATGGTCAGGTGGATGGAGACCTCGATGTCTTCTACATCTCGCGGGCCATGCTTCTGGAAGTCTTGGAATCCGTTCTGAAGCCCGAGTCGAATGGCTCGGAGCGTTGATGCATCGGATGAACCCAATTTTCATCTTGCCCTGAGAAAGAATGGCACTACCCATTGAGTATTGACTACTACTGGATTGTTGCGAGGCGGCTGTGAACGCCCAACAATTTGAGCAGATTTTACCGCAGAATGATTTCGACCGCCCACGACATGCCAAACCCGCTGAGAATGCTGGAGGGCAAACAGTCGCCAAATCCATTCATGACATGCGAATGATCCAGAGGCCATGCAGCAAGGCCGGAGGAGAGATTTTGGGAAATTCCAAAGATGGGGTTTTCTGTACAACGAAACCATACGGAGGTAACTATTAGCAGCCCATTCAAGCCAGGAGGTCGGCGCCCGATGCGCCGCGGTCGATACTCAGATCGAGATCGTGTCAACGAGCGTATTCGTGCGCCCAAAGTTCGAGTCGTCGACGGAGTGACGAACGAGCAGTATGGGGTCTTGCCCACTACCCAGGCCCTTCGGATGGCCAAGGATCGTGGTCTGGACTTGGTGGAAGTGGCATCCAACGCTGAGCCTCCCGTGTGTAAGATTGTCGATTACGGCAAGTATCGTTACACACAGGAGAAGCAGAAAAAGGATGCTCAGAAACACCACAAAACGACCAAGCTCAAGGAGCTCAAGTTTCGCATCGGGATCGATCCGCATGATTATCTGATCAAGATTGTTCATGCCGAAGATTTCTTGGCGGAGGGTCACAAGGTGCGCATGCAACTTCAGTTCCGCGGTCGCCAGATGGCACACCAGGAATTGGGGTATGAGTTGGCGAACCGCATCCGAACCGATCTGGAGACGATGGGGCACTTCGACGCGGACCCCCGGATGGCGGGTCGCTCAATCAATATTCAGATCACTCCTCTTCCTGAGAAAAACCGGAAACGCAGGTTCCGTCTGCCGGATGGCGATGGAGCAGGTGACAAAGTCGTGCATGCCTCTCAAGCCGCTCATGAAGATGATGATGGCGACGATGACGAGGACGACTCGGGTGAGGATTGATTTGGAGTCAGACGTCGAGGCAATCTGGATGCCATGCCGAGTGCTGCGGAAATTCGCGCGCATCTCACAGGCAGTGCGTGCTTGTGGGACGTGCGTTCCGAGGAGGAGGTTTCCTCGACGAGCGACGAACTGAAGCGGACGGTCGTTGCGGGCGTGCCGCTTGCGCTCTTTGCTGATCATCAGACGAAGGGCCGGGGACGGCGTGAAAATGTTTGGACGGCGCCGAGGGGGGTGGACGTTATGATGTCGCTTGCATGGCGGCCGGCGGCACCGACGGCGTTTTGGCCAAGGGCGACTTCCTTGGCCGCGTTGGCCGTCTGCGAGGCGATTGAAACCGAGGTGCCGCTTGAGGCGAAGATCAAATGGCCCAATGACATCCTTATTGGTGGGAAAAAGGTCGCGGGACTCCTCGCCGAGACGAGTTCTCCGGGTGGAACTTCGCAGTTGGTGCTTGGGATCGGCGTCAACGTGAACAACAAGGCGTTTCCGACCGAGTTGCAGAATTCGGCAACATCGCTGCTGTTGGAATTGCGGGGTCGAACGGCACGGGAGATTGATCGAAGCTCGTTTGCCGCCCAATTAT
>CAXBNA010000308.1:0-5796 GCA_963976915.1 uncultured Verrucomicrobiales bacterium
GAACGAGTTTTCCAATCCGAGTTCGATGGCTTTGGCGTTCATTTTTTTGACGAAGTCCTCGACGGACCCTGCATTGTCGCGAGCCAGGGCTTGGGCAATGTCGTTGGAGCTTTTGACCATCAGTGCCGTGAGCAATTGGCGGCGGCTGTATTTGTCGCCCTCGTTGAGACCGAACCGAACCGGTGCACACTGCGTGTCAGTCAGTTCGACGGTGACGATCTGGTCCAGATTTCCGGTCTCGACGATCAACAGTGCGGTGAGGAGCTTTTGAGTGCTGGCGATGGGTCCGCGCTTGGTGGACTCCTTTTCGTAGAGAACTTCGTCGGTATCGGGATTGATGACGATGACCCGACCTGCGGAAATCTGTGGGGCAGGGCCGCGAAGCTCCTTCATCTCGAGTTCCTTTCGCGCGGCGGCCGTCTTTTCGAGCTCCACTTGGAGCTTTCCTTCGATCTCGGCCTTCAGGGCCTTTAGTTCTTGGGCCTGAGTTTCGAGTTCCAGTTGTCGGTTCTCGATGCTGTGGACCTCCTGAGCCAGAAGACGCTCGCGGCGGACAAGATCCAGTTCCTTGGCGTTGACTTCCTCTTCGCGCCACTGCAGACGCGTCTCTCTTTCTGGATCTCCGCATCCCGGAAGGAAAACGAGGATCGTGAGGGTCAGAAACAGGGACCGCATGAGGGATGGTTTGGGGAAATGAGAAAACATATCAAATCTCGGTGAGGAGTTTTTTGAGTTTGGCGACGGGCCATTGCCCGGGAGCATTCGATTCACCGAGGTAGCCGTAATTCAACAAGCTGCCACACTTTGCAAGCACCAACCGGGAAACCCGCCCCAGCGGTCCCATACCCATGACGGAGTGGCGCAGACGTCCCGGATCGGCCAATATGCGCAGGAGGAGGGCCAAGTCCTCCGACTGATTTAGAAAGGTGGCGATCTTGACCGCATCCAAGCCCGCCTGCTGAGCGAATTCCGCCGCGCCGCGAAGCACGTGCTCCGCAGGTGTGGCCGAGAAATCATGGAAAGAGCCGATGACGCCGACTCCGAGGTGGTGGGCTTGCTGAATGAGTTGGGTCATCCCGGCAGCGCTGCGGAGTTCAATATCGATCAGGGCGGCCCGGCTCAGCAGCGGTTCGATCATCGCAGCGCGAGCAGTGGGGTCTTCCGGTGCCTTTCCTCCCTCAGCCGGATGCCGCGCAGTCAGGAGAAACGGGAACTCACAGCCATCGATCACGGCTTCCAACTCGGCAGTTGGTAGATTCAGCTCATCCAAGCGAAGCTCCACTAGATCGCACGTCTCGCTCCGCTCTTTTGGAGATAGCCCCACAAACTGCTCCAAAACGGGGAGTGTGCTGACGACGCCGACGGCGAGGGGACCGTTGGCCAGGAGGGGATTTCGGGACGAAAGATGTTGTGCCATTAGCTAGGTGGTCTATAATTTCAACAATCTTAAATAATAATCAGGAAAACGAGTTCTCTTTTCTACCATGCTAGGTCGGCGGCAAGAAATCAATTTACAGCTCACAGAGCTGTTTGACAGCGTTCTTCTCGCGTTCTGTCTTTGGTTTGCTCATTTCGTTCGTTCTCGTTTGGCCCCTGTCTTTCTGGACGGGTTGGTTGAGATACCTCCGATTGAGGATTTTTACTGGGTGATGGCGGTGGTGGCCCCGTTTGGCCCCATCATTTTGGAGGGACGGGGATTTTACGCGAATCTGCTGAACAAGCCAGCGGGGCGCTCCATGAGGCAGATGCTGGAAGGCGTGGTCATCATGGGCATGATCGTGGGGGCTCTCATGGTCTTCATGCGCTGGCAGGTGCCAAGCCGGTCGGTGGTGCTTTTGGCGACGAGTTTTGCCGGGATGGCGCTTCTGCTTCGAGAGTCATGGCAGAGGGAGTCCATCCGCCGCAAGCTGAGATCAGGAAGCGGCCGGGAACGGGTCTTGATGGCGGGCTCCGTCGAGGACATCCGCGCGCTTGAAGCGACGCTAACGGACGAGCAACTGGCGGAGATCGAAGTCGTGGGAAGGATTGACCTTTTGAAAAATCCAGTGAGCGATCTGGTGAAGCTTCTCCATCAGGAGTCTGTGGCTCGGGTCCTGTTTGCCGCGCAGCACATCCATTTCGGAAAGATCGAGGAAGCGGTTCAGGCCTGTGAAACGGAGGGTGTGGAGGCATGGATCGCGGCGGACTTCTTCCAGACCGCCATAGCCAGGCCCACCTTTGATGTGGTCGGAGGTCGCTTGATGCTGGTGTTCCACAGCACGCCTCAAGTGTCTTGGGAGCTTTGGTTCAAGGAGATCGTTGATCGTGTGGGGGCGCTGGTGCTGCTGGTCCTGTCATTGCCCTTTTGGCTCATCGCAGCGGTGGGTGTCCGGCTCTCCTCCCCGGGGCCCGTGTTTTTCCGGCAGGAGCGCTGCGGGCGTTACGGTCACCCCTTTTGGATGTGGAAGTTTCGGACGATGCATGTGGATGCGGAGTCCCAACGGGAAGCCTTGGAGGCTGCGAATGAGCTTGAGGGGCCGGCGTTCAAGCTGCGTGACGATCCTCGGGTGTTCGGTTTCGGCAAGTTCCTGCGGCGGATGAGCATCGACGAATTGCCCCAGTTGATCAACGTGATCAAAGGAGAGATGAGCCTGGTTGGTCCGCGTCCGCTGCCGGTTTACGAGATCAAAAAGATCGAGAAGCATGCGCAGCGTCGTCGCCTCAGTGTGAAACCTGGGCTGACCTGCTTGTGGCAAGTGACCGGGCGCAATGGCATTCGCAGTTTCGAGGAGTGGGTCGCGCTGGACCTTCAGTACATCGACAACTGGTCGCTCTGGCTGGATGCCAAAATTCTCTGGCAGACGGTACCCGCCGTCCTGCGCCGGGATGGGGCGCATTGAGCGCGCTCAAAGTTGCCCACCCAGCTTCGGAGAACCCATGCCCAGTCGTCAGTTGAGGAATTGAAGCAATCGCTTCTGGGATTCTCTCAAGACGTGATGCACCGCCGAAAACCGTGGGTCAGCCAGCCATTGGGTTGTTGCTTCAAGGGCAGCGATGTCTCGGTTCCTTAACTCCTTTCCGGGAATCGTGTTCGAGTTCGTGAGGAGATTGTTGGAGATGTGAAAGTTCGCATTCGGGAACACGCTGGCAAAGCCTCTCAATTCCTCCGCCGTACGCTGAGGGGCTAACAAATAGGTTTCCACCGCCTGCCGCTGCACCTCATCCCGCACATCGGCGCGGGCGATCATGTTCGACAGCATCAGGCCGCTTTGCGGGTGCTGGGATGCCTGTTTCGCCAATTCCGGCAGCACCTCATTGGGGGCTGCGATGAGCAGCCTGTCGAGAGTCAGAAAAGACGCATGCCGAACCGCCTTTTTGTCTCCAAGGTCGCAGTTGTTCAGCAACACCGGCGCCAGTTCCGTGCTCCGGGTGTGCACGATCACGTCAAAGGCCTCCAAGTAGCCGGTGCTTGGGTTTTCCTGCCAGTCCTTGCGCTGCAGCAGTTCGGCCGCCTTGGCCTTCAGCAGTTCCTCCTGCCTTCCCAGTCGTCCCAGGTTTCGCATCGCAATGGCCCACTCGTCCGGTGATTGACTTGTTTGGAGGAGATCGCTCGAAATGCCTGCGGCGGTTTCGGGATCGATCAAGAAGAGCATGTCCAGCAGGAAGGCGCGCCAGCTGGGCCAGCCCGAGAGGTTTTGTTTTGAATCCAGCGTTAGGTCGAGCTTGGTGGCGAAGTCCTCACCGGTTCTCCACTGGGCCAATATCCAGTCGCTCGCCTCGGTCGTGTCCATCTGCCGCAAAGCGGCCCGGACATCAGACAATGCACGTTTCGACTCTGTGGGTGTCGCGGCCGCCCGGAGTTTCTCGGTGCCGATGTTGACCCGCTGGGACAGGGTAGGGGGATCGGATCGCTCCGCGTCTTCTGCGGACTCTCTCTTCCAGAGGAGCAGCGCCGCCACCGATGAACCGATGATCAGCGCCACGACGATCCAGCGGTTTTTCATGGGCGTTTGTCTCCAGTGTTGCGGCTGCGGGGCGCTTGCTCTTGAGACGGTTTCGGCGCTGGCTTCTCTCGCGCAGCGCGCAGAAGCTGGGCAATGGCGTGGTCATTCAGTCCATCCACGATGGACTTCACGGGCGTGGGCTTGATATGCATGGTTTGGCTGGTTGGATGGGTTGGAGATTGGAGGTGAAGGCGAAACTCAGGCACCGTCGCGCGCCGGATTGCGTTTCTGGAAGGCGTTGGCGAGGCTGGCGAGTTCCTCATCAATGTCCTCCGGATCGGCCAGCGTTTGAAGGACCTCCCGCCGCAGCCGGTCGCGGTACTCGCCCAGAAAGCGACTCATGGTCACGCGCAGCGTCGCGGGACTCATGCCCAGGGAATCCGCCAGCGCCTTGGTGTCCTCCCCCACGAGACTCCCGCCTGCGAGCACCACCGGGCGCAGGGCCTCGAAGAGCGGGAGCTTGCCCTTGGCCTCGTACTCGACCTCAATCTCGGCGAGCACCCGGCGCAGCAACTCCTGGGCCCACTTGCGTTCAAAGACCCGTTCGGGGGTATCTTCCTCCGTGAGCTTCTCCTTTTGAAACCGCTCCTCGTTGCGCTCCAGTTCCTGCTGAGCCTCGATGCTAACGTTCAAGCGTTCCTTGGCGTGCGCCCGGTGCCAGTTTATCAAAAAGCGGCTCAGCGCCGTGGAAAGGAAACCCCGCAGCCTCCCGGCCTCCCGATGGGTTTGTTGCAGGGACTCGTTGCGAAAGAGCTTGGCCAAAAAATCATGCAGGGCATCCTGGGCATCGTGGTGGTCGAGTCCGCGGCGTCGAATGAAGCAGTAGAGCGGGTAGTGATACTTGCCGCACAGTTCGTCCAGAGCGATGTCGGCCACCTCTTCGTGACGACTGCGAAGCCGTGAAATGAGTGTCCATTCAGTGCTGGGAAACGTGCCGGGCGCGTTGTTGTTCATGGTTGTTGACAGATACCCGCGTGGTTCGAAATCGCTACCAAGTCGGGAAAAAAACGGTCTGGCGCATCAAGGCCCCGTGACCTGAATCCGGTAAAACGCCGCGTCAGTCGGCCTTGCCGCATCGGTCAATGAAACCGAGCCGTCACTGCTCAGCGGCCCGATGGTGTCCACGGTGCCCCACGAGCTTGGGGCCAGGGTCGTGCTGCGCTGGAGGACGTAGGTGCGCCCAGCCTTGCCGCTCGTCGTTGCGGTGAAGGACGCGCCGACGTGCGAAGTCCCCGCCACCTTGAAGGAGTCTCCTGCCTGAGTCGGGTTCGTCCCTGCCGCATATTCCTCAGCGTTGGTGAAGCCGTCGTGATCAAAATCGTTGTCGTCAGCGGCATCGCCGCTGTTCGCCGTCGTGCCGAAATGCTCCTGCCTCCAGCTTTCCTGCGGGGTGAGTTCGGTGGTGTAGGTGTAGGTCACCTCCGTGAGGCTGCCACCGCTGACGGTGACGGGAGAGTCGGCAGGCACTTCAAACCCCGCCACAGGAGTCATCTGAAGCACAAAGGTTCCCGGATTGAGATTGCCAACGGTGTTCAGATGAGGTTGATAGCTTGAGTCGCCTGCCAGCCGCCAAGCCGCTCCGGCGTTGCGGGCAGCTTCGGGCTCGATGAGCACCTTGATTGCTCCTGCACTCGGCGACGCGATCGCCGACACGCTGGTGTGCGAGATCCCGCCGCCGGTGTTGTTCGATCCACCCGTGCTGCTGACTTCGGCGCGATCGAACAGCTCGATCACCTCGCTATCAATGGCACGGACGATGGTCTGTGCGTTTCCGCCGAGGTAGATGGCGGCCGGGTAGAAGCAGCCGTTGCTG
>CAXBNA010000309.1:0-5669 GCA_963976915.1 uncultured Verrucomicrobiales bacterium
TCTTCAACCAATAATTTAAGTCGATGCCCAATATTGGTGGTATTGCATGTACGGCGGTGCCGTGGCCCGCTGGCGGCCCCAACCCGGCGTGAGCCGGGGGTGTCCCGCCGAACGCGATCCGTCTTACACCTACACCGCTCCCGCCGACGGAAAGTTCCGCCTCCACCTCACCGACACCGCCAACAGCGTGGGCAAGATTCGATACCCCTTTGAACTCCGCATTCGAGACTCCTCCAGCCAACCCCTGATTGCCACCCCCGCCGCTCTCGCCCTGCCCAAGAATGATCGCACCGGTGTCTTCGGCAGCTCCAACGTTTGGCGCGGCGGCATCGTGGCCTTCGAAGTGCTCGCGCCCTACCGCGCCGGATTTCCCGATGCCTTGATGCCCTACATCGCTGGTTGCCCTCCCGGCGTCACCTGCCTCGGCGGATTCATGGGCACCAAACAAGGCACGGGCTACATCGCCTTCCAAGCTCAGAACGACGCGCCCGCCAGCGCCGTTTCCCTGGCGGATTGGAAAGGCCCCGGCGCGGAAATTTTGGCAACGGTCAAGGACTCCAACCGCGAGCCCCTCCGCATCCGCCAGACACGAGGTGCCGTCCTCGGCGTGGTCGAATCCACCGCTCCGGCTCGCGTCGTGATTGTCGGCCAGCAACCCTTCGAGGTCACCTCCGACGGCAAACTCGAGATTGCCCTCAAAGTCGTCCGTCACAAAGGCTTCACGGACGCGCTCAAGATGAAAGTCCTCGGCCTCATCGATTCCGACAAAGCCCCCACCGGCGACATCCCGGCCAAGGCCAACGACGGCAAGATCACCCTCGATATCAAGGCCCTCAAACTCGCCCCCGGCGACTACGGTTGCATCCTCCAAGGCACCGCCAAGATGAAAATCTCCCGCGGCATCGAGGAGCTCGCACTCGCCGAGAAGGCCGCCACCCAAGCGGGCAAAGACCTCACCGCCGCAAAGAAAAATCCTGCGAATGCCGACGCCATCAAAAAGGCCGAGCAAGCCACAGCCGCCGCCGACAAAGTCCTCGCTGAGCGCAAAGTCAAAGCCGCCCCCAAGGACGCCGTTTTCCTCGTTTACTCCCAGCCCATTCGCATCCGCGTCACCGAACCCGTGAAGAAATGAAGTGCCGTGCGTCCATCCTCCTCATCGCCCTGCCAATCTCGGTCACGGGTGCCTTGGTTGACTATGAGAAGGAGGTCTTTCCCGTCCTCAAGGACAACTGCATCCCCTGCCACAACAAGACGACGACCAAGGCCGACCTGAACATGGAAACACCCGAGCTCATGCTCAAAGGTGGCGACACCGATGTGGGCATCGTCATCGGCGCGGGTGAGAAAAGCCTGATCTACCAGGCAGCGGCCGGTCATTGGGATTCGGAAATGCCACCCAAGACCAACAAGGTCGGCGCCGTTCCCCTGTCCACCTCCCAACTGGACCTGCTCAAACGCTGGATCGATGAAGGCGCCGTTCACCAAGGTGCCAAGGCAAAGGTCATCGCCTGGGAACCCCTGCCACCCGCCTTCAATGCCATCTACGCCGTCTCCATGACGCCCGATGGCCAGTTCGCCGCCGCCGCCCGCGGAAACCAAATCTCCGTCTATCATCTGCCCACGCAGTCCCTCGTCACCAAGCTCACCGACACCGCCCTCATCAAATCCGGTCTCTACAAGCAACCCGGCGTCGCCCATCGCGACATCGTGCCCGCGATCGCCTTCAGCCCCGACGGCCATCTCCTCGCCACCGGCAGCTACCGCGAGGTCAAGCTGTGGAAACGCACGAGCCCTCCCCCCGCCGTCCCCTCCACTCCCCAAAACGCCAAGCTCCGCCTCGAACCCGACACCGTTCAACTGATCGATCAACCCACTGGAAAAAGTCTGCGCGACTTCAAGCACGGCGCCAAAATCACCGCCTTCATCCTGGCACCCGACGCCCAGCGTCTGGCCACTGCAGGAGAAGATCACCGCATCAACATTTGGGAAACCGCCACCGGCAAAGTCGCGCTCGAAATCACCGGCAGCTGGAGCGCCGAACGCGACCTCTCGTCCAAAAATCGATCCGCCGCCCGCGCTGCCCTGGAGGCCGCCTGGCTGGCCGAGTCCACCAGCAAAACCGAAAAAGAGATCGCGGCTTTTGACGCCCGATTGAAAAAAGCCCAGCAACTCGCCGACACCGCCCAAAAGGATCTTGATCCCAAACGCAAAGACGCCGACACCAAGGCCAAGGCGCAATCCGACGCCGAGACCACCGCGAAGTCGCTCGCCGACCAAGTCGCTCAACTGCCCAAAGACAAGCCCGACGAAGCCCTGACCAAAAAGCTCACCGACGCTCAAGCCGCCGCCGAAAAAGCAGCCGCAGACGCCAAGACCGCGACTCAGGCCTTGAAACGCGTCGAAGCCACCATCGCCGAAAGCGCCAAGGAGATCGACTTTCTAAACAAGCAGATCACCGCCACCAAGACGCAACTCGCAGACATCAAGGCCAGCGCCGAGAAAGCCAAGAAGGAACTCGATACAGCCAATGCCGCCAAGACCGCCGCCGTCTCTGCCCTACCCAAAGCGATGCCCGCGCTGACATCGCTCACCTTCTCCCCGAACGGATTGGAAATTCACGGAGTCACTGCCGAGAAGAAAACCCTCGCTTGGAGCACCACCACCGGTCACGCCATCCAGCCCGACGCCTCAGCCAGCGAATGGAAGCTCGAAACCACCCTCGGCACCGGCGATGGTCAGTCAGCGATCACCGACCGCGTCGCCAGCCTCGCCTTCTCACCCGATGGCACCACGCTCGCCGTCGGCAGCGGCGAACCCTCCCGCAGTGGCGACATCACCCTTTGGGAGGTTCCCTCCGGCAAACTGAGCCACAGCTACCCGGAGACTCATCTCGACACCGTTCTCAGCCTCGCTTTTTCGCCCGATGGCAAACACCTCGCCTCCGGCGGCGCCGACAAAGCCGTGCGCGTTCTCGATCCCGCCACGGGAAAAGTGAGCAAGGTCTTCGAAGGCCACACCCACCACGTGCTCGGATTGGACTGGCGTGCCGACGGTCGCGTCCTCGCCAGTGCCGGTGGCGACAACGTTGTCAAAACCTGGGATTGGACGATCCAGGATCGCCGCAAAAACGCCGATGGCTGGGACAAGGAAGTCACCGCCCTCCGCTATCTCGGAGCCGCCGATTTGTTCGCCACCACCTCCGGCGACACCAAAGTCCGATTGATGAACAGCGATGGAGCTGAAGTGAAGAAACTGCCCGGAGCCACCGACTTCATGAACGCCGTCTCCGCCTCCGCCGATGGCGAACTCATCATCGCAGGTGGCCAAGACGGCACCCTGCGGGTCTGGCAAGTTTCCTCAGGGAAGGAACTCACGACGTTCAAGTAGTCCCATTCGCGCAAGGCGCGCCCCCCACCCTGCGTACTCCTGACCCTCGACTCATGGTCCGTCATTCCCATTGGATCTCCGCCTGCCTCCTGCTGGTCTCTGCAGGAAATGGGATGGCCACGCCCGCGAACAAGAAGGCGCTGGCGAATCACTTGGACCACTTTTTGGTGGAGCGGCTGAACGATTGCACGACCTGCCACCTGCCGTCGAAACATCACGCGCCGGAATCGCTGGACGAGTTTCCGCACAATGCGTTTGGCGACGCTTTGCGAAAGCTGGGCGAGGACTCGCCTCTGCCAGACCGAATCGACCAAGCAGCCAACCAGGATGCAGACGGCGACGGCGTTTCCAATCTGACCGAGTTGCTGCTCGGAACCTTTCCCGGTGACAAGTCGGACAAACCGACCGAGGCCCAGCTTGCGCAGGCCGGTGAAAAGGCTGACAGCTTTGCGCGTTTCCTGCAGCGCTACCCGTGGAAACCATTTCAGCCGGTGAAACACCCGGAGATTCCAGCCGTGGTCCACGCCACTCTGGAGGTCGCCAACCCTATTGATTCCTTTGTTTCCGCGCAGCAAGAGCAACGCGGACTGAAGGCGCAAGCAGAAGCCGACCGGCTCACGTTGTTGCGACGAGTCTACCTCGATCTGATTGGCCTTTCGCCAACCCCCGAGCAACAGTCGGCCTTCCTCGCCGACACATCGCCCCAGGCCTACGAGAAGGTTGTGGATCGATTGCTCGATGATCCGCGCTATGGAGAGCGATGGGCGCGACATTGGATGGACGTCTGGCGCTACTCCGATTGGGATGGCTACAAGGACATGGTGCGCATTTCCCAGCCCCACGTGTGGCGCTGGCGGGACTGGATCATCGACGCCCTCAACGACGGCAAGCCCTACGACCGAATGGTGCAGGAGATGCTCGCTGCCGACGAACTGGCACCCGAAGATCTCGATGCGCTGCGTGCCACTGGCTTCCTCGTCCGCAGCTATCACCGCGACAGGTATCAGTGGATGGACATGGTCGTTGAACACACGTCGAAAGCGTTCATGGGCCTCACCATGAACTGTGTGAAGTGCCACGATCACAAGTATGACCCGATTCCACAGGAGGACTACTACAAGGTCCGCGCCGTGTTCGAGCCCTACAATGTCCGCACCGAGCCTGTGCCCGGTGAGCTCGACATGAAGAAAGACGGACTCGTCCGCGCCTACGACCAGAGTTTGAAACCCGTCACCTACATGTTTGATCGCGGTGACGAACGCAATCCCATCAAGGACAAGCCGATCCTGCCCGGCGTTCCCTCATTGTTTCGCAGCGGACTGAAGGTGAAGCCCGTCAGTCTCCCGCTCACCGCGAAGCAACCGGAAAAACGCGACTATGTCCGGGAGGCTCTCCTCAATGACGCCGCAGCCAAGCTCGCCGCCGCCCGGACGGAATGCGCGTCTGCCAAGGGCAAGCCCGAGCTTCAGCCCGAAAAGGAGCTCAAACTGAAGGCGGCCGAAGCGCGTCACGAAGCACTGCTCGCGATGTTGCCATTGGAAGAGGAAGAAGATCGCGGCATGGAGAAAAAGTCCCCCAAATGGCAGAGCATGGCTGCCAGTGCACGACGCGCTCAGCTCGAGGCCGAGCTGTTTGAGGCCCAGTATGCGAAGGCCGCGGCACAGAGCGCCCTCAAGGGTGCCGAAGCAACCGCTGCCGAGGCCAAGTCCTCCAGCCAAAAGGCTGCTGCCAAAAAATCGCTCGATGCCGCCAAGGCCAAGCTGACCGCTGCTGAGAAGAAACTCACCGCCGCGACCAAGGCGCAAAAGGATGCCGGAGCGGAAGACTTCAAACCACGGGAAGTCAAAACCTACCCCGACTCAAGCACGGGACGCCGCCTCGCCTTTGCCAAGTGGATTTCCTCCGAAGCGAACACGCTCTTCGCTCGCGTGGCGATGAATCACCTGTGGCTCCGCCATTTCGGCACGGGCATCGTCGCAACCCCGGATGACTTTGGCGCCAACGGCAAGAAGCCCACCCACCCCGCGCTTCTCGACTGGTTGGCAGCGGAGTTTATCGAGCAGGAGTATGCCATGAAGCCAATGCACCGCCTCATCGTGACGAGCGCGACCTACAGACGAGCATCGACGCACGATGACGCCAACGCCATCATTGACCCGGACAATGTCTGGATGTGGCGCGCGCCCACCCGCCGGATGGAAGGGGAGATCGTGCGGGATAATCTGCTCCACGTCGCCAACTTGCTCGACCCAGAGATCGGCGGACCCGACATCCACAATGAC
>CAXBNA010000310.1:0-5662 GCA_963976915.1 uncultured Verrucomicrobiales bacterium
GGAGTCGGCACCTTCTCCGAAAACGTGAACGCGTTTGCGGAGGGTCAGTTTTTGAAGGTCAAAAGCCTTTTCGGGGAGGGAGCGGTAGTAATTGAGGATCGTTTCCTTCTCCAGATCCAGTGCGCCGCCCTTCATGCCGTATTCGAGGACGAAGGCCGCTTCTGGAAAGGGTTTTCCGTCGCCCTTGCGGAGTTCCTGGCTGATGGGATCCAGGAGAACCTGGCCCACGAAGGCATCAAGCGCCGCCTCGTCGCCTTCGAACTCAATTTGGTAGACCTGCGTTTCGCGATAGGTCCAAGGATGCTCGACTGGGGCGTAGAGGACCTTGTGGCAGTTGGCTTCGGTGTCGAATTTGCCGAGAATCTCGAAAGTGGCGGTCATGAGGATGCGGGAGGCGTGAGCGAAGGAGGTTTCGTAGCGAGGATGTGACGGGGCGCAATCTGGAAAAGGAGTGGTCGTTCACAGATTCCGGATTCCCGCGTTGATTCTGAGGCTGCTTCTGCCCAAAATGTCCGCTCGTGACCGCCACTCAGGACAAGAGCTTGCAAATCAGTCTCGCCGGATCTCTGGCGTTTCATGCGCTGCTGTTGGTGGTGCTGGCGTGGTTCCTTGCCGTCGAGGCCGTTCAGAAATGGAACTCGCGCAGCCCGGAGCCAGTCGTCGAAGAAAAAGAGGTGACGCTCATTTTTCCCGAGCAGATCCTCCCGGAGCCCCCTCCGGCCGTGCCCGAACCGGAGCCGAAGGACTACATCCGGACGACTCAAAACGAAGCCGAGATGGCGGCGCCCAAGAAAGCGGACTTCATCTCCGACCGAAACACGACGGCGGCCAGTGAGAAGGCGGCGGATCCAGATGGAACAGCACCGATGGACGGTGCGGCGTTCCCAATGAAGGAGCTCGTTGACCGGGATCAGAAGCAGGGAGAGATCCGAGAGGACGCCGCAGGAAAAATGGAGGCTGGACTCACGCCGCCTCCGCCAGCACCCGCTCCTGCAATGAAAACGCCGGTAGCGGAGTCCTCGCCAGCCAGTCGTCCGTCACCACCCAGTTTGGCTGATGCCATGCAGATGGCCAAGGTGGAGCCTGCGGCCAATCCCCTCGACCAGATGATCCGGGAGATGGATGAGGAAATGGCCAGGGTGGATCTCCAGCGCCTGCCCTTGGATGTTCAGCGTGCACTCCCTGCAAACGCTCCGCCAGCGCAACCCATGGCGGCGTCGGAGGCGGCAAATGAGACGCCGGTTCCAAAAGCAGTCCCCATGGCTGAGACCGTCGATTCGCCGGATCTCAATGCCTCGCCAGACGCCTTTGTGCCCTTCACCCGGACGAGCAAAGTGAAGGGAACGATCTCCAATCGAGGCAAGGCGTCGGTCAATGCGGAGGAGACACCGATGGGGCGCTACATGCGTGCCGTGACGAGCCAGGTGGAGAAAAAGTGGCACACCTATCGGCGGCGCAGCATGGACGCAGTCACCTTTGGCAGCCTGAAGTTGGAATTCTACGTGACTCCGGATGGTCGCTCCGAGGACCTCCGAATCGTGTCCGACCCGAGAAATGCCGACCCGCTGATGGCGGATTTTACCTTGCAGGCCATTCGGGATGCGGAGATACCTCCGATCCCCGACGACCTGGTTCCAATGCTGGAAGCTGGACGAATGCGGATTGAATATGATGTTCTCATTTACTGAGTTTGTGATGGTGGCCGAGGCCTCGAAGGGCATGCTGACGCTCCTGATGGAGTTTCTGTCGACCGGCGGCTACGTGATGCTGTTGATCGTCCTGTGCTCGTTTGCGGCGGTGTCGAGCATGATTCTGGTGGGCTTGCAATTGAGGGACACGGTCATCATGCCGCCCGCCGTGGTCAGCCAGCTCAAATCGGTGCCCAACTATGCCATCAAGGGGGATATCCGCCCGTTGCAGGATTTTCTGGATCGGGACGGTTCGATGCTTTCCCGGCTCGGAGGCATGGCCGTCAGCGGCAGCTATGCCTCAAGGGAGGAGTGCACCGAAGCCTGCGCCGCCCGGGCGAAAGAGGAACTGCATGCGCTCGAGCGTGGAATGCCGGTGCTGGAGGTCATGGTGACCGTCGCACCGTTGCTCGGACTCATGGGAACGACCCTTGCCCTCGTCGGAATGTTTTCGGCCTTCGGTGGGAGTGGGGCTGAAGCCGGTGGACCAGACACCAATGAGGTGGCGCGGGAAATTGGCGTCGCGCTGAAGTGCACCATCGCGGGTCTGTTCGTGGCGGTTCCATCGGTGCTGGCGCACACCTACTTTGCCCGGCGACTGGATACGGTGGCGATTCGCCTCGAAACCATTCTGCAGGAGACCGTTCACCACTTTTTCACCCATTTCGAAGTGCAGCGTGCCGGAGATCAGCGCGGCTAGAGACTGAGAAGAAATCGCGTCATGGATCTTCGCAAACAACGCCGGAAGGTGCCCACAATTCCCATCGTCTCGTTGGTGGATATTCTGGTCATCCTGCTGATCTTTTTCATCGCGACGACCACGTTCAGAAACTCGAAAACGCACCTGAAGGTGTCTTTGCCCGAGTCCAAAGCCATGGGCGGAGAAGCACCTCAACAGGAGACGCGCATTCCCATCACGGTCACCGATGACCGAAAGCTCTTCCTCGATGGCAAGCTGGTCGAGCCTGATGACCTTGCCGCTGCCCTGACGGCGCTTCGCAGTCAGAAATCGACCGCCAAGCTGGAGCTCGAAGCCGACGAGGAGACGCCGCTGGGACTGCTTGTGAAAATCTGGGACGCCCTGCGCACGGCAGGGTACTCCGTCAATGAGGTGCCGGCTCGTATCCAGAGGGCCGCGGGTCAATAGGACCGATCCCGGCAAAAAGCCGTTGATCAGGCGCAGAGTTGGATTCCCTATAGGGCGATCATGCCCCTAACCATCGTTCGTTATCCAACACCCGTTCTTCGTGCCAAGTGTCGCGCCATCACGAAGGTGACGGACGAGCATCGCAAGCTTGCGGAAGACATGATCGAGACCATGCACGCGGCGAATGGGGTCGGGCTCGCGGCACCCCAGGTCGCGGTGGATCTTCAATTGGCGGTCATCGACGTTTCTCATGATCCCGAGTGCGTCAGCTACCTGAAGGTCGATGGAGAGGATGTGGAGGACATGAAGGCTCTCATGCCCATCGTGTTTCTGAATCCCCGGCTTGAACTCGGCAAGCAGAAGGAAAATGGCGAGGAGGGCTGCCTCAGTTTCCCGGACCTCCGTGCGCAGATTCGGCGCTCCCAAGGCATCACGGTGACCTATGAGACGCTCGAGGGAACGACGGTGACCTTGGAGACCGACGGACTGTTGGCTCGGGCGTTCCAACACGAGATCGACCACCTCAACGGGGTCCTGTTCATCGACCGCATGTCGGCCGCTTCCAAAGTGGGGCTTCGGCGCAAGCTCCTCCGGCTTCAGGAAGAGTGGGCAGAGATGGATGAAGAGGAGGCGAAGGCCAAGGCCAAAGCGTAGCTGAAGGAAGGGCGTCAATCCTGCGCAAAGGCCAATTCCGCCAGGCTGGCGTAGTAGGAGCAAGATTGGATCAGCTCGGCGTGCTTGCCACTGGCGATGACTTGGCCGTCACGCATGACGTGGATGACATCGGCAGAGAGGATGGTCGAGAGGCGATGCGCAATCACGAGGGTGGTACGACCCTGGCGAAGTTGATCGATGGCGCTCCGCACACGTTTTTCGGAAAGGGTGTCGAGCGCTGAAGTGGCTTCGTCGAGGAGCAGGATTGGGGCGTCCTGAAGAAACACCCGCGCCAGGGCGAGCCGCTGTTTTTCGCCACCACTGAGTCGCACGCCGCGTTCGCCGAGCTCCCCATCGAGTGCCCGGGGAAGGGCACGAACAAATTCCGCTGCGCCGGATTTTTCCAGAGCCGACCAAAGTTTTGCGTCATCTGCGGAGCCGACCCCCAGCGTCAGGTTTTCGCGAACGCTTCCCGAGAAGATGAATGGTTCCTGCGCCACGCAGGACAGTTGTTTGCGGAGAGTGGCTTTGCGAATCCGCTGAATGGGGTGGCCGTCCAATGAAATCCCTCCGCTGTCGGGCTCGTAAAATCTCGCGAGCAGGTGGAACAGGGTGCTCTTCCCCGCGCCACTGGCTCCCACCACGGCCACCATCGAGCCCGGTTGGATCTCAAGTGAAATGCCATCGATGGCGGCTCGTTTCGCGCCGGGATAGGTGAATCGAATGTCTTCGAAAGAGATCCCACCTTTGACCTGATTAAGGCCTAACGAATCTCCCTCGTCGATGCCATCCTCCTCGACTTCGTCCAGAATGCCAAACACCCGGTCCGAAGCCGCCAGACCATCCTGCAGCGTTTGATTGACGCCGTGGAGCCGGCTGATCGGTTCGTAGAGGTAGCCGACCAACAAAACGAACTTCATCAACTCTCCCGCCGTGAGTCGCCCATCGATGCACCACAGGCTTCCGATCACGAGGATGAGAACCAGACCCAAATGCCCCACCAGGGTCATCGATGGCGCATAGATCGCCCACGCTTTGGCGAGACGGGTTTGGGCCGTGCGCACCGATTCGTTTTGGCGTTTGAAGAAGTGTGTGCGGTTGGACTCAGCGGTGCTGGCCTTGACCTGCCGGACGCCCGCCATGTCCTCCTGGAACGACGCATTCAGGTTTCCCGCTGCATCCCGGGCCGTGCGAGCCCGGGGCGCGACCCATCGGGCGTAGAGCCAGCCACCCGAAGCGATCAACGGGACCGGGATCAGCACGATCCATGTCAGCGTTGCGTCCGTCCAAAACATCAGCGTCGCCGCTGCGATCATCTGCAAAGTCGCGGTCACTCCCTGTTCCACGCCCTCGACCACCACTCGGCGCATGGCGGGGATGTCGTCGGCCATTCGCGTCATCAAGTCTCCGGTTTTTTGCCGGTCAAACCACGGCACCGGCAGCCGGAGCAGTCGCTGATGAAACTCCGCCCGCAGGTCCACCGTGACCTGCTGTTCCAGCGCATTGCCGCAGAGGATTCGCCCCCGGGCCAGCGCCTCCTTCAGCGTGAAGGCGGCCAGCGCCAATCCACCTGCCTGCCAGACGAGCTCCCGTCTTCCGTTCGGAATGAGATCATCGACAAACCACGCCACCAAGGAGGGAAACACCAGTGCCAGCAGGGTCCCCAGAACAGCCAAGACCAGGAGCGCCACGCATCGCCCCCGATGTCGCCAGACGATGCCACACACCCGCTGAAGCGGCAGTGGTTCGATCTTGGGTGGGGAGGGCACGTTTTTCACCACTTCATTGATCCCACAAAGCGGTCCCAATGACCAACTCCAAAAAAGCACGCCCGGCAGGGATCGAACCTGCGACCGACGGATTAGAAATCCGCTGCTCTATCCACTGAGCTACGGGCGCGAAAGGGGGAGAGGGCGGACAGGTATCCTGATTTTGGGCTGGGAGCAAGTGTGCAGGAAAGAACAACCCGGAAGGAAAGTCTGGGGGCGCTGGGTCGCTTTTGAGGTGTGGGGGCGGCTGGGTTTGCAGACGTTCCCGGTTGATAGGCGCAGCTTTTGTTGAAGGGTGATGCTGTGAAATTGGCCGCTGCCCTCAAGTCAAGCGGGGTGAGGAAACGAGAAATGAGGTGTTTTTTTGAAAATTTGCACACTGACCCGCATTACGAGTATACTAT